>JANYIH010000008.1 GCA_025358745.1 Hyphomicrobiales bacterium | reverse complement strand
CCTCAATGCCGCCCTCAAGCACCGCCTTGAGCGATTTGTAGGACGCGTCGACGCCATCGAACGACAGATCATCGCAGAACACCACAAAGCGCCACGGCGCGTCGCGCAGCAGCGCCATCAACGCGGGCAGGCTCTCGATGTCCTCGCGGTGGATCTCGATCAGTTTCAGCGCGCGCGCCTCGCCGCGCGCGGCGTTGACGGCGGCGTGGGCGGCTTTCACCAGCGAGGATTTGCCCATGCCGCGCGCGCCCCACAGCAGCGCGTTGTTGGCGGGCAGGCCAAGCGCGAAGCGCCTGGTGTTGTCGAGCAGAATGTCGCGGGCGCGATCGACGCCCTTGAGCAGGCCGATCGCGACCCGGTTGACCCGCGCGACCGGCAGCGCGGTCTCGTCGCCGGCGCGCCAAACGAAAGCGTCGGCCGATTTGAAATCGGGCGCCTGCGGCGGTTTGGGCGCCATGCGCTCGAGCGCCTCGACGGCGCGGTGCATAAGGGCCATGAAGGAAAAGTCGACCATGGCGGGGGCGTTTGCCACAAAGGGGGAGCAAGTGCGAGCCTCCTGTAAAAATCAACGCATCGATGCTATATATCGCTCGATCGTCCCGGGCCTTGAACCCGGCGCACGGAGGTTTTTACGATGGCTTCGCGGCTTTCGCGCATGAAGGTGATGAGTCTGACCGAGGCGGCGGCCTCACGCGTCAAGGAAATCATGGACAAGTCCGACAGACCCGCGGTCGCGCTGCGCGTCGGCGTCCGCAACGGCGGCTGCGCCGGCATGTCTTACACGATGGAACTTGCCGAGAAGGTCGAGCCGCTCGACGAGGTGATCGAGGACAAGGGCGTCAGGGTGCTGATCGACCCGAAGGCGGTGCTGTTCCTGCTCGGCGCGGAAATGGATTTCAAAGCCGACCGGCTGGGCTCGTCGTTCAGCTTCCGCAATCCCAACGAGACGGGATCTTGCGGCTGCGGCGAAAGCGTCGCGCTGACCCCCGCCAACCCCGAGGGGCTCGAAGCGGCGGTGTGATGGACGTCGAGAGCCTGAAGGAGCTGTTCGCGCCGTTCGGCGCGCTGACCGTGCGGCGGATGTTCGGCGGCGCGGGGATTTATGCAGACGGGCTCTGCATCGCGATTCAGCCCCGCAGCGGCGAGGTTTACATCAAGTGCGACGCTGAGACGCAGGCGACGTTCACGGCGGCGCGATCACAGCCGTTCGTCTATGAAATGCGGGGCCAGCCGAGAGCCATGGCGTTCTGGCGGCTGCCGGCTGAGGCTTATGACGACGAGGACGCGCTGAGGCGATGGGCGCAGCTTGGACTGGACGCGGCGCGTCGTGCGGCGGCGGCGAAAGCGGCCAAGGCGCGGAAATCGCGCTGATCGTTTACGGGCAGATCGTTTACGGATTGTCGCGCGCGTGTTACGAGCGCGCGATTTTTTCAAACGGCGGCGCTTCGCGGCGTCGATGAACCGGCGCGGCCGGCGGAGATTTTAGTCGATGATGTCGGTGCTCATCGTCATCCACCTTCTGGTGGTGATCGCGTTGGTTGGCGTGGTTCTGTTGCAGCGCTCCGAAGGCGGCGCGTTGGGCACGGGCGGCGGCGGCGGCTTCATGACCGGGCGCGGGCAGGCCAACGCCCTGTCTCGCGCGACGGCGATTCTCGGCGCGCTGTTCTTCGCCTCTGCGCTAATGATGTCGATCCTGGCGGGATGGAATCGCGCGCCGCGTTCCATCATCGACTCGACCGCGCCGGCCAGTTCCTCGACGCAAAAGCCGGCCGAGCCAAACCTGCTCGATCAGTTGAAGGGCGGCAATGCGCCCGCCCCGGCCCCGGCCGCGCCGGCGCCTTCGCCGACTTCGTCGAACTGACCGGCCCGCAATGGCCTGGCCGCTCGCGACCGCCGTCTATTTCACGATGTGGTGGGTGGTGCTGTTCGCGGTGCTGCCGTTCGGCGTGCGCAACCACGCGGAGGCGGGCGGCGATCTTCCGTTGGGCGCGGATGCGGGCGCGCCCGTCGCGCCGCACATCGGCCTGAAGCTTCTGGCGACCACGCTGGTCTCGGCGGTGCTATTTGTCGGGGTCTACGCCTTCGTCGTCTACGAGGGTTGACGTGCCCTCGTTTCGCAGCGCGCGCGTGGTTCGGCACAGCCCGCAGCAGATGTTCGATCTCGTCGCGGATTGCGACAGCTACCCTGAATTTCTGCTGCTTTGCGTCGGCATGAAGACCCGGCCGCGCGGCGAAGACGCCAGCGGCAACGAGATCATTCTGGCCGAAATGGAAGTCGGCTACAAGGCGATCCGCGAACGCTTCGTCACCCGCAACACGCTCGACCGAAAGGCGATGACGATCGCGGTCGAATATGTCGAGGGGCCGTTCAGCCGCCTGCGCAACATCTGGAATTTCGCGCCCGAGGGCGAGGGCTGCAAGGTCGAATTCTTCATCGAATATGAGTTCAAGTCGCGGCTGCTGGCCGCCCTGATGGGCTCGATGTTCGATGCGGTTTTCCGCACTTTCGCCAGCGCCTTCGAGGCGCGGGCGGACAAGATTTACGGCAAGGGCGCGGCCCCGGCGAAGGTCTAGTAGGCTTCGCGCGGCGCCGGATCGCACCGCCAACCGTCGAAGGTGGTGTGAAACACCGCGCCTCGCGGGCAATAGCGGTTCGTCTCTTCCGCGTTAGGTTGGCAATTGCCCCCCGCGTCGGGGTGGTAGCCGGACCCGCAGGCAACGGGGAAGGCCGTACCCAATCCTACCCCGGCGAGCGCTGGGATTGGCATAAAGGCGGGGGCGGCGAGCGCCGCAAAAAGAAGGGCAAAACGAACAGCCGTCATGGCGCTCTCCGATCTTTCACTAGCTACGTTTTATGTGGGTTTACGCTATGGGCGCTGCAAGGGATCAGCGGGCGGCTGAACTTTCGACGGCCTCGCAGCGATGTCGAACTTGTGCGCAGCGCCGAACCGCTAGTCGCAGCCAGCCGCCGCTTCGAGCAATTCCAGCGCTTGCGCGACCGCCTCCGCGCGGATCGCACTGCGTCCGGGATCGCCGAATCGCTGCTCTTTCGCGACCAGCCTTCCGTTCGGCCCGGCGCAGGCGAAATGCACCAGCCCGATGGGCTTTGCCGCGCTGCCGCCGCCGGGTCCGGCGACGCCGGTGACGCTGACTGCGATCTGCGCGTGGGAATGGCGCAGCGCGCCGGCGGCCATCTCTCGCGCCGTCGCCTCGCTGACCGCGCCGTGAGCTTCGAGCGTCGCCGCCGCGACGCCCAGCAATTCCTGCTTGGCGGCGTTGGAATAGGTGACAAAGCCGCGCTCGAACACGTCCGAGGAGCCGGGAATTTCGGTCAGGAGCGCGGCGATCAACCCGCCGGTGCAGGATTCCGCGCTCGCCAGCCGAAGCCCCGATGCGCGGCAGCGCTCGATCAGCGCGCGCGCGCGTTCTATCAAAACGTTGGGAAAAGGGCTCACCACCACCGCCGATATTTGAACCAGGCCAGCGGGATCAGACCGCTCAGCGCGATCAGCGAAAGCACGTAGGGATAACCCAGGCGCCAGTCGTATTCCGGAATGGTCTTGAAATTCATGCCGTACATGCTGGCGATCAGCGTCGGCGGGATGCCGATCACCGAGACGATGGTCAGCACCTTGAAGATGTCGTTCTGCTCGACGCCGATCAGGCCGAGGCTGGCGTCGAGCAGAAACTGGATTTTTTCCGACAGTCGATCTTCGTGCGAACTCAGCGACTGAACGTCGCGGCCGATGCGGTCCAGCCGACCGGTTGTTTCCGGCGCCAGGCGGGCGGACAGTTCCGAAGTGAGATAGGGAACGGCGCGGGCGAGCGTCAGCAGCGTTTCCTCCAGCCGCGAATTATATTCACGCTGGCGGCCGATCTCGGGAATCACGCCTTTCAGGAGATCGGAGCGCATTCCCCTGGATTTCTTGGTGGGCGTGGCGAAAATCTGGCGCGAACATTGATCGAGCCGCGCGGTCAGGAATTCGAGTTCGTCGGCGAGATGGTCGACGATGGATTCAAGCAGCGCAAGTGTGGCGCCGACGGCGCTGGGGTGGCTGCGGTCGATTCCCATCGCCTCCATGTGCTGCGGCTCGCAGGGTTTCAGCGCTTCGTAACGCACGGTCAGCAGCGCCTTGGGCGTGACGATCAGCGCCAGCGGGTGGGTGGAGACGGTTCCGTCTTGATCGCGGCGGGCGAGAGGCAAGGTGACGCAGACGGCGTCGCGCAGGCGATAGAAGCGGCTGGAAGTCTCGATCTCCGACATTCTTTCGAGGCTGGGCGGCTTCACGCCGAGCGCGCGCTCGATGAAGGCGGATTCGTCTTCCGTCGGCGCGTTGGCGTCGATCCACGTCGCGCCCTCGGGGATGTGGGCCGAGCCCGGCCAGGGCTCGAAAGTCGCGTTGGCGAAATCGTGAATGATCAGCATGGGCGCACCTTAACGCGAATTTTGCGATGGCCTTATAGGGGCCAGCGTCACAGGAATCTTTAGTTTTGCGCGAGCCGGCGCGCAGGCGCGGCGAGGCGCCGGCTTCACCCCGCCGGCGTTTTCGGTTAGGCAGCGCCTCCGACCTTTGAAAATCGCTGGAAAATCGCCCTCATGCACCGCTATCGCTCGCACACCTGCGGCGCGCTCACCCTGGCCGAAAGCGGCCAGGACGCCCGTCTTTCCGGCTGGTGCCACCGCATCCGCGACCACGGCGGCGTGCTGTTCGTCGATCTGCGCGATCATTACGGCATGACGCAATGCGTGGTCGATCCCGATTCTCCGGCTTTCGCTTCCGCCGAGAAATTGCGCGCCGAGACGGTGGTGCGGTTCGACGGTCTCGTGCGCAAACGCCCCGAGGGGACCGGCAACGCCGATATGGCGACGGGGCAGATCGAGCTTTACGTGCGCGAGATCGAGGTGCTCGGACCGGCGGGCGACCTGCCGCTGCCGGTGTTCGGCGACCAGCCATACCCCGAGGATACGCGGCTGCGGTTCCGTTTCCTCGACCTGCGCCGGGAGAAGCTGCACCGGAACATCATGCTGCGCGGCAAGGTGGTGGATTCGATGCGCGCGCGCATGAAGGGGCAGGGGTTCTCGGAGTTCCAGACGCCGATCCTGACCGCCTCGTCCCCCGAGGGCGCGCGCGACTTCCTCGTGCCGTCGCGGATTCATCCCGGCAAATTCTACGCGCTGCCGCAGGCGCCGCAGCAGTACAAGCAACTCCTGATGATGGCGGGCTTCGACCGCTATTTCCAGATCGCGCCGTGCTTCCGCGACGAGGACCCGCGCGCCGACCGGCTGCCGGGCGAGTTCTACCAGCTCGACGTCGAGATGAGCTTCGTCGAGCAGGAGGACGTTTTCGATACGATGGAGCCTGTCATTCGCGGCGTGTTCGAGGAATTTGCTGAAGGCAAGCCGGTGACGCCGTCGCCGTGGCCGCGCATCCCCTATGCGGAGTCGATGCGCAAGTATGGGTCCGACAAGCCGGACCTGCGCAATCCGATCGTGATGCAGAATGTGTCCGGGCATTTCAAGGGCTCGGGCTTCAAGGTGTTTGCGCG
>JANYIH010000346.1 GCA_025358745.1 Hyphomicrobiales bacterium | reverse complement strand
TCTGCGCAAGTGGCTGCGCGAGATTCACGACCGCACCGGCCTCACAACCGTCTTCGTGACCCACGATCAGGCGGAGGCGATGGACATCGCCGATCGGGTCGCGATCCTGAACGCTGGCCGCATCGAACAGATCGGCAGTCCCGCCGAATTGCGTGCGGCCCCCGCGACGCCGTTCGTGCGCGCGTTCCTGGAATGACGCAGCGCGCAGCTCCGCGCCCGTCTCGACGCTGGTTCAAACCCGCTCGACAATGCAGCGGCGGGCTGAACTTGGCGCTATGTTCCGCCGCGCCAAGCCGTACGTCGTCGACATGGGCGGCGCGAGGCACTAAGAGGAAAGTCGAACGCCCTTCGTTGCAGATCGAACGGCTAGTAGCCACATTCTACTATTCGTTTAAGGAAGCGCGAACGAGGGCGCGGACCCTGTTGTGAACTGGAGACGCCAGATGTCGGCTAAGGATATTGTGATCGCCAGCGCCAAGCGCACGGCGGTCGGATCGTTCAACGGCAAATTCGCCAACACGCCCGCGCATGATCTCGCAGCCACCGCGATCACCGCCGCGCTCGCCTCGGCCAACGTGCCGGCGAGCGATGTCGACGAAGTGATCCTAGGTCAGATCCTGTCGGGCGCGCAGGGGCAGAACCCGGCGCGTCAGGCGGCGATGAAAGCTGGCGTGCCGCAGGAAAAGACCGCGTTCGGGCTTAATCAGCTTTGCGGCTCGGGCCTGCGCGCGGTGGCGCTGGGCATGCAGCAGATCGCCAACGGCGACGCCTCGGTCATCGTCGCCGGCGGCATGGAATCGATGTCGCTCGCCCCGCACGCCGCGCATCTGCGCAATGGCGTGAAGATGGGCGATTTCAAATATATCGACACCATGATCAAGGACGGTCTGACCGACGCGTTCCATGGCTATCACATGGGCAATACGGCCGAGAACATCGCCGCCAAATGGCAAATCAGCCGCGAGGATCAGGACCGCTTCGCCACCGCCTCGCAGAACAAGGCGGAGGCCGCGCAGAAGGCGGGCAAGTTCAAGGACGAAATCGTCCCGTTTACGATCTCCTCCAAGAAGGGCGACGAGATCGTGCTCGACGACGAATTCGTCCGCCACGGCGTGACCTATGACGCGCTGGCCAAGCTGCGCCCCGCCTTCCTCAAGGACGGTTCGGTGACGGCGGGAAACGCCTCGGGCCTCAACGACGGCGCGGCGATTCTGGTGCTGATGACGGCGGAGGAAGCCGAGAAGCGCGGCATCACCCCGCTGGCGCGGATCGCCTCGTGGGCGACCGCCGGCGTGGATCCCGCCCTGATGGGCTCGGGACCTATCCCCTCCTCGCGCAAGGCGCTCGCTAAGGCCGGCTGGTCGGTGAAAGACCTCGATCTGGTCGAAGCCAACGAAGCTTTCGCGGCGCAGGCCTTGGCGGTCAACAAGGATCTGGGCTGGAACCCCGACATCGTCAACGTCAACGGCGGCGCGATCGCCATCGGCCATCCCATCGGCGCCTCGGGCGCGCGCGTGCTGGTGACGCTGCTGCACGAAATGGCGCGCCGCAAGGCCCACAAGGGGCTGGCGACATTGTGCATCGGCGGCGGTATGGGCATCGCGCTCACCGTCGAGCGCTGATCGGCGTCAATGTAGTCGGGGCGCGGGAGCTTAAGACTCCCGCGCATTAGGGGACGCGAGACTTTCAAGGAGTTCGTCATGAGCAGGGTTGCGGTTGTCACCGGAGGCACGCGCGGGATCGGCGGCGCCATCTCCAGGGCGTTGCAGGCGGCGGGTTACAAGGTTGCGGCCACCTATCACGGCAATGACGAGGCGGCCGCGAAGTTCAAGGCCGAGACGGGCGTCAACGTCTACAAATGGGACGTCGGCGATTACGACGCCTGCGTTGCCGGACTCGCCAAGGTCGAGGCCGAGCTCGGGCCGGTCGATGTGCTGGTCAACAACGCCGGCATCACCAAGGACGGTTTCTTCCACAAGATGACGCCGGAGCAATGGTACGGCGTCATCAACACCAACCTCAATTCGCTGTTCAACATGACCCGGCCCGTCTGGGAGGGGATGCGCAGCCGCAAGTTCGGCCGCGTGATCTGCATTTCCTCGATCAACGGCCAGAAGGGGCAGGCGGGGCAGGTGAACTATTCCGCCGCCAAGGCCGGCGACCTCGGTTTCGTGAAGGCATTGGCGCAAGAGGGCGCGCGCATGGGCGTCACCGTCAACGCGATCTGCCCGGGCTACATCGCCACTGAAATGGTGAAGGCGATCGCCCCGGAAGTGCTGGCCAAGAACATCCTGCCGCAGATCCCGGTCGGCCGGTTGGGCGAGCCGGAGGAGATCGGCCGCGCGGTCGTTTTCCTCGCCTCCGACGAGTCCGGCTTCATCACCGGCTCGACCCTGTCGGCGAACGGCGGGCAGTATTTCGCCTAGGTGACGCGCGCGGGCGCCGGGCCGCGCAGCGGACGCTCCTCCATGCCCGCGTAGAACAGCAGCGAGCCTGCGGTCGCCAACGCCATCAGCGCGAAGGCGACCTGGAAGGCGGCTGTGGCGTTGGCGGGGTCAGCCTGCGCCACTGCGCTGGGTTCGCCCAGGCCGAAGGCGAACACGACCGCCCCGAACACGGCGACGCCGAGCGCGCTGCCCAAACTGCGCACGAAAGTCAGCGTCGCGGTCGCCGCGCCCATGTCGCTGGGATTGACGGCGTTCTGCACCGAGATTTGCAACACCGGAAATAACGTGCCCAGGCCCAGACCGTAGGTCAGGATCAGCGCTTCCGCGGCCCAGAAATTCAACCTCGGCGCAAAGGCGGCGAGCGCGGTCAGCGCGGCGACCGAAGCGGGCAGGCCACAATAGCCCATCATCTTGTAGCGCGGCGCCCTGGGAATGCGCAGGCCGGTGAAATTGGAGGATATGACGCTCGCGCCGAGCACGCCGATCAGGCTCACGCCGGAGAGCGTGGGATCGAGCCTGAGACAGGCTTCGAAGTAGAGCGGGAGATAGATGATCGCCGCGACATAGACGAACATGGCCAGGAACATCGAAGCCGAGGCTTTGTCCACCACCCGATTGGCGAAAATCGCGGGGGGAATCAACGGCTCCGGGGCGCGACGCAGATGGGCGACGAAGCCGACCGCCAGCGCTATCGCCAAGGCCCCGAGCCCGATCACGATTCCCGAGCGCCACGGCAGATAGGCGCCGCCTAGCGTCAGCGCCAGCATCAAGGCGGCGGTCGCGCCGATCACCAGCGCGCCGCCGAGCCAGTCAAGCCGATGCGGTCGGCGCACTTGCGGCAGATCGCGCAACAGCCGGTCGCACATGACATAGGCGGGGACGCCGAGCGGCAGATTAAGCCAGAAGATCGCCGTCCACGACAGATGCTGCGCGAGAAAGCCGCCGAGCGCCGGGCCAGCGATGCTCGAAGCCGCCCACATGGTTGAGATATAGACGGTGTACTTCGCCCGCTCCAGCGGCGAAGCGATGTCGGCGACGACGGTTTGCGCCAGCGCGACGAGGCCGCCGCCGCCGATCCCCTGCACGGCGCGGGCGATAATCAGCGTCGTCATGTTCGGCGACAAGGCGCAGGCGAGCGAACCCAGCAGGAACAGCGCCAGCGCCGCCAGCATCACCGGGCGGCGGCCGTGAATATCCGACAGCTTGCCGTAGAGCGGCGTCACCGCGGTCGAGGTGAGGAAATACCCGGAGACGATCCAGGGCAGGAAAAAGGCGCCGCCCAGACTGCCGCCGATGGTGGGCAAGGCGGGCGCGACGATGGTGGAATCGAGCGTCGCCAGAAACATCGCCAGCAAAACAGCGATGACGATGTTGCGCTTGGCCTTCGAATCGAGTTCGCGGGGTCGGTGCGGCAAAATGACTTTGGTTTCCTCTGGGGCGGCGACTAGGGCGCCGGCAATCGGCGGGGTCGAAAATCGTATTGCAAAACATGCGGGAGACGAGCCAAGCATGCAAGCGCAATTTGACTTACCCACGGAAAGCAAGGGGCGTCGGGTAAATTTAAATGAACAAAAAGCTTCGGTTTTCTTCTCCGCATTTGCTACGGGATTTACGGCGCCAGCAATGCCTCCATCTCTGTCAGCTCGCCGGCCACGGCGACGCGCATCTTGCGTTCGGCTTCGCGATAGGCGCGCAGCACCTGCGCGCCTGCCGGGGTGAGCGAAGCGCCGCCGCCCTTGGGGCCGCCGGGCTGGGCGCGCACCAGCGGCGCTGCGAACAGACGATTGAGTTCGTCCACCAGCAGCCAGGCGCGGCGATAGGACATTTTGTGCCGCCGCCCCGCCGCCGAGATCGAGCCGGTTTCCGCAATCGCTTCGAGCAGCGCGATCTTGCCGGGGCCGAGACGCCGGTCGGGGTGAAAATCGAACCGGATCGTAAGCCTCGTCGTCACCGCGTTTCCTCCAGAATCCACATCCTAACCTGACCCGCGCGAAAGCGTCAGCGCACCAACGTCAGCCGTTTCGCGGCGCGGGTGACGCCGGTGTAAAGCCAGCGCGCGCGGTGTTCGCGAAAGGCGCGGCTCTCGTCGAACAGCACGACATCGTCCCATTGCGAGCCCTGCGACTTGTGCACGGTGAGCGCGTAGCCGAAATCGAATTCGTCCGATTCGCGCCGGATCGGATAGGGCAGGTCGGCCTCGCGACCCTCGAAGAAGGCGCGATGCACCACCACCGCGAGCGGGTCGCGGCCGTTGTCCTCCTCGGGCCGAAGCGCGAGACGGACGAAGTCGTTGGCCATGCCGTTGGTTTTGGCGACGCGCCAGAGACCGCCGTTGAGGAGGCCCTTCTCGTGGTTGTTGCGCAGGCAGACGAGCTTGTCGTCGAGCGTCGGCGTCAGGCCCTCGCGGCCCGAGAGTTGGCGCAGGCGCGCGTTATAGGCGCGGCGCGTCTTGTTGAGGCCGACCAGCACCTGATCGGCGCCCATCACCATCTCGGCGTTGACCTCCTCGCGGCGGATCACCCGCGTGTCGTCATAGGCGCCGTAGTCGACGTCGCCGCCCTCCCGGATCGTCTGCGACAGGCGGATGATGGGATTGTCGCGCGCCTGACGGTGGATTTCGGTCAGCATCACGTCGGGCTCGGCCTCGGTGAAGAAGCCGGCGCCTTTGACGGGCGGCAATTGCGCGGGATCGCCGAGCACCAGGATCGGCTTGCCGAAGGAGAGCAGGTCGCGGCCGAGTTCCTCGTCCACCATTGAGCATTCGTCGATCACGATCAGGCTCGCCCGCGAGGCCGGACCCTCCGCGTTGAGGGTGAAGCTCGGGGCGCCGCTCTTGTCCTCCTGGGCGTTGTAGATCAGCGAATGGATGGTGGTGGCGCCGGCGCAACCCTTCGAGCGCAGCACGAGCGCGGCCTTGCCGGTGAAGGCGGCGAAGGCGGCCTTGCCGGAGGCGTGGTCGGCGACGTGGCGGGCGAGCGTCGTCTTGCCGACGCCGGCGTAGCCGAACAGCCGGAACACCGGCGAATCGCCCTTCGCCAGCCAGCGCCCGACGGCATCGAGCGCGCCCGCCTGCTCGGCCGACCAGTTCGGCGCGGCGCGGCGCGGCCGCGGCTCGGGCGCCGGCGGGTCCGCTGGTTTCGGCGCGGCGGCTTTCGGCTTGGCGCGCGCGAGACCGACCTCGGCCTTGCAGCGCGGGCACACGACCGGGCGCTTGCCGAGATCGTAGAATCGCGCGCCGCAGGAAGGGCATTGTCGCTTTACGCCGAGCGCCACATCCACCGCCTTCTCGTCGGCCCAGTCCCCGACCGCTCATTAGCCAATGATTCAATTTTGGCGCGCAGCCTCTATCATCGAATGAGGGGCGATAAGGAGCGCCCTTGAACCGCGCGGGAAGCGGCACATATCATGTTCTGGCGCATCGCCTTAGGGGATGGGCTAGAGCTGGACCGCCGACCGGCAGTCGCCTGGAATGCGAGGCCAAAGTCGGCGAAGCGCCTGAAAGGGGCTTGTCTATGGTGCGGATGACGACGATGAGCTCGCCGTTCCTGCTCGGTTTCGATGAAATCGAGCGGGCGCTCGAAAGGGCGACCAAGGTCGGCTCCGACGGCTATCCCCCTTACAATATCGAGCGCATTCCGGCTCGGGAAGATGCTCCCGAGCGATTGCGGATCACCTTGGCGGTGGCGGGGTTTACTCTTGATGACATCGAGGTGACGCAGGAGGAAAGCCAGCTTTGGATCAAGGGACGTCAGCGTGAGGATAAGTCCCGCGAATATATCCATCGCGGGATCGCCGCACGCCAGTTCCAGCGCAATTTCCTGCTTGCCGAGGGCATGCGGGTGCTTGGCGCGGAGCTTGCAAACGGCTTGTTGTCGATCGACGTCGTGAAGCCGCAGCCGGATAAGGTGATAAAAAAGATCAACATTCTGGCGCGAGACTGAAGGTGCGCGCCCGGGGCGGGTCGTTGAAGCGTAACGAGTGACCGCCAGATGAGGAGAGTGACGTGAAAAACGAATTCCACACCGATACTGACCTGACCCCGCAACAGTTCGCGCATCTGGGCTCCGGCGCCGTCGCCTATCTCAAGACGATTCGCTCCGAGGACGCGCAGCGGCTGTTCCCGCAGGCGCCGCCGATCCGGCCCGGCCTGCAACTTTTCGCGCTGCTCAGCGCCGACGGCTCGCCAATCCTTTTGACCGACAGCAGGGACGCGGCGATCGCCAACGCCTGGGAGAACCAGCTTGAGACGGTCAGCGTCCACTAAACCGCGCTTGGCGCCGACCGCCAAAATCGGTTAGCACGCGGCCATGCAGGCTTATCTCGATCTGTTGCGCGAGGCGCTGGAGGCGGGCGTCGTAAAGGAAGACCGCACAGGCACGGGGGTGCGGTCGCTGTTCGGCCGGCAGCTGCGGTTCGATCTCAGCGCCGGTTTCCCGCTGGTGACGACCAAGCGACTGCATCTGAAGTCGATCGTCCACGAACTGATCTGGTTCCTCAACGGCGACACCAATGTGCGCTATTTGCAGGACAACGGCGTCGGCATCTGGGACGAATGGGCCGACGCCAACGGCGATCTCGGCCCCGTCTATGGCAAGCAATGGCGCGCGTGGGAAGGCCCGGACGGGCGCACTTACGATCAGATCGCGTGGCTCTTGGCCGAGATCAAGCGCAACCCTGATTCGCGCCGGCTGATCGTCTCCGCCTGGAACGTGCCCGACATCGAGGCGATGAAGCTGCCGCCCTGCCACTGCCTGTTCCAGTTTTATGTCGCGCAGGGGCGGCTGTCGTGCCAGCTTTATCAGCGCTCGGCCGACCTCTTCTTAGGCGTGCCGTTCAATATCGCGAGCTACGCGCTGTTGACGCATCTGATCGCGCGCGAATGCGGGCTCGAAGTCGGCGATTTCGTCCACACATTCGGCGACGCGCATCTCTATCTCAACCACGAGGATCAGGCGCGCGAGCAGCTTTCGCGCGCGCCCCGCGCCTTGCCGCGTCTGAAGCTCGCGCCGCGGGCCACGTTGTTCGACGTGAAGGCGGAGGACGTGGTGTTCGAGGGCTATGAGCCGTGGCCGGCGATCAAGGCGGCGGTGGCGGTGTGAGCGAGATTTCGCTGATCGCGGCGGTCGGGCGCAACGGCGCGATTGGCGCGCGCGGCCGGATGCCGTGGCGGCTGTCGAGCGACCTCAAGCATTTCAAAGCGCTGACTTGGGCCAAGCCGCTCATCATGGGGCGCAAGACGTTCGAGTCCGTTGGCCGGCCGCTGCCCGGCCGCGACGTGATCGTGGTGACGCGTGACGTGGGTTGGTCGCACGCCGATGCGCGGGTCGCGCGCTCGCTCGACGAGGCGGTGCGGTTGGCGGCGGGCGTGGACGAGATCATGATCGGCGGCGGCGGCGAGATTTATCGCCTCGCCATGCCGCTGGCGCGGCGGCTCTATGTTACCGAAGTCGATCTGGCGCCGGAGGCGGACGTGCGCTTTCCCGCGATTAATCCCGCCGACTGGCGCGAAACGCGACGCGAGCCGGGCGTGCGCGGGCCGAACGACGAGGCGGATTTCGCCTTCGTGGAATACGAGCGGCGTTAATTCTTCGCCGGCAACCCTCGCACGAAAACGAGCGCGGCCGCCAGCAAACGCCGGCGCAATGCGTCGTCGCCATAGGCGTCGGGCGTCGCGCGCACCCAGCCCGCCATGGCGCGGCCGCGCGAGATCATCGGGCCGATCCCCGGCGTCGCCAATGCCCAGCCGTCGTTGCCTTTGCCGAGCCGCGCCAGCATCCCGTCGTCGCGCGCGCCGCAGAGGAGATGGCCGCGCAGCAGCCACGCCCAGCCGCCGAACATGGCTTTTTCCGCGAACGGCTCGTCGGGCAGATCGGCGCGGATCAACTCTTCCAGGCCGGGATCGCGCGCCATCAGGGACGGAAGGCGCCGGGCGGGATATTGCCGGGCTCGACATAGGCGTGATGCAGCGCGTCGAGTTGCGCCCACAGCACGTTGCATTTGAAGCGCACGGCGTCGACGCAGGCTTCCTGCTCAGTCCGCGTGCGGGCGTGCTGTTTGATGTAGTCGAGCGCGAACGCTGCGTCGTCGGGCGCCTGCACCAACCGGCGGCGGAAATAGGCCATTACCTCTTCGCCGATGAAATCGTAGTTCTCCAGCATGCCGGAAATGCGTTCGCGATGGATTTTCGGCGCAAACAGTTCGGTCAGCGAGGAGGCGACGGCGACGGTCAGCGGCTCGATGGCGACGAAGCGGACATAGGCCTCGACCGCGAAGCGGGTCGCGGGCAGCGCGCCGCGCTTGGAGACGACGTAGTCGCGGTCGAGGCCCAGGCCGTCGGTCAAGACCAACCAACGCTCGATGCCGCCCGGCTCGTCTGCGAGGCCGTCGTGATCGAGGATGCGATGCACCCATTCGCGGCGCAGCTCGCGCGATTCGGCGCGCGCGATCAGCGCGGCGTCCTTGCGCGGCACGGCTTCCTGATAGCAATAGCGGTTGAGCGCCCAGGCGGCGACCTGACCCTTGTTGAGCTTGCCGCCGTGCAGCATCTTATGGAACGGGTGCTTGTCGTGATAGCGCTCGGCGCCGACGGCCCGGATCGCCGCCTCGAAATCCTGCGCCGACAGCTTTGGCGCCTCGGTCCATTCGGTCATGTTTCTTTCCCTCCCGGAAAGACTTTGGCGCGCCGCTATTCGACTTGGTTGATCCAGATCAAGCCGGCTCGGTCGCCTTGGGCTCGCGCGCGTAACGGCGCGGCGCGAAACCATCGACGGCGCCGGCGCTGTCGAGCGCCGCGATCTCGTCCACAAGCGCGTGATGCGGCGATTTAACGCAGATCGGATCGCAGGCTTTCGCGTCGCCCAGCAGCGCCATCGCCTGACAGCGGCAGCCGCCGAAGTCGACCGCCTTGCGCTCGCAGGAGCGGCACGGCTCCTGCATCCATTCGAAGCCGCGGAACGCCTCGAACGCGGGCGAATGCGACCAGATGTCGGCCAGCGATTTCTCGCGCGCGTTCCAGAACACCAGACCGGGAATGATCTCGGCGGAATGGCACGGCAGCACCTTGCCGCTGGGCGAAACGTTCATCGTCTGCCGGCCCCAGCCGCTCATGCAGGCTTTGGGATAGCGCGCGTGATAATCGGGCGCGACATGGTCGATCACCACCGTGCCGAGATAATGCGCGCGCCGCGCCTCCACCGCCGCATAAGCGCGGTCGGACTGTTCGCGCGTCGGCATCAGCTTGCCGCGGTTCTTCAGCGCCCAGCCATAATATTGGGTATGCGCGATCTCGACCCGGCGCGCGCCCAGCTCGACCGCGAGATCGACCATGCGCGGCGCGTCCTCGACATTGCCGCGATGGATCACGGCGTTGACGGTCAGCGGCAGGCCCTCGGCCGTCACCCAGGCGGCGACCTCGCGCTTCTTGGCGTAGCCGCCCTTGTAGCCGCCGATCCAATCGGCCTGCGGCGCATCGACGCCCTGGATCGAGAGTTGGATATGGTCGAGCCCGGCGGCGACGAGCCGGTCGAACAAATCGCGCGTCAGGCCAATGCCTGAGGTGATGAGGTTGGTGTAGAGGCCGACCTCCACCGCATGGGCCACGAGTTCGGCCAGATCGCGGCGCGAGCACGGCTCGCCGCCGGAGAGATGCAGATGCAGCACGCCGAGTTCGGCGGCCTGAGAGAAAATGCGCTTCCACTCATCCGTGCTCATCTCGTCGCGCGGCGCGTCGAGGTTGAGCGGGTTGGAGCAATAGGGGCAGGCGAGCGGGCAGCGGTGCGTGAGTTCGGCCAGCAGGCCCTCGGGCGGCGGCGGCGTTTCGCTCATGTCTCGACCATCTTTTTTTCCGCCAGCGAGGCCAGCAGGGCGCGCACGTCCGCCGCGATGCGCTCGGGATCGGCCTTGAACCGCTGGGCCAGGTCAGCCACGATTTCCCCCAGATTGCGCGCGCCGTCGCACAGCCGCAAAATCTCAACCGCGATCGGGTTGACCTTGACGATCCGCTCCGGCGCCAGCAGCACCCAGCGCGCGCGCACTTTGTCCTCGCGCAGGCGGACGCCGCGCGGCAGGCGCGGGCGGGCGTCGTCAGCGATCATTTGGCAAACCCGAGTTCGAGCCCGTCATGGGCGATGCGCCAGCCCGCCGCCTCGACGCGGGCGCGCTCGGGGCTGCCCTTGCATAAAGCCGGGTTGGAATTGTTGATGTGGATGAACACCTTTTGGCCGACGCTTACGTCCGCCAGGGCGGCGATCGAGCCGCGCGGGCCGTTCATCGCCATATGGCCCATGCGCCAGGCCGTCTTCGGGCTGAGGCCGGCGCGGATCATTTCGTCTTCCTCGAAGGTGGTGCCGTCGAAAAACAACAGGTCAGCGCCTTCGAGCCGGGCGCGCAGGGCAGGGGTCACCCGGGCGCAACTGGGAATGAAATAGGCGCGCTGGCCGCCGCTGCGAATTTCCAGCCCTAGCGTCGTCTCGCCTTCGACGCCGAGCGACAGTTCGCTCTCGTCGGGCGGCTCCATGTAAAGCGGGATTTTGCCCGGCACGGCGAAGGGAGTGAGCGTGAAGCCGAAGCCGGGGTCAAGCGGCTCGTCAAGCGCAACGGCCACGCGCGGCGCCAGTTTCTCGTCCACCACGGCGAACACGCCGTCGCTGACATGGGCGAGCGTCGCTGGCGAGCCCCAGATCGTGAACGGCTGCATCTCGCGCATGACGAGCAGGCCCGCGATATTGTCGATGTCGCCATTAGGCAGGAAGACGCCGCGAATGGGCGAATGGCGCGGCGCTATGCGGGGATGGAGCGGCGGCGCGTCGAGAATCTGCTGACGCAGGTCGGGAGTCGCTCCCAACAACACCCAATTTTCGCCATCCTCGCTCACCGCGAGGCAGGCTTGGGAGCGGCGTTCCGTGCGAGGATCCCGCTCCCACGCTAGGCGGCAGTTAGGGCAGAGGCAATTCCATTGCGGAAATCCGCCGCCCGCCGCCGAACCTAGAACGAGAAAACGCACGTCCCGACGATCCCAAGCCGTTTCGCGCGTTAAATCGAGATCAGATCTCGGCGGACGCGTAAGCGGTGACTTCCATGCCGACGCAGACTTCGCAGATTTCCGGGGTGGTCCAAGCCATTGTAGCTCTCCTAAGGTTTCCGCCGCCAATACGTTTCTGACCGAAAGACCCGCGCGGCGGTTCGCAACAGGCATTTCCGGTGCCGCCAATGTAATGAACCGGCCTTCCCGCCGTCTAGGCCCCGATGGGAGGATACAGTCCGAACCCTCCGGGAAAATTTCCTAGACTTCACTCCGCCGCCAGCGGAAAAGAGGTGGGGCAAGATTTCAGCCGTTCGCGCAGGTCGGCGACCAGCCAGCGCCCGGCGCGGCCGAGCGGGCGGTCGCGCGGACAGACGACATAGAGCGGGAATTCCGGCGGCGGTTCGCCGTGCAGGATGTCGAGCCGGCGCAACCGGCCGGCGTCGATGTGCTCCTGCACCATGTGCAACGGCATGTTGCACCAGCCAAAGCCGCTCAAGAGAAAGTCGAGCCGCGTCGTCTGATCGACGAAGCGCCAGACGTGCGGGCTGACCACGCCGCCGCGCAGCGACTGGGCGAAGGCGCTGCGTCCGGTCAGCACGAGCTGCACCTGCGCCTCCAGATCCTCGCGGCTCGCCGGACGGCCCAGATTGCTGAGCGGGTGCGAGGCGGCGGCGACCGGGGCGAGCGCGATCCGGGCCAGGAACTCGGCGCTGACCTCTGCGGGCGGCCCGCTGAAGATGGGATAGATCGCCATCCGCGCGGCCCCGGCGAGCAGCGTCTCCTGCGCGCCGCCCAACGCGTCGGTGAACAGGGTCGCCGGCAGGGTCGGGAAGGCGCCGCGCAGGGCCTCAAGGCTTTTCATCAGCAGCGGCATGGGAAAGGTGGCGTCGACAGCGAGCGTCAATTCGGGTTCGAGATCGTCGCGAATGCCGCGCGCGCGGGCCTGCAATTCGTGGGTCTTGGCCAGCACCGCCCGCGCGTCCTCCAGGATCGCGCGGCCGACGTCGGTGAGCGCAGGGGTCTTGCGCGCGCGGTCGAACAGGGTCAGTTGCAGAGCGCTCTCCATCGCCTGCACGGCCTGGCTGATCGCCGATTGCACGCGGCCGAGCTTGCGCGCGGCGGCGGAAAAGCTGCCGGTTTCGGCCACCGCGACAAGCACGCGCATCTGGTCCAGGGTCAGCGGGTCGAACATCCATCACCTCTACCGATAGAAACTAGCACATTTTTGTCAGTTGCAAAGATGCGTGCGGGCGTCCATGTCTGCTGCATCGCAGCGAAATCGAGGAGACCTCCATGAATGCCCACGTTCCCGAGCCGAAAATCGTCGACGCCGCCGCCCTCGCGCAGCTTTTCACGCAAGCGCGCACGCACAACGTCTTTCTCGACAAGCCGGTGTCCGACGATCTGCTGAGACAAGCGGTCGATCTCGCCAAAATGGGGCCGACCAGCGCCAACCAGTCGCCGATGCGAATCCTGTTTCTGAAGTCGGAGGCGGCCAAGGCGCGGCTCGTGCCGCTGATGTCGGAAGGCAATCGCGCCAAGACCGCAGCGGCTCCGGTGGTCGCCATTGCTGCGTTCGACGAGAAGTTTTACGAGCACCTGCCGTTCCTGATGCCGCATGTCGATGCAAAGTCATGGTTTTCGGGCAACGAGGCTTTCGCCAAGCGCAGTGCGTTCCAGAACGGCGCCTTGCAGGTCGGCTATCTGATTTACGCGTTGCGGGCGGTCGGCCTGGACACCGGACCGATGTCAGGTTTTGAAAACGGCAAGGTTGACGCCGAGTTCTTTCCCGAGGGAAATGTAAAGTCGAACGTCGTCATCAACATCGGCTATGGCGACGCGACGAAGTTGTTTCCGCGCAGCCCGCGTTTCGCGTTTGACCAGATCGCGAAATTTCTTTGATCGACGCAACCCCCCGCGCCCGGGCGCGGGAGGTTCAACCAAGGGGGACAAACATGAACTTTGCTATCATTCCGGCGAAATATGCGCCGTATCTGCTTTCCGTGCTGCGTATCGTCACGGGTCTGCTGTTTCTTGAACACGGCACGGGGAAGATCCTCAATTTCCCGCCGATTCAGGAACTGATGCAGAAGATGATGGGCTCGGGACTGCTCTATTTCACCGGAATGCTGGAGTTGGTCGGCGGCGCGTTGATCACACTCGGCCTGTTCACCCGCCCGGTCGCCTTCGTCCTGTCGGGCTTCATGGCCGCCGGCTATTTCATGGCGCATCTGCCACAGGGGTTCTTCCCCCTGGCCAATATGGGCGAGCCGGCGATTCTGTTCTGCTTCGTATTCCTCTATCTCGCCGCCGCCGGCGCCGGGCCGTGGTCGATCGACCGCTCCTAATCAGTCCGGCCGCGCGGTTCGCGGCCGCAACACCATACGCATCCCGTGCGTGGGCCGCAGCGTGATGCGCTGCTGCAAGCCGACGGGATGGCCGGGGAACAGGTCGAGCCGGACGCGGCCAAGCAGGTGCGCTAGCACGATCAGCCCCTCCTGCATCGCAAAAGCCTGGCCGATGCAGACGCGCGGGCCGGCGCCGAACGGGATATAGGCGTAGCGGTCGATCTTCTCGCGCTCGCCGGGCAGGAAGCGCGAGGGGTCGAAATCGTCGGCGTTGCGCCAAAGCGTCTTGTGCCGATGCAGCACATAGGGCGGGGTCAGCACGACGGTTCCCGCGGGGATGCGATGACCGGCGAGCCAATCCTCCGCGATCGCCTCGCGCGAGAGATTGGCGGCGGGGGGATAGAGCCGCATCGCCTCCTCGAACACGGCTTTCGTGACGGGCAGCTTTTCGGTGGGGTCGCTTTCGTCGCTCGCGTCGAAATGCGCGTCGATCTCGGCCTCCACGCGAGCGCGCCATGCGGGGGACTGCGACAACAGGTAGAGCGTCCAGGTCAGCGCATTGGCGGTGGTTTCGTGGCCGGCGCCGATGAAGGTGACGATATTGGCGCGCAGGTCCTCCTCCGACAGGCCGCGCCCGGTCTCCGGGTCGGCCGCGCGGAGCAACAGCGTCAGCAAATCGTCCGGAGCGGTCGCGCCGGAGGCGATCAGCGCGCGCCGGGCGCCGATGATGTCGTTGACGGCGGCGGCGAAGAAGGCCAGCGATTCCTTGCCGCGGATGCGCCCGAGGCGCGGCAGGAAATCCGGCGCGCCCAGCACATCGAGCGGCGAGATGCGGCCGATCGTGTTGAAATAGCGCGTCACGGCCTGCTGGAACTGGCTCGCCTCGCGCGCGAGCCCCTGGCTGAACAGCGTCTGCTCCAGCACCTTCAGCGCCACGAGGCCCATTTCCTCGTCGGCCGCGATCACCGCGCCATCGCGATGGGCGGCGATGGAGTCCGCATGCGCGCGCGCGACCCGGTGCATGGCGGGGGCGAACGAGGCGACCTGGCGCGGCGAGAACAAGGGCGCGAGCGCGCGCCTTTGCGCTTTCCACGTTTCGCCTTCGGCGGTCAGCAGACCGTTGCCGAGGCCCGGCCGCAGCACGCGCAGCTGAACCGCGTCCTTGCGGTAGTTCGCGGCATTGTCGAGGAACACGCGCCGCACGGCGGCGGGATCGCTCACCACGGCGCGCCAGCCGAAATAGGTCTTGCCGACCAGCATCGGGCGCTCGAAGTGCAGGTCCGACCAGATTTCGAGCGGGTTGCGCGCCAGCGCGGCCAGCGTGCCGAGCGCGCCCATGGGCGTCTTGCCGCGCTTGGCGGCGGGCGGGCGAAACAGGGGAGCGACAGCGAATGTCATCTTAATTCTTTCATGCGCTTTCGAGGCGGACCTCAGCTCGACTTTGTACGCTAGGCAGCGAAGCAGAGCGCCTGCGCCATGCGGGTGAGGCGATCTGACGGGATTTTGCGCATGTCTTGGATGTGTGGAGACCTGCGGTAATCGTCG
>JANYIH010000340.1 GCA_025358745.1 Hyphomicrobiales bacterium | reverse complement strand
GTCGGCGCGGCGCCGGTCGAACTCGCGCTGATCGCGCCGCGGGGGCAGGGCGTGCGCCTGATTGATCTCGAACTGGAGGCGCGTACGGGCGAGGGCCGCCTGTTGGCGCGCAACCGGCTCGAATTCTGCGTCGCCCCGCGGTTGGGCGGCGATGCGCCCGCGCTGTTCGCGCTCGACGCGGGCGCGGCGCAGATCCTTGCCGCGTTGCGTTGGCCCAACCACGCCGCCCAACCCGACGACGCTGAGACCTTGTTGGTGACCCGGCTGACGACGGCGGCGCGCGAGCGCATTCTCGAGGGCCGGCATGTCCTCGTTATCGCCAACGCCGCCGACGCGCTGGTTGATCCCGAGCGCGGCCTGCCCGCTTCCGACCGCCACAATTTTCCCCGCATGGAGCTTCGCAGGCGCGAAGGAACGCCTTGGGACGGGCGTTGGATGGGCGGCTTCGCCTGGCGACGCGCGGATGGCCCCTGGGCGGGCCTGCCGGGCGGGGCGATGCTCGACGAGCATTGGATCGGCCTGACGCCGAACCATGTGCTGACCGGCTTCCTGTCGAGTGCCTTCGCCGGACTGGTCGACGCCGGAATCGTCGTCGGCTGGCTGCATCAGGCCGCCGCCTTCGTCAAACGCGCCCGACTCGGCCCCGGCCGGTTGACTGTCGCGACTTTCGAGTTCGCCACATCAGCGGCGGCCGAAAATCCGCTGGCTCCCCATCTCATGGCGGCGATCGCGAGGAGTTGGAAGCCAGCGGGATAGGGCGCCGTTCATGCGGGGCGCTGCCGCGATGAGTGCTTTGGCTTGACGCCGACCGGGCGGCGGACTTCGACCGCAATCCGTTTCCGCTCAGCAAAGATTTTGCGAAGCTCGACGTCCGGCAACCGGCAATAAAACCATGACGAAGTGACGTTCCTTCCCTAGCGATGACGCGCCGGCGCTCATTATCCGCAAGCGAAACAGCGCGTCTGGCGTCGCCGCACCAGTCTCGCTACACGCCGCGTCGGCTTCTCCCCTGCGGAAGCGCGGCGCGTCTCGCGCTCGGGCCGACGCGCGGTCACGCTGGCGACCCCAGCAATACGCTGCGGCCACGGGCCTCGGCTCAGTACTCGCGAGTCGAGGGCGTGAGGCGCAAGGATAACTTTACGTCGTCGCGTCCCGAAATAGCACGCTTCCCCGCCAAAATTAACGATTGGCTAACCATTGTCGGGCCATGGTCGTTAACGAAACTTCAGCGGACATTATTCAATCATGAACGCGCATGTCGAAAAGCCTTCGGCGATCCATTTCGGGGCGCGCTCGCTGCTGGCCTTCGCGCTTGAGCCGAAGACGCCGCTGAAAGAATGGCTCGAAACTCTCGACGCCTGGCTGGTCCGCTCGCCCAATTTCTTCTCCGGCAAGCCGGTCATCCTGCAGATGGGCGGGCTTGAAATCTCGCTCAAGGAATATCGCGATCTGCTCGGTCTGCTCGCGCGCCGACATATCCGGGTGATGGCGGTCGAAAATTCCAACCGGACGCTGGTGGGGCCGCATTTGCCGCCGGTGATCGCCGCCGGCCGCGTCGTCAACGTGGAAAAATTGTTCGAGCAGGAGGCCGCCGCGCCGGAGCCTCAAGTCGCGTCCGAGCCCGAGGCGGCCGAGGAGCCGCCAGCGCCGCCGCCGCGCCCCGAGACGCTTTATCACGAAGGCAACCTTCGCTCCGGGCAACAGATTGTACACTTGGAAGGCGACGTGATCGTGCTGGGGCGAGTCGGCTCCGGCGCCGAGATCGTCGCCGGCGGAGCGGTGCATGTCTATGGAGCGCTGCAAGGGCGCGTGTTCGCGGGCGTCGCCGGGGGACCGGACGCGCGCATCTTCTGCCGCGAGGCGCGGGCGGAGCTGCTTTGCATCGGCGAGGCCTACATCACCGCCGAGGATATGGACGCCCGCCAGGAGGGGCAGGCCGTCGAGGCCAGCCTCGAAGGCGGCCGAATCAAAATTCGCGTTCTGAACTGATTGAGAGGAACTTGCGCTATGGGTAACGTCATCGTCGTCACCTCGGGCAAGGGAGGGGTCGGTAAGACCACCTCCACCGCCGCCCTCGGCTCCGCGCTGGCTGAGCGCGGCCAGCGTGTCTGCGTCGTCGATTTCGACGTCGGCCTGCGAAATCTCGACCTCGTGCTTGGCGCGGAACGGCGCGTCGTCTACGACTTCATCAACGTGGCGCAGGGCGACGCCAAACTCGCGCAGGCCCTCATCCGCGACAAGCGGATCGAGACGCTCTATCTGCTTGCCGCCTCCCAGACGCGCGACAAGGATGCGCTGACCGACGAAGGCGTCGAGCGCGTGATCGGCGAACTCAAGCAAAGTTTCGACTGGGTGGTGTGCGACAGCCCCGCCGGCATCGAGCGCGGCGCGCTGCTGGCGATGCGCTTCGCCGATCAGGCGGTGGTGGTGGCCAACCCCGAAGTGTCCTCCGTGCGCGACGCCGACCGCATCATCGGCCTGCTTGATTCGCGCACGCAGCGCGCCGAGGGCGGCCAGCGCATCGACAAACACCTCCTGCTCACCCGCTTCGATCCCGCCCGCTCCGCGCGCGGCGAGATGCTGAGCGTGGCCGACGTGTTGGACATCCTCTCGGTGCCGCTGCTCGGCATCATTCCCGAGAGCGAGGAGATCATTCGCGCCTCCAATCTCGGCGCGCCGATCACCATGAACGCCGGCGTCAGCCCCGCCGCCAAAGCCTATCGGGACGCCGCCCGCCGCCTCTCCGGCGAAACGTTGCCGATCGCCATGCCGACCGAGAAGAAGCCGTTTCTCAGCCGTCTGTTCGGCCGGAGGGCCGCATGAACCTGCTCAACTTGTTCAAATCGCGCGGCGGCACGGCGCCGGTGGCGCGCGAGCGTCTGCAAATCCTGCTCGCCCACGAACGTGTGCGCCTGGGCCCCCAGGATTTGCTGGCCCGACTGCGCGACGATCTGATCGCCACCATCCTGCGCCATGTCGAGATCGACCCGGAAAAAGTGATGGTCAAGCTCGACAGCGACGCGGCGATTTCGACGCTGGAGATCGACATCGAAATCCCAAGGGAGAAAATCGTCGGCGACGGCAAACGCCGGCCGCTAGGAGATGGGGAATTGAGCGCGGCGTGAGCCGGCCTGGCTGGCCTCGCCGCTGCGTTCCCCTCTATCAGATCGACTAACGCAACGCCTCCACCGCCGCGCCCGGGCCAGTCCTGGGCGCATCTGTTACGAAGCGCGGCGACGTTCGTCTTCTTCGCGGCCGCCAATCACCGCGCGGGCGCGCTTTGTGCGCTCGACCGACGGTGAAGAGCAAAACGCTGTCTCCGGCGAACATTCGCTCCAAGGTTTGGTTAAGACCGCCGCGCCTCATGACCCATCGGCAACAACGTGTTTTAAACAATACATGCGGAAATCCCGCTTTCGCGCAGCGCCTGCGTTCAATTTGATTCCATTTCTAACGACTTCCTCGTTAAACCTCACTCGCAGGTTCAAGGGGTCGTGAACATGTCGCAAATGCAGGTCGCCGCCGCGGGATTTATCATCTTCGTCCTATCTGCGCTCCTATCTCTCCTGATCGCCAAATGGCGTGAAAGTCGTTGGCTGAACGCCCGCAAAGCCGAGGAACTCTATTACAAGATCGAGCACCTCCATCTCGCCTTGTACAACCTCTTTCGCAGGGTCAACAACCCCGATGATGCAACGACACGCCTGCATAATGTCAACGCCTTGGCGAGCATCGAGCAAAGATTGGTCGATCTAAAGATACAAATCGGCATACATTTCGCAAAATTGCTGCCGCGATTTACAATCATCCTTTCGGGCGCCTCGACGGCTTACGATGCGTTGGAGCGTCTGGCCGACGCTACGCCCGCGCAGAGCCAATTGTCGCTGGAGGCGCTCGATTACGCCGTCGTCAACTTGAAGGACTCCATCGAGCAGGTGAAAGCTGAGCTGCTGGCCGCCGGTCGGCCAAGCGGTCTATGGCGCTATGTGCGCGATAGCCTCAGACCTTCCATTCAGGAGCCGCCGGGCCGCTCCGTTCGCGTATCGTCGTGACGCCGCCGCGCCAACGCTGCCCCCCAAATCCAGAACCAGGACCGACGATGCCAACAGACGCGCTCGAAGACCGCAACGCAAAGATGTCGATCATGCGTCGGCAGTTTCTTGCCCGGGTCTCTACCGACGTCGATTCGATCAGAGGCCTCGTCAACCAATTCGACGATACAGGGCGGCTGGCGCTTCGCAGCCTCTGCCACATGCTGAAGGGCAGCGCCAGCATCCTCGGCTTCCATGCCCTGAAGGACTCCGCCGTCATTCTGCACCGCGAGATTCGTGATCGGCCGCAGGAGAGGCAATCGATCATGGACAAATGGGCCTGCCTGCTCGGGGACCTCCAGCGTTCCGTGTACGAAGCACGTTAGCCCCGCACGTCGGCGACGTCATCAGAATCGGCGTGCGCCGTCGCGAGAGAGTCCAATCCGATTTTGCCGCATTACGTTCGTTGCACCAACGTTGCGCCGCGGAGGCCGTCGCCTCGACGTCCGCGCGTGCGACGGCGTCCCGCAGTTCGGCGATCCGGGCCGGCGCGGTCGTGCAACAAAGCCTCGCGATCCGAGCGACCAGGTTTGGATCTTGCGCCATTTCGGCGAGATCGTTGAGCGCGGACGCGTCCAGCAGGGATTCGCCGAGCGGTGCGGAAGCGGCTGGCGTCGCCGCGGGCGCAGCCTGGCCGCGCAGCGTGGCGCGCAGGACGTCGCTGAGTCGGTCCAGGGTGCAGGGCTTGTGCGGGACGCCGTCCATGTCGGCCGCGCGCCATTGCTCCGCCGCCGCGCCTACGACATGCGCCGTTAGCGCGACAATGGACGTGCGTGGACGGGAATCGCGCGCGCCGCCTCGAACCCATCCAACTCAGGCATCGAGCCGTCCATCAGGATGAGATACCATTCGGCCGCAGCATGCGCCTCGACGGCCTCGCGACCGTTCTCGACCAATCGGGGGATGACGCCGAACCGCGCCAGGCCGGATTGGCGACTTCGAGATTGACCGAACTGTCGTCGGCGACCAGACGGTTCAATAATCGAAGTCTGCAAGCGCGAGGCGAGCGCGAGCGCAAGAAGGAGCCCGCCGCACCCGCCGATCGCGGTCACGCCGACGGCCGACCAGAGGCGGCCGGGCAGGTCCCTTGTGTCGGCGATCAAGCGCAACATTCCCACCGGAGTTCCGCCGACGACGAGCGGCGCCGAAACCTCTATCGCTCTGCTCATCAGCAACCGCGAGATCGGAATCGCGCGCGCGGTCGCGTCAATCCTGATGTCGGTCGAAAGTTTCTCCGCGCCGCCGAGTTCGGCGAACGTCTGTCCCGAACGATTGACGATTTCGACAAACGAAACGCCGGGAATCCGTCCGATGGCGCGAATGGCGCCTTAGGCCGTGGCGACGTCCTCGTTGGCCGTGGCTTGCGCGGAAGCCGCCGCGAGGACTTGAACGGTCGCAATCAGCGCTTCGCTTTTCTGTTCGGCGTAACGCGCGGCCTCCTGCCGCAGCGACAGGCCGGCGGCGAGAATCTGGGCCAGGGTCACTGCGGCGAAGATGACCAGCAGTAGTTTCGTGCGAAGCGATCGCATACGGACAGCGGCCATTCCAAATTGAGGCGCGGACTGTTCACGCAACGGCATCTTAACGCCCTGTTTCTTCGATGCGACATTCCGGCGCCTGGATATCAACGGACAGTTAGAAACGTGGTGGTAAGTCCAGTGTGTTACGTTGCCGAGAGCTCCCGGCCTTTCTGAGACGAGCCCCTGACGTCCAAAGTTTAGACTCTCGCCGAGTTCTCATTTGTCGCCG
This sequence comes from Hyphomicrobiales bacterium, assembly GCA_025358745.1. Taxonomy (GTDB): domain Bacteria; phylum Pseudomonadota; class Alphaproteobacteria; order Rhizobiales; family Beijerinckiaceae; genus Roseiarcus. The sequence goes on along the minus strand of JANYIH010000340.1, from coordinate 1,916 downwards.
GCGGCCCGACGCGCATCCTCGCGGTCGACGACGACCCGATTCTTCGGGAGTTCGCGGCCGTTTACCTTGCGACGCCAACGACAAAGATCGACGCTGTCGACAGCGCCGAATTCGGCCTCATGAAGATGGACAAGAGCCGATACGACATCCTGCTTGTCGACATCGATATGCCGGGGATGGACGGGATCGCCATGGTGCGCAAGATTCGTTCGACGCCGCGCTGGAGCGATATTCCCGTCGTCATGGTTACCGGCCGCGAGGACGTCGTTAGCATTGACCGCGCCTACGCGGCGGGGGCGAACTCCTTCGTCACCAAGCCGGTGAATTGGCGCGTTCTCAGCTATCACTTGCGGTTCGTGCTGCGCGCGAGCGGGCGGGGCGGCGCCGAAGTATGCGGCGATCCGCCGTCGATAGCAACGAGGTCGCCTGATTGCGCGATGCTTTCAAACAGCGGCTGAAAGAAGGCGACGATGTCTCACGCACGCGGGGGCGACAAGGTTCGTTCGAGACGCCCGCGGTGGCGTCGTCGTCATGTTTGGTCTGTCGGTTCCCATTCCGTTCGCCGTGTGCTGGATCGCGATCAATTTCGCGCTGATGGTGGTGCAACACACGGAGGTTCAGGCGGCCGCCGACGCGGGAGCGCTCGCTGGGGCGCAACATTTTTCTCTCTCGCAGCAAACAACCTCGAACATCCAGAATGCGGCGAGAAGCATGGCGCGCGCGCAACTGCATGCGTTCGATTTTGTCACGATACCCGACGTCGTCACTGCCAATGTCGATCTTTCGCACAACAATGTGACGGTGTCGATCAAGCGAACGTTGAACCCGGTCTTCGGCGTATATCTCGGCTTCCATTCCAATATCGTCACCGCAAACGCGACCGCGTCAACCCGATCCTCGCCGATTTGCGTGCGGGTCCTTGACCCCGCACGCGCAGCGGTTTTCAACACCTTCGGCGGCAGCAATCTCAGCGCGCCGGGATGTTCGAATATCTCCGACTCCACTTCGGCGACGGGCATGTCGGGGACAACCAACGGCTCGATCATGTCGGCCAAGGCGCGCTCGGCGGGCGGCTTTGCCGGCAACGCGTTCTCGCCCCGCCCGGTCACCGACTGCCCCGTCGTCCGCAAACCCTTGGCTGGCCGCAAGCCGCCCCCGAACGTCAACGCCCTTTGCGACTACGACAATTTCACAGTCAACAGCTCAGGCTTCGCACTCAACCCTGGCGTCTATTGCGGCGGCATTTCGATTAAGAAAGGCACGGCGACCCTCAATCAAGGGAACTACATCCTACGCGGCGGCGGCGTTACCACTAACGCCGGCAGCGCTGTCCAGGGCACGGATGTGGGCATTTGCCTCACAGGCGGGGCTGTTCTTGACGGGCAACCCAATTCCGGCGTCGATCAATCAGCGCCGTCGGGCGCGAACGATCCCATGTCCGGCTTCGCTTTCTGGGAGAACCCCAACAATATGCCGGCCGGATCACGAGCGATCCACAAGATTTGGAGCAACAACGCGCAAAATCTGCACGGAACCGTTACTCCCAGCAGGGAGTCCTCAATCTCGGCGGCCACGCCAACGTAGGCGGCGCCTCGGCTTACACGATCATCGTCGCCTATGATCTGGTCACATTTCAATCCGCCAACGTCGTCCTGAAAAGCAATTATGCCGCCAGCACGATCCCGGCGCCGAATGGCGTCGGCAATACCGCGACGGGATCGGTCCTCACAAAGTGAAGCGATCTTCAGCCTACCCGCCGCTCAGTCAATCCTACCGTCAGCATATGGCTGATCGCCAACGCGAAAACCGGCTTTGACATGAGATAGCCTTGCAAATAGTGGCAACCGCATACACGCAGGAACGATCTTTGCGCTTCGGTTTCCACGCCCTCGGCGGTGATCTTGAGGCCGAGCGCG
>JANYIH010000333.1 GCA_025358745.1 Hyphomicrobiales bacterium | reverse complement strand
TTCTTCAACAACTGAATCATGACGAGCCCGATCACCGTGCCCCAGATCGTGCCCGAACCGCCAAAAATGCTGGCCCCGCCGAGCACTACCGCCGCCACGACATCGAGTTCGTAGCCCAGCCCCATGTCCGAGCGCGTCGTCGTCACGCGCGAGACCAGCACGAAGGCGGAAACTCCCGACATCAACCCCGACAAGGTGTAGACGATCAGCTTCGCCCGGTCGACCGGCAGCGCCGAAAAGCGCGCGGCCGTCTCGTTCGAGCCGATGGCGTACAGCGTGCGGCCGAACGACGTGCGGTCGAGCGCGACGCCGAACAGAACGATCGCGACGCCCAGAATCCAGAGCTGCGCCGGCACGCCGAGCCATTCGCCCTGTCCCAGCGTATAGAACCATTCGGGATAGCCGCGCACGGAGCGCGCCTTGCTGATCCCCTCCGCCAGCCCGCGATAGAACGCCAGCGAGGCGATGGTGACGATCAGCGGCGGGGCCTTCAGCCGCGTGATGACAAGCCCGTTGAGGAAGCCCGCCAGCGCGCCCACGCACAGCGAGAACGCGATCGCCAGCGGCAGCGGTAGGCCGAACGTCTTCCAGGAATAGCCGAGCAGGATCGCGCAGAGGCCGACGATGGCGCCGACCGAAAGATCGATGCCGCCGGTGATGATGACGAAGGTCATCGGCAGCGCGATCAGGCCGATTTCCGTCATCAACCGGCCCTGATTGAGCAGATTGTCGAGCGTCAGGAACTGGTCGTTGGCGCGGCCGAGCCCGATCAGCGCGACGATCAGGATCGCCGCCAGGATCATCTCATGTCGGGCGAGCAGCCGGCGCATCAAACCGCCCCCCCCGAGACGGCGGCGGCGGCGCAGGATGTCGGCGACGACGGTGGCCAGAATAAGCGCCCCCTGCACCGCATGGGTCCAGTAGGGCGAGACATTGATGAAGACGAGCGCGCTGGTGATCTCGGCGATCAGGATCGCCGCCAGCGTCGCGCCGATCACGGTGCCGACGCCGCCCAGAATGCTGACGCCGCCCACCACCGCCGCCGTGATCACCGTCAGCTCCAGATTGGGCGGCGCGGTCGACTGGATCACCCGCAATTGCGTGGCGAAGATCAGCGCCGCGATCCCGGCGAAAAACCCGTGCAGCGCGAACACCCCGACCACCACCCGGCGCGGCGAAACGCCGCTGAGCCGCGCCGCTTCCGCGTTGCCCCCGGTGGCGTAGATCGCCCGGCCGCCCGGCCAGAACCGCATCCAGCCCGCCGCCAGCAGCGTCGCGACCACCATGATCGCCACCGGCATCGGGATCACGCCGAAGATCTCGATGTCGGCGAGGTGGAAATTGTCGGGCAGGTCGGTGATCCACTTGCCGCCCGTCACGCTGATCAGCCCGCCCTTCAGGATCGACAACATGCCGAGCGTGACGACGATGGCGGGGATGCCGAGATAGGCGACCACCGCGCCCTGCAACGCCATCACCGCCATGCCGATGACCAGCGGCGCGGCCCAGGCGAGCGCGATCGGGTAGCCCTTGACGGCCAATGTGCCCGAAACGGTCGCCAGCACGCCGATCAGCGCGCCGACGGAAATGTCGATATTGCCGGAGACGATCACCATCGACATGCCGATCGCGGCGACCGCGACATAGGCGTTGCCGAGCAGGATGTCGGCGAGATTGTTGGCGCTGAGAAATCGCGGATTGACGAGGCCGACGACGAGGGCGAGGCCGATCACCGCCACCGCCAGCATCATTTCCTGCGACGAGAGGCGGCGCAACAGCGAGGCGCGGCGGCGGGGCAGGGGGACTGCGCTCACGCGGCGTTCCCCATCATCGCCGCCCCGACCGCGCTGGGGTGGGCGTCCGCGCGCGCGAACTCGGCGACGATGCGGCCTTCGCGCATCACCAGCACACGGTCGCTCATGCCGAGCACCTCGGGCAATTCGCTCGAAATCATCAGGATCGCGACGCCCTGTTGCGCGAGTTGCCCCATCAGCCGATGGATCTCGGCCTTGGCGCCGACGTCGATGCCGCGCGTCGGCTCGTCGAGAATGAGCAGCTTTGGCTTGTTGGCGAGCCACTTGCCCAGCACGATCTTTTGCTGATTGCCGCCCGACAGCCGGCCCGCCATCTCGTCGAGCGAACTTGTCTTGACGTCGAATTGCTTGACCGCATCCGCGGCGAGCCGTTGCTCGGCGGCGCGGTCGATGAAGCCGAAACGCGTCAGCTTGCTCAAAGCGGCGAGCGAGAAATTGTGGCGCACGCTCATCGGCCGCACCAGCCCCTGCGTGCCCCGATCCTCCGGCACATAGGCGATGCCGAGGTCGCGCGCCTGCGCCGCCGAGCGGATCGTGACGGGCGCGCCGCCGATGCGGATGTCTCCGCTCTGCGCCGGCGTGATGCCGAATAGGGTCTGCGCCAGTTCGCTGCGGCCCGAGCCGACCAGTCCGGCAAGCCCGACGATCTCGCCCGCGCGAACAGTTAGCGACACCCCGCGCGTCATCGGCTTGGCGACGAGATCGCGCGCCGCCAGCACATCGGCGCCGATTTTCGCCTCGATCTTGGGGAACAAAGCCTCGATGTGACGCCCCACCATCATCTCGACCAGTTGCGACGAGCTGGTCTCGGCCGTAGGGCGCGTGCCGATAAAGGCCCCGTCGCGCAGCACGGTGACGCGGTCGGAGATCTGGAAAATCTCGTCCATGCGATGGCTGATGTAGATGATCCCGACGCCGCGCGCCCGCAGCCGCCGCACGATGTCGAACAGCCGCCGCACGTCGGCTTCGGTCAGCGCCGCCGTCGGCTCGTCCATGATCAGCACGCGCGCGTCATGCGACAGCGCGCGAAGTATCTCGACCCGCTGCCGGTTGCCGACCGACAGCCGCCCCACCATCTCGTCGGCGTCGAGTTCGTGGATTTCCAGGGCGTCGATCAGGCTTTGCGCGCGGGTCCGCATCGCCCCCAGATCGAGCCGCCCGAACCGCCCTTTTGGCGCATGGCCGAGAAAGATGTTCTCGGCCACGCTCAGTTCGGGAAACAGCAGCAGTTCCTGATAGATCGTCGCCACGCCCGCCGCGCGCGCGGCATCGGGGCCGCGCAGGCGGGTCTCGGCGCCGTCAACCAGGATCGTCCCCCTGTCGGGCTGCGCCACGCCCGACATGATCTTGATCAGCGTCGATTTGCCGGCGCCGTTCTCTCCCATCAACGCATGGACTTCGCCCGCGCAAACGTCGAACGAAACGTCGCTCAGCGCCCGAACGCCGGGGTAGGACTTGTCGATGCCTCGCACTTCGAGCACGGGGGCGTTCACGACACCGCCTCCGGCTCGACGACGACCGTCTCCACGCCGGCGTCCTTCAGCATCTGCAACCCCTGTTCGGGCGCGCCCGCATCGGTGATCAGCGTATGCACGCGCGACAGCGGGCAGACGACGAGGCTGCCCTTGACCTGAAATTTTGAGGAATCGGCAAGCACGACCAGCCGGTCGGCGCGCTTGAGCAGCTTGGCTTCCGCGCGCGCGATCAGCGGATCGCCCTCGATCAAGCCGTGCGAGCTGATCGAGATCGCGCTCATGAACATCCATTTGGCTGCGTAGTGTTGGATCGCGTCGTCGTCGAACGGCGCCACGATCAACTTCTGGTCGCGATAGACCTCGCCGCCGGGCAAAGCGACGCGGTTGTCGGTCTCGTGGATCAGGAATTCCGCCAAAGGATAAGAGTTCGTCAGGATTTTGAGCCGGGTGCGCCGCAGATATTCGCCCATCTGATAGGTCGTCGTGCCGCCGTTGACGATCACGACGTCGCCGTCTTCGCACATCGCCACCGCGCGCCGCGCAATGGCGCGCTTGGCGGCGAGATTGACGGCGAGCGAATTGTCGAACGAGCGCGAACCTTGCGCGCGCGGCGCCGGAGCGAAGGCGCCGCCGATCGCCTGCAAGCCGCCATGCACCCGTTCGGCGATCCCCATCTCGGCGAGGCGCCCGGCGTCGCGACGCGCCGAGGCGGCCGAGGCGCCGGTCGCAGCCATCAGCTCGGCGATCGACAGAAAGCCGCGCTGGCTCAGCAGATTGCGGGCGATGTCGGCGCGCTGACGCTCGCGCATGATCCTGGCCGTTTCCTCAATGTTGGTTGAGTATGGCTCGCATGTCAGCCTGTCCGCTGTCAATCACATTCGCTCAGAAAGCTTTCACCGCAGCGCACAATTCGATCATTGCATTGCAATATGATCGCAATAATTGACCTTCTCGCGCCCTTCTCGTATTTATCGCTCAGTTTCAATCAATTGTCCCCTCTCAGAGGAAACGCTCATGAGCGCCGCGTCCCAAGGCCACAACGCCCTCTTGCCGAGCCTGTGGGACGATGCGGCCGCAGCCTCGCTCGACGAACCCGGCCTGCTGCTCTACCGCTCCAACATCCTGGGCGCG
>JANYIH010000309.1 GCA_025358745.1 Hyphomicrobiales bacterium | reverse complement strand
CGAAGTGATGATCAGCACACCGGAACTTCGCGAACTGATCGCCAGGCAGTCCAGTATTAAGGACATCACAGAATATGTGCGGACTAAGCAGGGAATGCGCACCATGCTCGAGGACGGCTACGCTAAGATCACCGCGGGCCTGACGACACCGCGTGAGGTATTCACCGCAGTTTACTCCACCATGACGGTCGGCTGATCCACGGCGCCCAGCACAGGCCGATGAAGGCCGGCAGCAATTGCGCGCTGAGCGGCAGCGCCGCCGCTCCGAGAATGGTCGCCGAGAGCGGCGCGAAAACAGCGATCGTGGCCACGGCGGCGTAGAGCAAGGATAGCGCAATGCGCGCCGCGAGCCGTCGCCCCGCGTCGGGGAGATCAGGCAGCAGATAACGATGCACGACGTCGCCGACGATCAGGCTCCCCGCCGCGGTGACGAAGAAGGTGACGACGATCTGCGTCGAGGCGAGCAGCAGAACCAGCAACGCCACGGCGGCGAGATAATCGACCTCGCCAAGCCGGGCCGCCAGGGCGTCGAGGCGCGGCGCGCCCGCGGCGGCGATCTCCGCGGCCAGCAGCGGCGCCGCCATCAGCAGCGCGCCCGTCGCAAGCCCCGCGATCAACCAGGTCTGGCCGAACGCAAGCCCCGTGCGCAGCCGCGCGGTCGTCGCCACGAGCCCCATCGCCGGACTTAGCGAAACGCCGATCAGCGAAGCGCCCGCGCCAAGTATCGTCAGGCACGTGAACGGGCCGCCGACCGCAACATCCTTGCCGACGCCGGCCGAATATTGCAGGACGCCGGGGATCTGATCAGCGAGAACGCCCTTCAGCGCGCTCGGACCCGAGTTAAGAAAGGCGAGCTTGCCGAACGCGCCGGCCATGAACAGCGGAAGAAACAACAGCAGCGCCAGCATGGCGAAGGATTGCGCCGCCACCACCCACGCAGCGCCGCGCCAGCCGCCGAGCAGGGAGACGAGCAACAGCGCGAAGGCGATCGCGGCGATCGCCGGCTCGCGGCCGATGCGTCCCTCCGTTGCGGCCGCGACGAGATCGCCGGCCTGCGCGAGCGCGTGAGCGGCGAAGGGAAGGGCGAGCGTCAACGTGATCGCCATCAGCGCCACGCGCAGCGCCACGCCGCCATAATAGACGCTGAGGATTTCGATTGGCGAGCAGGCGCCAAGCGCGCGCGCGGCGATCCACAGCCGCTTATGCGCCATCGCGCCGCAAAGCGCTGCGAGCGCCAGACCGAGCGCGACATGGCTCGCCTGCAACCCATAGAGCGTCGTCAGCAACAGATGGTCCTGTAACCCGAGCGAAGCCCCCAGCACGCCGGCGCCGGCGAACATCGGCGCCCAGGCCGGCAGTCGCGCGCCGCCGTCGAGAAACGTCGCCGCCGCGTCGGAACGACGCCCGGCGAGCGCGGCCAGATAGAGCGAGACCGCAAGCGAGAACGCCAAAGCGGCGAGAACGAGCGGCGTCATGCGCGCGTCCCCGCGCGGAACGACCGGATCACGTCGAAGCCCTCGAACGCCTTGCGCAGACCGGATTTGGCGACGAGATAAAACACGAACGCGGCAGACAGCGCGACGAAGCCGAGGCTGGTCGGCAGGAAGGCGCGCGCGGCGAAAGTCGGCGAGTGCAACGTCTCGACGCCGAAGGCGACGAGGCCGGCGGCGAACAGAGCCAGCACCAGCGCCAGCTCGCGCGCGCTGAAAGCCCTGGCGTAGACGACGTTGACGATCACATGGCCGGCGAAGGCGGCGATCAACGTCGCGAACGCCGCCAGCATGAAGGCCGGCGCGCCGACGCGCGCGCCGAAATGATAAAGCGGCGCCGCGACCACGCCGGCGGCGAACCAGATCGCCACGACGAGCGCGTGACGGTCGGACGCATCGAGGTCGTTATCAGGCGTCACGGACGGCTATCTCCTCGCGCGGGCCCATCAATCCTCGTCCTTGCCCTTGTCCGGCGCGGGCGCGAAATTGCGGAACGACATCCCGCCCGCATTGCCCAGATGGTCGAGCGGCAGGCCGAGGTCTTTCATCAGCCCGTCGACGAAGGCGACCTGAGTGCGATATTTCATCGCCGAATTGACGACGCGATCGGTCAATCCGCCTCCCGCTGAGCCCTCGCCGCCGGCGCCCGCCCGCTCCGACGGGCTGTTGATCCCCGGCACGCCGTCGACCTGAAGGATCTTGATCGATTCGATCCGCTCCATCGGCTTGACGGTCTCGCGAATGATGCTCGGCAGCGTCTTGACGAGATGTTCGTAGATCGCGCTGCGGCGGCTGCCCTCGTTGCGCATGTTCTCGGACTCGTTGAGCATCCGAGCGCCTTCCGCCTCCTTGGCGAGGCGGACTTCCATCGCCTGCGCCTCTGCGACCGTCGCGGCGGCGCGGTGTTCGCTCGCCTCCTTCTGCGCCCTGGCCTCGCTGACGAGCCGCAACGCCTCGCGGTCGGCGCGCGTTCGGGCGTCGATGACGCCGACCCTGTGGCCGCGATCCGCGATCTCTTCGGCGCGCACGCTCTCGATCTGCTCCTCGACCGCCGTGAGCAACTTGCGCGCATTCGCGGCCTGCGTCTGGGCGTTCGCTTCCTCGACCGTCTTGTTGATGATCGCGATCAACCGCTCCTTGTCGACGAGTTCGACCTCCCTCTGCTGCTCGATCTCGAACCGCTCGACATATTTGCGCGCCGCCACCCGCATCTCCTCGACCTCGCGCTCGGCGGCGATGCGCGCATCCTCGATTCGGCGTAGCGCCTCCGTCTGCGCCAGCTTGAGCTTCTCGTCGCGGGCGATGTCCCGCTCGGCGATCTCTTCTTCCTTCGTTAGACGATCGATCTCGATGGCGTGACGCTTGACGAGGCTTGCGCGCTCCTGCGCGGCGGCCGCGACCTGGTTGCTGATGTGGATGTCCTTGTCGCGCTCGACGCTCAGAAGTTCAATAGTCCTGCTGGCCTCAATGCGGCTCGCCTCGACCTGCCGCTCGTTTTCGAGTCTTGTCTGATCGATGGCGGCGGCGGCGTTGTTTTCAAAGATCGACACCGTCTGCCGCGCGCGGATCTCCTGTTCCCTGACCTTGCGTTCGTTCTCGATCCGCTCCGCCT
>JANYIH010000306.1 GCA_025358745.1 Hyphomicrobiales bacterium | reverse complement strand
GGCAGCGTCGAGGTTGGCCGGCGTTTCCTCGCCGCCATCCGCGCTGTCACCGACAAGCCCATTCTTTATGTCATCAATACGCATGAGCATCCCGACCACGTGTTCGGCGACGCGGCTTTCGCAAATCTCGGCGCGGTGTTCGTCGGCCACAGGAATCTTCCGCGCGCCCTGGCGCAGCGCGGGCCGTTCTATCTCAAGCATTTCCGCCCGATCCTGGGCGAGACCGCGATCGACGAGGTGCGCATCATGCCGCCGACCCTGCTCGTCGCCGATCAGGCGACGCTCGATCTCGGCGGCCGCACGTTGACGCTCCAGGCCTGGGGACCCGGACACACCGATTGCGACCTCACGGTCTACGATGCGCAGAGCCGCACCCTGTTCGCCGGCGATCTGGTGTTCTCCGGCCATCTGCCGATAATCGACGGTTCCCTCAAAGGCTGGATCAGGGAACTTGCCGCCTTGCGCGAAATTCCCGCGCTGCAGGTCGTGCCCGGGCATGGCCCGGCCGTCGAGCCGTGGCCGGCGGCGCTTGCCGATCAGACGCGCTATTTCGAGACATTGACGCATGACATTAAGGGCGCGCTCGCGAGTGGGCAGGACATGCGCCACGCGGCCGACGCAGCGGGCGCGCAGGAGCGCGCACACTGGCGGCTGTTCGATGTTTATAATGCGCGTAACGCCACGGCGGCCTATGCAGAATATGAATGGGATCCCTGAACGCCGATTGTGGGTTTGGACATGAACAAATATTTCCTGACGGCGCTAATTGTTCTGACCGCGACCGGAGCGGTGGCGCAGGCGGCGCCGGACTCATGGCCCGATCTCAAGATACAATTGTTCAAGGACGCCGCAATCGCCGAGGATGCGACTTTCGCCTCGCTCGACGCGCCGGAGCGCGCGCAGGACGCCGCGTTGACTCCAGTGACGATGACCTTGCGCAGGCCGGTCGGCGACCCGCGTCGGGTCACCAAACTAAGCCTCGTGATCGACGAAAATCCAGTCCCGCTCGCCGGCGAATTCACGCTTGGCCCCAAGGCGGACCTCGCCAGCCTCTCCACCCGGGTGCGGGTCAACGCCTACACCAACATGCGGTTGATCGCAGAACTCAGCGACGGCAGCCTGCATATGACGAAGTCCTATGTGAAGGCGGCGGGCGGTTGCTCGGCGCCGGCGAGCAAGGCGCTCGACGAGGCCAACGCGTCGCTCGGCAAGATGAAGCTGCGCGTAATCGCCGACGCGGCGTCCGGGCGCGGCGACTACGTCGTGATGCTGCGCCATCCCAACAATTCCGGCTTGCAGATGGATCAGGTCACGCGGCTCTACACGCCAGCGCGCTATGTCGACCATCTCGCCGTCTATCAGGGCGAGGATCTGGTCTTCTCAGTCGAGGGCGGGATCTCGATCTCCGAAGACCCCAATTTCCGCTTCGACTTTGCGTTGAGCGGCGCGAAAACCTTGCGCGTCGAGGCCAACGATATCGACAATGCGCATTTCAAGGCGGAATGGCCGCTTGAACGCGGCGGTTCCTGAACCGCTTCAGAAGCAACGCACTTCCGCCTCGGCCTGCGCGCGTAAAAGTGTGTCGAGCGTGTCCTTGGCGAGTTGCGCCGCCTTGAAGGCGCGCCCGACCGGGCCGGCGTCCTGGTTCATCGAGGCCACCGTCTCGCCCGAGACATAGGCCTCATAGGGCAGCAGCGAGGCGATGATGTCGATCGAGCACGAACATTGGTCGAGCGCCTGACGGGTCTCGCCATTGATCTTCATGCAGGCGAACACGTAATCGGCGCGGGTGGAGGTGGGATAGTCGTTGAGCATAGCCACGGCCGCTTCGGCCGGCGCCCCGGCCAGCAACACGAGCGCGGCGAGATAAGCGCGCATAAAATCCTCCCTGAACGTCATCCAGGCTTATCACATGCCGCGCGAAAGCAGCAGCGCAACCGCCGCCGCCGGCGCGCAGACCGAAGCGCCCGCGTCCGCGCCGATGAGTTGCGCGAAGCCCAGGCACGGCCGCCCCAGCCGCCGCGCGACCTCGCGCGCCACCTCCTCGCCGACGCCCCCCGCGATCACCGGCGCGCCCTCCGCCACATCGCCGCGCGACAGGCGCAGAAAGGCCGCGTCGCAGATGTCGCGCAACTGCGCCTCCGCGAACCAGCCCGCCAGCCCCCGCCAGGCGAGGTCGGGCGCCTGCGCCGCCTCGCGGCCGATCATGCGCGCGAGCCGCGCCCGCGAGGCCGCCGCGCTCTTGTCGCGCCCGTCGGCGGTCGCCATCAGATCCGCGCCCTCGGGCAGGTCGCCGAGTACGCGGCGCACATCGGCGGCGGCGGCGAAAAATTCGTTCATGAGCGGCGTCCACGCTCCGGCGAAGGGCGCGCGATCCGCCATCGCCATCACGAACGAGCGGGTCAGGCCGACATAGACGAGTTCGCCCGCCGCCAATCGCCCCGCATCGTCCTCGCCCACCGCCGCCACGGCCCCGGCGACGAGGGGAATCAGGTCGGTCGTGGTCGAGCCGATATCGATCAACAGCGCGTCGGACACATGCAGCGCCACCGCCTGCGCGCTCGCGCGCCAGTTGGCCGAGGCGATGGCGACAGTGTGTTCCGCCGCCGCCTCCAACGCGACGAAGCCCGCGCGCCCGGCGTAAAGGCGCGGTCGGCCCAGATGTTGCGCGGCGATTTCGGCCAGCCCGATCACGCCGTCGCGACGCGAGGCGAAAGCGTCGCACAATTCGCCCGTCATGGTCACGCCATGCGCGTCCGCCGGCCCAAGCCGGCGCAGCAGTTCCCCAAAGGCCGCGTGAAGGCTGTCGAGCCCCTGCCACAATGGCGTGGCGAGTTCGCCCGTGGCGACGATGCGCCCGTCCTGCGCACGCGCCGCCTTAAGATGCGCGCCGCCGATGTCCCAGCCCAGCGTGACGTGCAATGACTTTGCCTCCTCAAGCCCGCGATCTTCGCGGATCTATACCAAATCTGGAAGGGCGGGTCGTTTCGGATTGAATAGGCGAGCGGAGCCGCATAGCGCCCTGCTTGCGTCAATTCGCGCAATGGATGCATTCTCGGCGCGGCAGACAGGGGGGATGGCGATGTTTCGCGGGTTCGCGGCGGCGCTCATAGTCGGCGCCTCGATCTTGTTCGGCGGCGCGGCCGAGGCGCGCGTGTACAAGATAGAAATCCTCTCGACCGAGCCCGCTTTCGGGGGCGCGAGTTTCGGGCAAGCAGGACCATACGACCGGTTGATCGGCCGCGCCCATGGCGCGCTCGATCCCGCCGACCCCGCCAACGCGATCATTCAGGACCTCTCGCTGGCGCCTCGCAACGCGCAGGGGCAGATCGAGTATGCGACCGACATCGAAATCCTGAAACCGCACGAGACCGCGCGCGGCAATCGCATCCTGATGTTCGAAGTCAACAATCGCGGCAACAAGCTCGCCCTTGGCGCCTTCAACGAAGGCGTGACCGGCAATGTCCTCGACCGCAACGGCCTCGTCTCGCCCGGCGACGGTTGGTTGATGCGCCAAGGCTATACGCTGATCTGGTTCGGTTGGGAAATGGACGTGTTGCCCAAGCTCGGCCATCTCGGCCTTGCGCCGATCGTCGCCAAGAACCTCGACGGCTCCGCCTTGACGGGCGTCGTGCGGGCCGAACTGATCACCGCAAAGCCGACGCCGACCCTGCCGCTCAGCGCCAGCCAGCAGGTGCAGTCCTATCCAGAGGGAACTTATGATGCCTATCCGACCGCGAACCTCGACAATTCCGCGCCCGCGCCCGACGGCTTTGTCCCCACGCTGACGGCGCGGGCGCGTGAACAAGATCCGCGCGAACCCATCGCCAACGCCGACTGGAGCTTTGGAACCTGCGAGGCCGACAAACCCGCCGTCCCGGACGAAAAGCACATCTGCCACCCCAAGGGTTTTCAGCCGGGTCGGCTCTATGAACTGATCTATCGCGCCAAGGACCCGACGGTCGGCGGCGTCGGCTTCGCGGCGACGCGCGATCTCGGCGCCTTCTTTCGCGACAGCGCCAGGGACGACGACGGCGCCGCCAACCCCGTCTATCGACCCGATACACTCGCGCTGATCGAGGGCTCCTCGCAAAGCGGGCGGATGATCCGCAGTTTGCTGGCGCTCGGCTTCAATCGCGACGAGCGGGGCAAGCGCGTGTTCGACGCGGCCTACCCGCACATCGGCGGCGGTCTCATGCCGCTCAACATCCGGTTCGCTCAACCCCTGCGCGCTTGGGGCGAGCAGGTCGATCATCTCTATCCCGCCTATGATTTCCCCTTCACCTATGCGCGCCAGACCGACCCGCTGTCGCTGCGCACGCAAGGGTTGTTCGACCGCTGCCGGGCCACGCAAACCTGCCCCAAACTGTTTCACGTCGCGACCGCGCTGGAGATGTGGGAGGGGCGCCAGTCGCTCGGGCTGACGGACCCCTTGGGGACGCGCGATGTCGCCGATCCGCCCGAGGCGCGCACCTTCATCATGGCCAGCACCCAGCATGGCGCGGCGGCGCTGCCGCTGCCGACGCACGCGCCGTTCGGCAATTGCCAGCAGCAGGGCAATCCCAATCCGCAGGTCTGGACCATGCGCGCGCTTTTGACCGCGTTGACGGACTGGGCGCGCGACGGCGCAGCGCCGCCCGATGGCGTGGCGCCGCGCATCGCCGACGGCGCGCTGGTCGCCGCCGATCAGGTGAAATTTCCCGAAATTCCGGCCAATTCCTATGGCGGCGTCGAGCGGCCCGCGATGTCGCCGATGCGAACCTACGACACGCTGCATGTGCTCGATTTCGGGCCGCTGTTTCGGCCGGAAGATTCGAGCGGGGTGATCACGCGGGAGCCGCCCGGCGTCGGGACGGCCGCTTATGGCGTGCTCGTCCCGCAGGTCGATGCCGATGGCAACGACATCGGCGGTGTTCGCTCGACCTTCTTGCGCGCGCCGATAGGCACCTACACCGGCTGGAATCTTGGGCGGAAGGACCGGTTCGAGAATGGCCTGTGCAACTTGCAGGGCAGCTTCGTTCCCTTCGCGGCGACACGTGCGGAACGGCTCGCCGCCGGCGATCCCAGGCTCTCGATCGAAGAGCGCTATCCCGACAAGCAGAGCTATGTCGCCGTGTTCGAGGCGGGCGCCCGCGATCTGACGGCGATGCGCCTGTTGCTTCCCGAGGACGCCGCTTTGCTGGTCGAACGTGCGCGTGCGGAGGGCGTTCGCAAGGGTCCGTGACGGGTCGGTTGTTTGAAGCCGGCTTATCCCGCGAAGCGCGATTCCGGAACGCCGCGGATGCCCAAATCGAATATGGCGAACAGACTGCCGCGCAATTGGCCGTCGCCGGGGAAGCGCGGCAGCGGCGGTTTCGCCATTGAGGTCACGAACAGGACGTCGAGGTTGGGACCGCCGAACATCACGCTCGTCACTTTCTTGACGGGCATGTCGACGATGCGGTCGACCTTGCCGTCGGGCGTGTAGCGCACGAGGCGGCCATCGTAGACCAGAGCGCTCCAGACGCAACCTTCCGCGTCCACCGTCGCCCCGTCCGCCGCGCCGCCGCGCGAGCGGTCGACTGTGCAGAAGGTGCGTCGGTTGGAAACGCCGCCCGTGTCGAGATCGTAGTCATAGGCCCAGATCTCGCCGGTCCAGGTGTCGCAGAAATAGAACGTGCGGCCATCGGGGCTCCAGCACGGACCGTTCGAGACGATGATGCCGTCGTCGAGCTTGTGCAGGGAGAGGTCGGGGTCGAGACGATAGAGCGCGCCGTTGGGACCCTCTTCCATCGTGTCCATCGAGCCGGCGATGAAACGACCGCGCCTGTCGACCTTGCCGTCGTTGATGCGATTGGCGGGCCTATCGGGTTCGGGATCGACGATCAGCTGCGTTTCGCCTGACTTGAAATCGAGAAAATGGAAGCCATTCGCCAGCGACAGCACGGCGCCGCCTTGCCGGCGCAGCGCCATCGAGCCGATCTTTTCGGGCACGTCCCAGGCGCGCACCTCGCGGCCGTCAGCCGTGCAGCGAAAGACGTTGCAGCCGAAACTGTCGATGAAATAAAGCCGCTGCTCTTCGACGTCCCACAGCGGCCCCTCGCCGAGGATGGTCTTGACGTCGATCAGAACTTCGATCCGCATGAGGTCCTCCTCTGTTTGATTGGCCGAAGGCGGCGGCCCGACCTCAGAACGCGACCCGGTCGCCGCCCTTCAACTCCAGGATTTCGCGCGCTTCATCAGGAGTCGCGACGGAAAGCCCGAGGCCCTCGATGATCTGGCGCACCGCGCGCACCTGTTCGGCGTTGCTGGTCGCCAGCTTCCCCGGACCGGACCACAGCGAGTCTTCCAGGCCGACGCGCACGTTGCCGCCCATCGCGGCGGCCTGGGCGGCGATGGCGAGTTGATTGCGGCCCGCGCCCAGCACAGACCATTTGTAGCTGGAGCCGAACAGCCGGTCCGCCGTGCGCTTCATGTGCATCACGTCTTCGGGATGCGGACCGATGCCGCCAAGTATGCCGAACACCGTCTGCACGAACAGCGGCGGCTTGACGAGGCCGCGCTCCAGGAAATGCGCGAGATTGTAGAGATGGGCGGTGTCGTAGCACTCGAACTCGAAGCGCGTGCCTGAGGAGCCCAGCGTATTCAAAACGAATTCGATGTCCTTAAAGCTGTTGCGGAAGACGAGATCGCGCGAGTTCTCCAGCGCCGGCGCCTCCCAGTCGTGCTTGAAGGTCTTGAACCGTTTCAGCATCGGGAACAGGCCGAAATTCATCGAGCCCATGTTGAGCGACGCGACTTCGGGCTTGAAGGTCTCGGCCGGCTTCACCCGCTCCTGCACAGTCATGTAAGGGGCGCCGCCCGTCGTCAGGTTGATCACCGCCTTGGTGGATTGCTTGATGCGCGGCAGGAAGCGCGCGAACGCCTCCGGGCTCTGGTCGGGTCGCCCCGTCGCTTCGTCGCGCGCGTGCAGATGCACGATCGCCGCGCCCGCCTCCGCCGCGCCGATGGCGGCCTCGGCGATCTCCTGCGCCGTCACCGGCAGATGGGGCGACATCGAGGGCGTGTGGATGGCGCCCGTCACGGCGCAAGTGATGATGACCTTGTTCGACGCCATGACGGCCTCCTTGTTGGTGTTTGCGCCTTACAGCGTCTCGACGTTGCCGTCGACGCCAAGCGATTGGCCGGAGATGTTGCGTCCGGCCGGCGAAAGCAGATAGGCGACGGTGGCCGCGACATCCTCCGCGCTCACCATTCGCCGCAGCGAGACGCGTTCGAGATAGCTGCGCTCCATCGCTTCATAGCTGACGCTGGTCTGGCTGGCGCGCGCCTCGATGACGCGCGTCATGCGCGGGCCTTCGACGATGCCGGGCAGAATGGCGTTGACGCGGATATTGGCGGGCCCCAGCTCCTTGGCCAGACTCTGCGTGAAGCCGATGACACCAAATTTGGCGGCGGAATAGGGCGTGCGGAAGGCGTAGCCGTGCTTCCCGGCGGCGGACGACATGTTGACGATCGCCCCGCCGCCCGCCGCCTTCAGCAGCGGCACGGCGTGATGCGC
The DNA here is from genome assembly GCA_025358745.1 of Hyphomicrobiales bacterium. Taxonomy (GTDB): domain Bacteria; phylum Pseudomonadota; class Alphaproteobacteria; order Rhizobiales; family Beijerinckiaceae; genus Roseiarcus. Next base: position 95 of record JANYIH010000306.1, on the reverse strand, counting down.
GCAAAGGAACTGCCCGGTCAGACAAACATCCAGCGTGCGCCGCCAATCCGCCGGCGCGATTTCCTCCACGCCGCCGGTCGGTCCGGCGACGCCGG
>JANYIH010000284.1 GCA_025358745.1 Hyphomicrobiales bacterium | reverse complement strand
CGATGCGGCGATGGTGGGCGCATATGCGCGACATCATGGCGACCAACCCCGACGGCAGCCCGGTCGCCGAACGCTTGAGCGAAATGTTTCATCTGGAGTAATCCCATGCGCGTCGCGGTGCTCGACGTCGGCAAGACCAATGTGAAGGTCGTGCTGTTCGACGACGGCGCGCTGACGGCGGAGCTTTCGCAGCCCAACGGACCGGCGCCGGTGGACGCGCAATGGCCCTACCCCAGGCTCGACGTCGACAAGATCTGGACCTTTTTTCTCGCCGCGTTGGCCGAACTAAACGCGCGCGCGCCGATCGGGGCGATCTCGATTTCAGCCCATGGCGGGGCCGGGGTGATGATCGACGACAAAGGCCCGAGCCCCCCGCCGATGGATTACGAATTTGGTGATTTCGACGAACTCGACGCCGAATATGACGCCGTGCGGCCCCCGTTCGAGGAGACGCTCAGCCCCCGTGCGCCGCGCGGGCTCAACCTCGGCCGCTGCGTCTATTATTACGAACGGCGCTATCCCGAACTGTTCAGCCGCGCCCGCGCGTTTCTGATGTATCCGCAATTCTGGTTATGGCGGCTGACCGGCGTGCTGGCGGGCGAGGTGACGTCGCTCGCCTGCCACGGCGATCTGTGGCGCCCGCGCGAGGGGCGGCTGTCGAGCCTGGTGGAGAACCGCGGCTGGACACGGCTGTTTCCCCCCGTGCGCAACGCCTGGGACGCGTTCCCGATCCTGCCCGAGGTCGCGGCCAGGGCCGGCCTGTCGGCCAACGTCCGGGTGCATTGCGGGGCGCATGATTCCAACCTGTCGCTGGTGCCACATATCGTGTCGCGCGAGGGCGCATTCAGCGTCGTCTCGACCGGCACCTGGGTCATTCTGATGGCGGTGGGCGGCTTTGGCGCACTCGATCCGGCCTGGGACATGCTCGCCAATGTCGACGTGCGCGGGCGCCCCGTGCCTTGCGCGCGTTTCATGGGCGGGCGGGAATTCGCGGCGCTGGCGGGGCCGGAGCCGGCGCGAATCGGGCCGGCGGACGTCGCCCAGGAGATCGCGTCGGGCGCGCTGGCTCTGCCGGCCTTCTCCGATCAGGGCGGGCCGTTCACGCAACGGGTCGGCCGCATCGAGGGCGACGCGCCGCAGACCCCGGCGGCCAAGACCGCGCTGGCGACCCTCTATGTCGCGCTGATGACGAAGCTGATGCTCGACAAGCTGGAGGCGCCGGGCGATTGGATCGTCGAGGGCGGCTTTGCACGCAACCCCGCCTACGCGGCTGTGCTGGCCGCGCTCGCGCCGGAACGGCGGGTGCTGCTGGCCCCTTCCGCCGCCGGGGCGGCCGAAGGGGCGATGCGGCTGGCGCATTGGGGCGAAACGCCAGCCCCGGTGGAAAGCCAGCCGGCCGAGGTCTGGGCGCTGCCCGGCTTGGCCGCTTACGCAGCGAGATGGCGAAAAATCGTCTTTACGTAATTCTTCAAGTTCTAGGGGAGGCTTGCGCAGGTCGGCGCGGCGTCATAAACATTCGCGCAAGTCAGAACTGAGCGGCGACCGGCCGCAAGCGGGGCGATTTTCGCCTGAGGGGGAGGAAGTTATGAAGATAGTCAGGATGACGGCTGCCGTCAGCGCGATGGCGCTGGCTTTTGCGGCGTTCGGCGCGCGGGCGACTGAGGAAATCATGGGCGGCGGCGGCGCGACGGCGATGGGCATGGCCACCCCGAGCGACGTCAGCCAGCAGATGCTCGACGGCGCAGCCAAGGACACCAAGAATTTCCTGCACACCAATGGCAACTACGGGCAGACCCGCTATTTCCCCGGCGCCCGCATCAACACCGCCAACGCGAAGAACCTGCATCCCGCCTGGATCTTCCAGACCGACGTGATGGACACCTTGGAGACCACGCCGATCATCGTCAATGGCGTGATGTATGTGACGACCTCGTTCGACCACGTCTATGCGCTCGACGCCAAGAGCGGCCATCAGATCTGGGAATACAAGCACAAGATGGGTCCGATCACGACCTATTGCTGCGGCCCCAACAATCGCGGCGTCGCGGTCTACAAGGACAAGGTCTATGTGGCCACGCTCGACTCCAACCTTGTCGCGCTCGACGCCAAGACCGGCGCAGTGAAGTGGTCGAAGCCGATCGCCGACCCTGAGAAGGGCTATTCCGAGACGATGGCGCCCACGGCGGTCAAGGGCATGATCCTGATCGGCACCAACGGCGGCGAATACGGCATCCGCGGCTTCGTCAAGGCGTTCGACGCCGAGAGCGGCGAGATGAAGTGGAGCTTCGACACGATCCCCGAGGATTCCAAGGGCGTCTGGGCGACCATGGACGCGACCGGCCGCGACATGCATCGCGACATCGCCGCCGAGAAGAAGGCCTATGCCGAAAAGGGCGACCCCTATAAGACGCTGGGGGGCGGCGTGTGGCAGAACCCGAGCGTCGATCTGGCGACTAACCGTATCTATTTCGTGGTCGGCAACCCCTCGCCCGACCTCGACGGCGCGATCCGGCCGGGCGACAACCTCTACACCGACTCGCTGGTCTCGCTCGATCTCGACACCGGCAAATACGTCTGCCACTTCCAGTATATCGCGCATGACGTGTGGGATCTCGACGCCGTCTCGCCGACCGTGCTGACGGACGCCGCCGGCAAGGACGGCAAGGCGACCAAGGTCGTCATGCACGCCGGCAAGACCGGCCACATCTACGTGCACGACGCCAAGGATTGCTCGCTGATCCGCTTCTCCGAGGCGATGATCCCGCAGGAAAACATGTGGGTGCTGCCGACCAAGGACGGCGCGCGCATGCTGCCCGGCGCCAACGGCGGCGTCGAATGGTCGCCGATCGCCACCGATCCGCGCCTGCATACCGCCTTCGCGCTGAACCTGCATCAGCCGATGACCTATCACGTCGATTCCTCGCCCTACCCCGACGGCAAGCTGTGGCTTGGCGGCGCGTTCAAGATCATCCCTAGCGAGGAGCAGTGGGGCCAGTTGGTGGCGGTCGATTACAACACCGGCAAGATCAAGTGGAAAGTCAAGACGCCGCAGCCGATGATCGGCGGCGCGCTGGCGACCGCGGGCGGCGTCGTGTTCGCCGGCGAGGCGAACGGCGAGTTCAAGGCCTATGATTCGGCCAATGGCAAGATCCTGTGGTCGTTCAACGCCGGCGCCGGCGTCAACGCGCCGCCGGCCGCCTATACCGTCGACAACAAGGAATATGTCGTGGTCGGCGCGGGCGGCAACGCCCAGATCGATTCCAAGCGCGGCAATTCGATCATCGCCTTCACCGCCGAGTGACGGTTTGAAATGAAAGCGAGAGAGGCCGGCGCACGCGCCGGCCTCTCTTTTTTAACGCAAGGGTCAAGCGATGCGGGTTTGGATAGCGGC
>JANYIH010000282.1 GCA_025358745.1 Hyphomicrobiales bacterium | reverse complement strand
CCCGAGCCGCGCCAGCGCGCGGGTTTCCAGCGCCTCCATCGCTTCCGCTTCGGCAGGCGTTTCGTGATCGTAGCCGATCAGGTGCAAAAACCCATGCAGTGCGAGATGACGGTAATGGTCGGCCAGCGGCTTGCCCTCGTCGGCCGCCTCGCGCTCCAGCGTCTGGAGCGCCACGAACACGTCGCCGAGCAGTTTCGCTTGGGCCACGCGTGCGGTGGACGCGGCGGGAAACGAAAGCACGTTGGTGGGCGCGTCCTTGTTGCGCCAGGTCTTGTTCAACTCACGCATGCGCGCATCGTCGACGAGATGGATCGTCATTTCGGCGCCGGGCGCGCATTTCACGCCCGTTTCCTGCGCCGCCGCCGCCACCGCCTCGCGCGCAAGCTTGCGGGCGGGCAACGCGCGCCGCCAGCGCGGCTCGGTCTCTACGAATTCGATGCGCGGGGCCATGGTCAGTTTCAGATCTGCTCAGCTTCGTGTCGGCGCCTTCGCCGGGGCGTTCTCGTAGGCCTCGACGATCTGACGCACAAGATCGTGGCGCACCACGTCGCCATGGGCGAAGCGGACGTGGCCGACGCGCTCCAGCCCGCTCAGCAAGTCCACCGCCTGCCCCAGACCCGAGGTCTGGCCGGGCGCAAGGTCGATCTGGGTCGGATCGCCGTTGACCATCATGCGTGAGCCCTCGCCGAGCCGGGTCAGGAACATCTTCATCTGCATGGCGGTGGCGTTCTGCGCCTCGTCGAGCAGGATGGCGGCTTTCGCCAACGTGCGGCCGCGCATGAAGGCGAGCGGCGCGATCTCGATCATGCCGGTGGCCAGACCGCGCTCGACCATGCGCCCCTCCATGAAATCATAGAGCGCATCGTAGATCGGCCTGAGATACGGATCGACCTTGTCCTTCATGTCGCCGGGCAGGAAGCCGAGCCGCTCGCCCGCCTCGACCGCCGGACGCGACAGAATCAGCCGCTCCACCACGCCCTGTTCGAGCAGCGAGACGGCGTGGCCGACCGCAAGCCAGGTCTTGCCGGTGCCGGCCGGACCCTCGGCGAACACCAGTTCGTGCTGGCGCAGCGCGCGCAGGTAGCGGTCCTGCGCCGGGTTGCGGGCGCGCACCAACCCACGGCGTCGCGTGCGCAATTCGCCGAACGTCTCGCGCGGCCCTTCCGCTTCGGCGGCGGGAAACAGGTTCTTCTGATAGGACGCCTCCTCCAGCGCCCCCTCGACGTCGCCCTCCTCCGCCGCCTGCCCCAGCCGGGCGCGCGCGTAAAGCGTCTGCAACACCCGCCGCGCCTGCTCGCAGGCCTCGCGCGGGCCACGAATGACAACCTGATTGCCGTTGGCGTGGGCCGAGACGCCGAGCCGGCGCTCGATGCGGGCGAGATTCTGATCGTAGTGCCCGAACACCAGGGACGCGAGCCTGTTGTCGTCGAACGCGAAGGCCGTCTCGTGCGCGGCCGGTTTTTCGGGCTCGCGCTTGATCGGGGTTACGCGGGCCAGCGTCGGTTCCGGGCTCTTCAATCAGGTCTCCTCGCTCTGTTGCGCCTCGACGAGCCGACCCTTCAGCGAGTTCGGCCTGACGTCGATGACTTCCACTTGGCTCATGCGCCCGATCGCGTCGGGCGGGGCGTCCGCGAACACCGCCTGCATATAGGGCGAGCGGCCGATCAACTGACCGGGATGACGCCCCGTTTTGTCAAAGATCACGCCGAACCGCGCGCCGATCGTGGCGCGGTTGAACGCCTGCCGCTGGCCCTCCAGCAATTCTTGCAGGCGTTTCAGGCGCTCCTCTTTCACGTGCGCCGGGACCTGATCACCCGCCTCCGCCGCCGGCGTGCCGGGACGGGAGGAATATTTGAACGCGAACGCCGAGGCGAAGCCGACCTGGCGAACAAGCGACAAAGTCGCCTCGAAATCCACTTCGGTCTCGCCGGGGAAGCCGACGATGAAATCGGAGGACAAAGCGATGTCGGGCCGGGCGCGGCGCGCACGGGCGACAATATCGAGATAGGCTGCGGCGTCGTGGCGCCGGTTCATCGCTTTCAGGATACGGTCCGAACCCGATTGCACCGGCAGATGCAGATAGGGCGCGAGTTTGGGATTGTCGACGTGCGCTTCGATCAGCGCCTCGTCCATGTCGTTGGGATGGGAAGTCGAATAGCGCAGCCGCACGACGCCCGGCAGTCTCGCCGCCGCCGCCAGCAGCCCCGCCAAAACTTCCCCCTCGCCGTCGCGATAGGCGTTGACGTTCTGCCCGATCAGCGTGAATTCGCGCGCCCCCGCCTCCGCCAGCCGCGCGATCTCGGCCAGGATCTTGCCCGCCGGGCGCGAGGCTTCGGCGCCGCGGGTGTAGGGCACGACGCAGAAGGCGCAGAATTTGTCGCAACCCTCCTGCACCGTGACGAAGGCGCTGACGCCGCGCGCGCGCACGGCTTGCCGGCTCGGCGCGGGCAGTGCGTCGAATTTGTCGTCGAGCCCGAAATCGGTGTCCACGACCGCCCGGCCGGCGCGCAAAAGGTCGGGCAGGCGATGATAATTCTGCGGGCCGACCACGACATCGACCGCGTTCTGCCGGCGCAGGATCTCATTGCCCTCGGCCTGCGCGACGCAGCCGGCGACGACGAGTTGCGTAGAACGGCCCAGCGCCGCCCGATCCTGCTTGATCTCGCGCGCCTTGCCAAGTTCGGAATAGAGTTTTTCCGACGCGCGCTCCCTGATATGGCAAGTATTGAACACGACGAGGTCGGCGTCGGCGATGTCGGCGGTCTCGCGATAACCTTCCTTCAACGCGATATCGGTCATGCGCTGCGAGTCGTAAACGTTCATCTGGCAGCCGAACGATTTCACGAACACGCGCTTTTCGCGCGCCTCGGCTGGCGTTGCCTCTGCCGAGGGGGAAACCCGAATGGACAAAAAAGAAGTCTCCTGAGCGCCGATCGCCCGCTTTTAGCGCGAAACGCGAACGCCCGGAAGCGGCGCCGCCCTTTTTCCCGCGATGCAAAGGATCTCCGCGAGCGGTCGAACGAAATGTTTAATCCTCGCCCATATCAACAACCCAAGGTTGTGATGCGGATGCGAAACAGGCTATGGGTGAAAACGCGGTATATCGGGGCCATTCGCCCGAAAGCGTGAACGGCCGGCGCTTCAACCGCGCCCCCCTGAAATTGCGCGGTCGGTATCTGGCGCCCGACAGCGACGAACATGACTGCGAAACCGTCGACGTTTCGCCCACCGGCGTCCGGCTGCGCGCTCCAAGGACGCCGACGCCGGGCTCTCAAGTCGTCGTTTATCTCGACGAACTCGGCCGTCTCGAAGGCGCTGTCGTGCGAACCGTGAGCGACGGTTTCGCCATCGCGATCCGCTGCACGGCGCGAAAGTACGGACGGCTCGCCCATAAGATCAACTGGTTGATGCAGAGAAACGGCGCCGTCGAACGGCGCGGCAACCCCCGCTTCGACCCTGAAGGAGCCTATCCGGTGATGGTGTCCGGGGCGGGCAGCGAACATGTGGTCGAATTGCTCGACGTCTCCGAGACGGGCGTCGCCTTTCTCACCCAGCGGAAGCTGAGGATTGGCGAACGGATCGAACTGGGGTTGCAGAAGGCCGCGGTCACGCGCCTGTTCGAAGGCGGCGCGGCGGCGACCTTCATCTAAATTCAGCGGTTCTCGCGCCGCGACGCGCCTTCGCCTTCAGCCGCCGCGTCGCCGCCTCCACCCGGCCCGCCAGCGCTTTGCGGTCGGCGTCCGCGTCGAAGGCGATCGGTTCGCCATAATGCACGTCGCAGCGCAGGCTGCCGCAGGCCAACACGCGCCACAGCGAGGGCAGGAAGGCCGCGTCGCCATACCAGGCGACCGCCGCCCGCTCGGCGCGCGTCGCGGCGAGGCCGGCGATGGCGGGGTAATCGAGATAGACCGGCTGCACGCAGGCCCCCGCCTGTCGCGCCGGTTCGAAATGCGAGGAGCGGAAGGGCAGCAACCGCGTCCCGTCGCTGGTGGTCGCCTCCGCGAACAGCACGACCGGCGTTTCCCCGGCCAGCCGCCGCGCGATTTCGGCGTTGACTTGCGGGATGCAGCGCTTTCGCGCGCGGTCGACATAGACCACGCCCTGCAAATCGACCAGCCAGCGCGTCCAGCGGCTGACGCCTACCTCTTTTTTGGCCAGGAACGCCATCGGCTCGCAGGCGCCCAGCACGAGAATGTCGAGCCAGGAGACATGATTGGCGACAATCAGCCGCCGCCCCGGGCCAGGCGCGCCGAACCGCCGGCGGCGCACCCGCAACACCGCCAGCAACCAGCGATGCAGCGCGACCGAAGCCGCCGGCCGAGGCCGGCCGAGGCGGCGCGCGAGCGCGGTCCACGGCGCGGCGAGGACGACGAAGATCGCCGCTCCCGCCAGTCCCGCCGCCGCGCGCGCGCGCATCATGTTTGAATTCAGCTCAGGTCGCGGCGCATCACCAGCGCCGAGGCCGCCGCTCCGTCCGGGCGCTTGTAGTAACCCTTGCGCTCGCCGACCTTGACGAAGCCGAAGCGGGCGTAAAGCGCCAGCGCGGCGGAATTGTGCTCGTCCACCTCCAGAAAGATGCGTCCCGCGCCGGCCGCCGCCACTTGGCCCAGATGCGCGCGCAGGAGATCGCGACCGATGCCGGCTTTACGCAAGGCGCGATCGACGGCGATGGTGAGAATTTCCGCCTCGTCCGCCGCCAGCCGCGACAGCGCGAAGCCGCGCAGCCGCGCATTGGCGGGATCGAGCGCCGCGGTGCCGACTGCATGGGGATCGGCGATCAGGCTTTCCAGCTCGCTCTGCGCCCAGGGGTAGGCGAAGCCGGAGGCGTGGATGCGCGCGCAATCGGCCGCAGCATTCGCCCGCAGCGGCCTGATCGCGGAGGGCGAGCGCCGGCCCCAGTTGAAGATCATGAATCGGCGCGCGCGATCGTCTCGTCGCGCGGGGGATGGGCGTCGGGCGGCTTGATGTACAGCGGTCGCGCCGGCCAGACCGCGGGATCGGCGGCCAGACCGATGCGGGCGATGGCGACGATGTCGGGAAAAGCGCTCGCTCCGCTGGCGTCAACGTCCACGCCCGCGCGGCGCGCCTCCTCCGCCAGCAGGCTCGCGGCGTCGCCGACGATGCGCGCCGAGCTGCCGCCGATCGCGCGCACCGCATCTCGCAGCGTGACGATGCGGGGCGAGAATATCTGCTTGGCCTTGGAATCGATCAGGTGGAAATAGACGTTGCCGTGGCCGGCGTCGATCACGGCGGCGATCACGCCGGACTTGGGCTCGTCGAGCATCGGGCCGCAATAGGCGATCAAGGTCGAGACGCCGACGACGGGAATCTCCAGCGTCAGCCCGATCGCTTTCGCCATGGCGACGCCGATCCGCAAGCCGGTGAACGAGCCCGGCCCCACCGCGACGGCGACCTTGTTGATCTCCGCCGCGCCGCCGTCGCTCGCCTTCAGCACCCGGTCCACCATCGGCGCCAGCGCCTCCGCATGGCCGCGGCTCATGGCGATGCTCTCGCGCGCGAAAGCGTAGCGCAGCGCGCCGTCGTAAACCGCCGCCGAACAGGCGCCGCGCGAAGTGTCGATGGCGAGCACGCGCATGGGGGCTACCTCGTGATCAGCGTGCCGGCGCCGTGGTCGGTCAACAGTTCGATCAGCACCGCATGGGGGATTTTGCCGTCGAGGATGACGACGCCTTCGACGCCGCGCTCGACCGCGTAGATGCAGGTCTCGACCTTGGGGATCATGCCGCCGGTGATCGTGCCGTCGGCGATCAATTCGCGAATCTCGCCGACCCTTAGTTCCTTGATCAGGTTCCCGTCCTTGTCGAGCACGCCCGGCACGTCGGTGAGGAACAACAGTCGCTTGGCGTGCAACGCCCCGGCGATCGCGCCCGCGAAGGTGTCGGCGTTGACGTTGTAGGTCTCGCCATCGGCGGAAGCCGCCACCGGCGCCAGCACCGGAATCAGATCGCGGCCGAGCACCTGCTCCAGCACGGTGATGTCGATTCTGTCGGGCTCGCCGACGAAGCCGAGATCGACCGGAGGCTCGCCGTCGCCGCCCTCGTGCGGGCGCGTCACCTTGCGCGCCGTCACCATATTGCCGTCCTTGCCGCAAAGGCCGATCGCCCGCCCGCCCTGCGCGTTGATCGCGCCGACGAGCTGCTTGTTGATCGATCCCGCCAGCACCATTTCGACGATCTCCACCGTCGCCTTGTCGGTGATGCGCAAGCCGCCGGAAAAGCGCGATTCGATGCCGAGCTTCTTCAGCATCGCGCCGATCTGCGGCCCGCCGCCATGCACCACGACCGGATTGACGCCGGACTGCTCCAACAGCACCATGTCGCGCGCGAAATTGCGCTCGCCCTCCCCACCCATGGCGTGGCCGCCATATTTCACGACAATGGTGGAATCGTCATAGCGCAGCATGTGCGGCAGCGCCTGCATGAGGATTTCAGACTGCTCCTGCGGGCTGACCTGGGGCGCTGTGGGCATCGTCGCTTTCCAACTCCGGTGACGCGCGCTTGTAGCGACGACGGCGCCGCCCCGCAATGCGCGGTCGCCGCTCGACGGCGAGCGACGCAGGGTCTACAAGGTCAATATAGATTTTGCGTCTGAATATTATTGCGAACGGTTGCGGAAACGGCGTCGTTCGCATCCGATCCGAAACAGGCGACCGGGGATTTTACGCGAAATGAACAGCATGCGCGGTTCTTTGAGTTTCCTGCCTGCGGACGACTTCGACGACTCAATCGACGAAACCACGGTTTTCGCCGCTACTCCCGCGCACTCAACCCCTGTCGTCGGCGGCCCGGTGATCTCTGGAACCGTGGGCGGGCAGCAGATCGTCGACAAACAGACCGATACGCTGTTTTCCAAGGTCATGATCACCGACGCGAACCCGGCGGCGCAGAACCTGACGGTCACAGTGACGCTCAGCGATCCGACCAACGGCGCGTTCGGCAACCTCGGCGCCGGCGCCTACGATTCCATCATCGGCGAATATCTCGTAACCGGCACGCCGGCGCAGGTGACGGCGGCGCTCGACGGCCTCATCTTCACGCCGACGATCCCGCACGGCGTCACGCGCACCACGACCTTCGCGCTCGCCGTCGACGACGCCGTCGCGCCGATCGTCGACGATAACACGACGACGGTGACCGTGAGTTCCGTGTCCGGCGGCGGGCAGACCGTCGCCATCGGCGGCGCGCCGGGCTACGCGGCGAGCGTCTACGACACGCCCGATGGCGCTCCCGACACGATCACCGGCTCGGTCGGGACGGTGTATTTGTCTAACGCGTCCGTCGTCGCGAACGGCGAGGACATCACGTTCGTATGCGCGCCGAATGCGAGCGGCAGCGCCGTTATTTCGGGAACGAACGGGAATTGGGACACATTCTACGGGACGGGCAGAAACCTGGTCGGCATCTCGGGCGCGCAAGTCTCCGTATTCGGTCCAGGTTTAAGCCTAAGTTTCGATAGCAGCCCCCGAAACGCCGTCAGCATTTACAATACTCAGGGCGTCGCCGACAGTCTTATTTATGGCTACGGGACCGTGATCCTGAACGACGCTCAGGTCGTTTTGAATTATGGTGGCGCCGATATTGTCTATTTCAATACGGGAACAACGAACGCCGTCGGGTTTTTTGGAATGGGCTGGGAGACGATTTACGGCTCCCACGGGACGGTCGATCTGCAAGACTCGCGGGCCTCGGTGGTCGGCG
>JANYIH010000259.1 GCA_025358745.1 Hyphomicrobiales bacterium | reverse complement strand
GTCGCCGCCATGCGAAAGCTGCTGCACGCCGTCTACAGCGTCGCCAAAAACCGAAAGCCTTTCGTCCCGCTTCTCGCACCCGCCAAAGTCTGAGCCAAACACGCTCAAAAAAATCGCTTGCTCAGCGTGACGGTATCTCACCTCACCAGCACGTTGCGGAACTGCCAGGGATCGCTCGCGTCGATATCCTCGGGGAACAGGCCCGGACGATCCGTCAGCGGCGTCCAGTCGGTGTAGACGCCGACTACCGGCCCGAGATAGGGCGTCTGAACTTCCAGGCAGCGACGGTAGTCCATTTCGTCAGCCTCGACGATGCCGGAATTGGGGTTCTCCAGCGCCCACACCATGCCGGCGAGCACGGCGGATGTGACCTGCATCCCAGTCGCGTTCTGATAAGGCGCGAGCGCCCGCGTCTCCTCGACCGAAAGCTGCGAGCCATACCAATAGGCGTTCTTGCCATGACCGTAGAGCAGCACGCCGAGTTCGTCGATCCCGTCGACGATCTCGGTCTCGGTCAGAATGTGATTGGCCGGCTGCATCTTGCCGGCGCGGCCGAACAACTCGTGCAGGCTCAGCACCGCGTCGTCGCATGGGTGATAGGCGTAGTGGCAGGTCGGGCGATAGACCGTCTCGCCCCTGTCGTCCCGCAGCGTGAAATAATCCGCGATTGAGATCGACTCGTTATGCGTGACGAGAAAGCCGAATTGCGCCTGCGCCGTCGGCGTCCAGGAGCGCACCCGCGTATTCGCGCCGGGCTGCAACAGATAGATCGCCGCGCCGCAGCCCTGTTTGTGAAAACCGGCGTTGGCCGGCGCCCAGCGCTCATGCGTGCCCCAGCCGAGTTCGGCCGGCTGCATGCCCTCCGACAGGAAGCCTTCGACCGACCAGGTGTTGACGAACACGTTGCGCGGCTTCGGCGTTTTCGCGCGCTGCGTGTCGCGTTCGGCGATATGGACGCCCTTGACGCCGAGCCGCCGCGCCAGAACGCCCCATTGCTGGCGATTTTCCGGCGCGGGCCCCACGTCGCCAAGGTCTTGCGCGAGATTGACCAGCGCCTGCTTGACCAACCAGCTCACCATGCCGGGATTGGCGCCGCAGCAGGAGACGGCGGTTGTCCCGCCCGGGCTCGCGCGCCGCGCCGCCAGCACGGTCTCGCGCAAGGCGTAGTTGGTGCGCGCCTCGTTGCCCTTGCCCTTGTCGAAATAGAACCCCGGCCACGGCTCGACCACGGTGTCGATGTAGAGCGCGCCGATCTCTCTGCAATATTGCATCAGATCGAGCGAGGAGGTGTCGACCGACAGGTTGACGCAAAAGCCCTGGCCTGGGCCTTTGAGGTGGACGCCCAATAGCTCTCGATAGTTCTCGCGCGTCACCGCCTCCTGCACGAAGCCGACGCCGCGATCGTCGAGCAGTTTGCGGTCGGAATCGTCGGGAGCGATCACGACGAAACGGCTCTTGTCATAGTCGAAATGGCGCTCGATCAGCGGCAGCGTGCCGCGACCGATCGAGCCGAAGCCGATCATCACGATCGGACCTTCGATGCGTCCATATCGGGGCCATTGCGTCATTTCGTTTCCCTCGGGGCGTTGCGGGCCGCGCGTTAAACCGAGGCAAATCGGCGGCGTCAATAGCGCGGGGCTTGACCCGCCGCCGCTCGTTCCGTCACAAAGCCTGCATATTTGCGGGGAGTTCATGAGCGGTCCTTACGATCTCGCCGTGGTCGGCGCCGGCATTTGCGGCCTGGCCCACGCCCTTGCGGCCGCGCGACGGGGCAAGCGCGTCGTGGTGATCGACCGCGACGCGGCGGCCAACGGCGCCTCGATTCGCAATTTCGGCTTCGTCACCGTCACCGGCCAGCAGGCGGGGAAAAGCTGGCGCCGCGCGATGCGCTCGCGCGACGTGTGGGCGGAGGTCGCGCCGCTGGCTGGAATCGAGGTCGTGCAGCGCGGCCTGTTGATGATCGCGCGTCGGCCGGAGGCGCTTGACGTGCTGGAGGCTTTCGCGGGCGCCGAAATGGGACGGGACTGCCGCCTGCTGGCGCGCCACGAGATCGCGGCCTACGAGGGCCTGCGCGCGGGCGAATTCGCCGGCGCGCTCCATTCGCCGCATGAATTGCGGGTCGAGTCGCGCGACGCGATCCCCCGGCTTGCCGCCTGGCTCGCGCAAGCGCACGGCGTCACCTTCCTGCGCGAGACGGCCGTCCGCGCCGCCGCGCCGCCTCGGCTGGAGACGAGCCGGGGCGTCGTAGAGGCCGAGGCGGTCGTCGTCTGCCCCGGCGACGATTTCCACAGCCTGCACGCCGACCGGCTCGCGGCTTACGGCCTCACCCGCTGCAAGCTTCACATGCTGCGGCTGACGCCGGCGGCCTACGACCCTGGACTGCCGGTGGTGATGTCCGACCTGGGGCTGGTGCGCTATCTCGGCTATGCCGAACTCGCCGAGGCGCGGCCCTTGCGCGCCCGGCTGGAGGCCGAGCAGGGCGCGCAGCTCGAACACGGCGTGCATCTCATCGTCGCGCGCTCGGCCGACGGCTCGCTGGTGGTGGGCGATTCCCACCATTACGGCCCGACGCCCGATCCGTTCGCGCCGAGCTTCGTCGACGATCTGATCCTGGAGGAATATGCCGCCGTTTTTGCGGGCGCGCTTCCCCTTGTCGCGTCGCGCTGGACCGGGACATACGCCTCGGCGCCCGACCGGCTGATGCTGCGCGACGCGCCGTCTCCGGCCTTACGCATCGTGCTGATCACCAGCGGCACCGGCGCCTCGACCTCGTTTGCGATCGCCGAAGAGACGATCGCCGAACTCTACGGAAGCTGAAGCATGAGCGGGATCAAGGCGGTTATTTTCGATTGGGCCGGCACGCTGGTCGATTACGGCTCGCGCGCGCCGATGGGCGCGTTCGTCGAGACTTTCGCCGAGTTCGGCGTCGAACTGACGATTGCGGAGGCGCGGGGGCCGATGGGCATGGCCAAGCGGCCGCACATCGTCGCGCTCTGCGCGCTGCCCCGCGTCCGGGCCGCCTGGGCGACGCGGCACGGCCATGCGCCCGACGACGCCGA
>JANYIH010000245.1 GCA_025358745.1 Hyphomicrobiales bacterium | reverse complement strand
CGAACAGGAAGCCTATATCGTCGCCGAGGCCGGCGTTCCAGGCGCGATCACCATCGCGACCAACATGGCCGGCCGCGGCACCGACATCAAACTCGGCGGCAACGTCGAGATGCGCGTCGCGCAGGAATGCGACCCGATGGCGCAGGGCGACGAGCGCGCCGCCAAGGAGACGGAGATCCGCGCTGAGGTCGACGACTTCAAGCGCAAGGCGATCGACGCCGGCGGCCTCTACATCATCGGCACCGAGCGGCACGAGAGCCGGCGCATCGACAACCAGCTGCGCGGCCGCGCCGGGCGCCAGGGCGATCCCGGCCGCTCGAAGTTCTTCCTGTCGTTGCAGGACGATCTGATGCGCATCTTCGGTTCGGAGCGCATGGACGCGATGCTGCGCCGGCTCGGGTTGAAGGAGGACGAGGCGATCGTCCATCCCTGGATCAACAAGGCGCTGGAGAAGGCGCAGCAGAAGGTCGAGGCGCGCAACTTCGACATCCGCAAGAACATTCTCAAGTTCGACAATGTGATGAACGACCAGCGCAAGGTCATCTTCGAGGATCGGCGCAAGATGATGGCGCAGGAATCGCTGGAGCCGACCATCGCCGAGATGCGCGCCGGCGTGATCGACGACATCGTCGCCAAGCACATTCCCGCCGACGCCTACCCGGAAGCCTGGGATGTGGCGGGCTTGAAGGCAGAGGTCGCCGCCAAGCTGAACCTCGACCTTCCGCTGGACGCCTGGGCCAAGGAAGAGGGCATCGGCGACGAGGAAATGGCCGAGCGGCTGCACAAGGCGACCGACGCGGCCTATGCCGAGCGCGTCGAGCGCAATTCGCCCGAGGCGATGCGCTATGTCGAGAAGCAGGTGATCCTGCAAACGCTTGACCATCTCTGGCGCGACCATCTGGTGACGCTCGATCATCTCAGGCAGGTGATCGGCTGGCGCGGCATGGCGCAGCGCGATCCGCTCAACGAGTACAAATCGGAAGCGTTCGACCTGTTCCGACAGCTCATCGCGCAATGGCACGAGGGCGTGATCGCGCGGATGATGCGGATCGAAGTGCAGTTCCAGGAGCCTGAGCCGGAGCCGGCGATGCACTACCAGCATCTCGACCCGCTGACCGGCGCCAACGAGGCCGATCTCGGCGCGATCTCGGAGCCGATCAACGCCGCCTTTTCGTCGGCGACCTCGGCCTACGAGGAGCCGCCCGTGGCGACCGAGGATCGCGACCCCAACGATCCGCAAACCTGGGGCCGGATCGGCCGCAACGAGCCCTGCCCCTGCGGGTCGGGCAAGAAGTTCAAGCACTGCCACGGCGTTCTGGTGTAATCCCGGCCGATGCGGCGCGAGGGGGGATTTGTGCGCCTGCCCCCGTTCGGGGCGGGCCAGACGATCGGGCTGCTCGGCGGTTCCTTCAATCCCCCGCATGAGGGCCATCTCCTGGCCTCGCATTTAGCGCTGACACGGGCCGGGCTTGACCGGTTGTGGTGGCTCGCCACGCCGGGCAATCCGCTGAAATCGACCGCCGATCTGGCCGCGCTGCGAGCGCGGCTCACGGCGGCCCGCGCGCTGATCGACGATCCGCGCATCGCCGTCACCGGTTTCGAGAGCGAGATCGGTTCGCGCTACACCGCCGACACTTTGCGCTATCTCGTCGAGCGCGCGCCGGGCGCGCGTTTCGTCTGGATCATGGGCGCCGACAATCTCGCCCAGTTCGATCGCTGGCGCGACTGGCGCGAGATCGCGGAGGCGGTTCCGATCCTGGTGGTGGACCGGCCGAACGCGAGCCTGGCGGCGCTGTCGAGCCGCGCCGCGCAGGCGCTCGCCCGCTGGCGCAGGCCGGAGCGCGAGGCGGCGCGCCTTGCCCATCTGCCCGCGCCGGCGTGGATCTTCCTGCACGGGCGGAGGTCGAACGCGTCGTCGACGGCGCTGCGGGCGCGGGCTGGGCGCTAGCCCGGCGCCAGAGCCGCCGAGGGCGAGACGAACGCGGGATCGTGCGCGAACGGCAGCGGCGCGCCGTCGCGCAACGCCGCCAGCACGGCGGCGAAATCGGAGCTTGCGCGGAAGCCCAACTCGCGCGCGAATAGGCTAGAGTCATAGACCCGACCGATGCGCGTCGGCAGCCGCCAGCCCTTCTTCGCGTAGAGCGCGGCGGCGTCTGGAAATGCGCGCGCGATCACCGCCGCCGCGTCGCGTTTCAAAAGTCTTGCCTCCTCGCGCCGAAACGGCGTCGGGGCCGAAATCACATAGAGGCCGAAGCCGATCTGCGGCGCGCGATCAAGCGCGGCGAGATGGGCCCTGGCGCAATCCTCCACCGTCAAACGACGATGCAGGAATTCGTTAGCTTTCAGATTGGCGCCGTCGATCTCGTCATGCGTGTCGTCGGCTTCGGGGAAGAAGCGTGCGGTGCGCAGCACGATGCAAGGCAGGCCACGTTCGAGATGATGGATGCGGCACAACCCTTCGGCCGCTAGTTTAGTGACGCCGTAGATGTTGCGCGGCTCCAGCGGCCCGGCGCGCTCGTCGAGCCAGACCGCGCTGTCGCCCTCCTCCGCGCGGATCGCCTGGTTGATCATCAGCGAAGTCGTCGAGGTGAAAACGAAGCGCGCCCCGGCGGCGGCGGCGGCCTCCAACAGGTTCAACGTTCCCGTCACATTCGTGTCGATGAAGCTTTGCGCGGGATAGCGCGCGATGTCGGGCTTGTGCAGCGCGCCCGAATGGATCACCGCCTCGAACCTATGCTCGCCGAACAGCCGCGCCAGCACCGCCCGGTCGGCGACCGAGCCAACAACGTCGGTGCAGGGCGAAGCCGCGATGTCGAGGCCGAGCACGCTATCGCCGCGCGCGGCCAACATCGGCTTGAGATGGCGCGCCAACCAGCCCGCCGCCCCGGTCAGCAACACCCGCATCAGAGCGCGGCGACCCGGACCTTGGCTGGCTTGGCGATCGTCAGGCGGTTGCGCAGCGGCAGCCCGAACGCCTCCGCCTCGATCTCGAACACGTCGCCCTTTTCGGGTTTGATCCCGTCGGAAAACGACAGCGTCGCCGTGCCGAAGTAGTGCACGTGCACGTCGCCGGGGCGGCGGAACAGCGCATATTTGAAATGATGCGCCTCCAGATTGGCGATGGTGTGCGACATGTTCTGCTCGCCCGAGAGAAACGGCTTCTCCCACAGCACCGCCTTGGCGCGACGGATGCGCGAGACGCCCTGCACGTCGGGCGGCAGGTCGCCGGTCAGCAGTTCCGGCCCGAAGCTCGACGCGCGCAGCTTGGAATGGGCGAGATAGAGGTAGTTCTGCCGCTCGGTGACGTGATCGGAGAACTCGTTGCCGAGCGCGAAGCCGAGGCGCCTTGGCGCGCCCGCGGCGTCGATCAGGTAAACCCCGACGATCTCCGGCTCCTCGCCGCCGTCGAGCGCGAAGGCGGGGCTTTGCAGATCGCCGCCCGGCGCAACCAGCATCGAGCCGTCGCCCTTGTAGAACCATTCCGGCTGCACGCCCTCCTTGCCCTTGGACGGCTTGCCGCCTTCGAGGCCGAGCTTGAACATCTTCATGGAATCGGTCAGCGAGGCCGGGTCTTCCAGCTTTTTGTGCATCTTGTCGCGGCCTTCCGCCGAGCCCAGATGGGTCAGGCCGGTGCCGGTGACATAGACATGGGCGGGATCGGGGTGATCGACCGGAGTCAGCATCCGGCCCTCCTTGTAGGCCGCGACCAGATCGACCGGCTTGCCGATTCCGCGCTCGGCGATCAGTTTCTTCAGGCTCGTCCCCGCCTCGATCGCCTGGGTTGCGATCTGCACCGTGGTGCGCGCCCCTTTCACCAGCCGGCTCTCGCCGCGCGCCGTGACGACCAGCGCCCGCTTGCCGTTCTCGTCCGTGATCTGCGCCAACCGCATGATGCGCCCTCCCTTGGCCTATGGCGCCGCTTATAGCAGACGGCGCCGCCGTGAAAGCCGGGAAACGGCCGGCGCGAACGCGCTATTTACTAACGGGGCCTTTTCGCGTAGGCGGGCGCCCGTGCCTTCGACGCGCCCCTGGCGGCCTTCGCGAGGCGTCCGGCCGGGAACTAAGCAAGAATGGCGAACGTCGTTGTGGTCGGCGCCCAATGGGGCGACGAGGGAAAAGGCAAGATCGTCGATTGGCTGTCCGTATTGGCGGACGTGATCGTGCGTTTCCAGGGCGGCCACAACGCCGGCCATACGCTGGTGATCAACGGCAAGGTGTTCAAGCTGGCGCTGCTGCCCTCGGGGATAGTGCGGCCGGGCAAATTGTCGGTGATCGGCAACGGCGTCGTGCTCGACCCCTATCATTTCGCCCGCGAGGTGGAATCCGTGCGCGCGCAGGGGGTCGAAGTCAGCCCCGACAATCTCAAGATCGCCGAGAACGTTCCGCTGATCCTGTCATTCTATCGCGATCTCGACGCGCACCGCGAATCCGGCGACGCCGGCGCGCAGAGCATCGGCACCACCCGGCGCGGCATCGGTCCCGCCTACGAGGACAAGGTGGGCCGGCGCGCAATCCGTCTGATGGATCTCGCCGATCCCGATTCGCTCGACGGCAAGATCGCCCGCCTGCTGGCGCATCACGTGCCGCTGGCGCGCGGGATGGGGCTGGCGCCGCCCGACGCTGCCGCGTTACGCGCCGAACTGTTGGAGATCGCGCCGAAAGTCCTGCCCTATATGGCGCCGACGTTCGATCTGCTCGACCGCGCGCGCCGCGCCGGCAAGCGGATTTTGTTCGAGGGCGCGCAGGGCGCGCTGCTCGACGTCGATCACGGCACTTATCCTTACGTAACTTCGTCCAACACCGTGGCGGCCAACGCCGCCACCGGCTCCGGGCTCGGGCCGCGCGCGATCGGCTATGTCTTGGGCATCGCAAAAGCCTATACGACGCGGGTCGGCGGCGGGCCGTTCCCGACCGAGTTGCACGACGAGATCGGCGCGCGGATCGGCAGGATCGGCAATGAATTCGGCACCAACACCGGCCGCCCGCGCCGCTGCGGCTGGTTCGACGCCGCGCTGACGCGCCAGACCGTGAAAATCTCCGGCATCGACGGCGTCGCGCTGACCAAGCTCGACGTGCTCGACGGCTTCGACGAGATCAACATCTGCACGCATTATTTGCTGGACGGCGCGCGGATCGACTACATGCCGGCCAATCCGGCGGCGCAGGCGCGGCTGACGCCGGTTTATGAGACGATGCCCGGCTGGCGCGACGCGACGAGCCGGGCGCGCTCCTGGGCCGACCTGCCGGCGCAGGCGATCAAATACGTGCGGCGCATCGAGGAATTGATCGGCGCGTCGGTTGCGCTACTATCGACGAGTCCCGAGCGAGACGACACGATTCTGGTTCACGATCCCTTCCAGGATTGAGCGGGCTCGGTCTCAAGTACCGCGCGTGAGCGGAAGGTTGCATGGCCGATTACTATTCGTTGCTGGCGCGCGCGGTCGCCAATCTGCCAAAAACGAGCCCGCCCTCGACGCGGCGCGCGATCTACGAGCGTGCGCGCAAGGCGCTGACCAATCAGTTACGCTCGCTGAAGCCGAGTTTGCCGGAGAGCGACATCGCGCGCGAGGAGCGCGCGCTCGACGAAGCCGTGGCGCGGCTGGAGGGTGAGTTCGAGCCGGCAAGCGCCGACGTGCACGCCTTGCCGCTCGGCGCCGCCTCGACCGGCGCCGAACTCGCTGAACCGCCGCCCGCGCCGCCGCCGCCCCCTCCCCCGCCCCGTCCGGCGGAGGCGGCGGTTCCACG
>JANYIH010000232.1 GCA_025358745.1 Hyphomicrobiales bacterium | reverse complement strand
CGCCGACCGAGTCGAGAATGCGCCGATGTTGCCCTTCGGAGGTTTCAAGCAAGGTGGAGATGCGGGCGTCGAATTCGCCTGCCACGCTCTCGTGCGCCATGCCGATCTGCGAGACCGCTTCGCCGGCGCGCTCGCCGACCGAGGCGAGAATGCGCCGATGCTGCCCCTCGTAGGTATCAAGCAAGGTGGAGATGCGGGCGTCGAATTCGTGCGCCACGCTCTCATGCGACATGCCGATCTGCGCCACCGCTTCGCCCGCGCGCTCGCCGACCGAGTCGAGAATGCGCCGATGCTGTCCTTCGTTGGCCTCCAGCAGCGCGGAAACGCGGGCGTCGAATTCGTGCGCCACGCGCCCATGCGTGTCGGCGACGGCGGCGGCCGCTTGCGCCGCGCGGCGGCTGACGGCGTCGATGGCCGCGGTCTGTTCGGTGGCCGCCGCCTGCAAACGGCCGATCAGATCGGCGTGGCGGGCGTCGAATTCTCCCCCGACGCGTTCGTGCGCCTCGGCCACCTCGACGGCGTATCGTTCGCTGTGCGAGCGCAACGTCTCGACCGAGGCGTGCGCCACGGTCTCCAACCGGTCGATCACATCGACGCCGAGCGCCTGCTGCTCAAGGCGCAGTTTGTCGCGCGCCTCAGCGAGACGCTCGGCGGCGGCCTCGGCGCTCTGGGCCAGGCTTTCGGCGGCCTCGGCGGAGGATTTCGAGAAAGAATCGATCAGGTTACGGCGGCGGTCCTCGAAGTCGCGACCTACAGCGTCATGCGTCTCGGCGATGCGCGCGACGGTGAGTTCGGCGTGTGTCTCCAGCGCCACGGAGGTGGCGGCGGTCGCCTCGGCCAGACGGGAGAGCAGGGCGTCGGATTTCACCTCGAACGCCTGCGCCACGAAGTCGTGCGCATGGGCGATGCGGTCGCTGGCCAGGGCGCTGCGCGAATCCAGCGCTTCCAGCGCCTCCTGGGTCGTGCCGTGCAGGGCCTCGACCAGCGCGCGGGCGCGATCGTCGAAGCCGCCGGAGGCCTCAAGGTGGGTCTGCGAGATGGCGGCGGCGACGGCGTCGGCCTGCTGGCGCATCGCCTCCACCGCGCCGCGCCCGCTGTCGTCGAGCCGGTCGATCAGGCGGTCCCCGTGCTCGGAGAAATCGCGCGCGAGCAGGGCGCTCGATTCGGCCAGCCGTGCGGCGAGGGAATCGCCGTGGCCGCGGATCGCGTCGAGCGTCTGAGCGCCCGAGGCGGCGATGCGGGCGGTGATTTCATTGCTGCTGGCGGCGATCGCCTCGCCGGTCGCCTGAGCGGCGGTCTCCAACTGCACCACCACGCCAAGCCCCTCGCCGCGGATGGCGCCTACGACGCGCTCGGCCGATTCAGCGAAATTCTGACTGATTTCCTCGTGGCGGCGGCTGATCTCTTCGACGAAGGTCTCACCGCGCGCGCGCAACGTTTCGTCGAGCTTCTCGGCCCGCTCGAACAGCGCCGCCGCGCTCGCCTCGGCCGCTCCGGCGATGGCGCCGGCGACCTGGTCGCCAAGCCCGCCCAGGCGCGCGACGCCGGTCGCGGTCGCGTGCTCGACCGATTGCGCGAATTGCACCGACGAGGCGCCCAGCGTGGCCGATGCGGTGGCGCCGACCTGTTCGATGCGGGCGGCGAGCTTCACGCCGATCGATTCGATCTCCTGCGCCGCGCCGCCCTGCGCGGTCATGATGGCGTTGCGCACGGCATCGCCGCTGGCCACGATCGCCTCGCGCTGGTCGGCGAGTTCGGCGATCAAGGCGCGCAGACGCCGCTCGTGCTCGCCCGAGGCGCGCTCCAGCGTCGCCAGTTCATTGCGCACCAGCGATTCCAGTTCGGCCGCGCGCGTGAATGCGCGCTCCACGCCGTCGCCCATGGTGGTGACTTCGCGCCGGATCGCCTGGGCCAGCGTCGAGAATTGGTCGTTGGCCATCGATTCCGGTTCGGCCAGCCGAACCGCGACGTGGGCGATCGAGGCGGCCGACTGGCGCAGGTCCTGCAATCTGCGGGCAAGCGCGATAAAGCCGATCAACGCCATGACAGGGGCGACCGCCGCCA
This sequence comes from Hyphomicrobiales bacterium, assembly GCA_025358745.1. GTDB lineage: Bacteria > Pseudomonadota > Alphaproteobacteria > Rhizobiales > Beijerinckiaceae > Roseiarcus. Next base: position 4,138 of record JANYIH010000232.1, on the reverse strand, counting down.
GCAGGAACAGGACCGATTCCGGGCGGAACAGCAGAGCCGGCGTCGTGAACGCCTCGGGCATGCGCTTGAAGCCGTAATAGCCGCACAGGCCGAACCAGACCAGCGAAGCCAGCACGGCCAGCGCCATCGGCGCACGGCTCGGCCGCTTGATTTGCAACGCCTGCACGATCGGCCCGGCGGCGGCGCGATCGTCGTTGGCGTGCCGGTCGGCCGAGGTCAGGCGCGGCTCGGCCGGCTCGGCCTGTCGGCGCGGCTCCTCGGGTTTGGCCGTGGGGGCCTTGAGCGCCGGCGGCGGGGACGGCGGCGGAGCGGGGGGAGCGGTGTCGGCGGTGGGCTGCGAGGTTTCGGCGGCGGCGTCCTGATCGGCGCCGAGATTGAGCGCGTCCTCGATCGCAAGCATGGCTTGGGATACGGGATCCGAAGCCTTATTTTTCTGCGCCATTGCGTCCGCCTTCGATCTTCGCGCTCCGCGCCCGCCGGGGCCGGACCGTTATATCCTAGTCGCTTCGCGCCAGATTCAGCGCGCCCCTCGAACGCGCGCGCCTTGGGCCTCGCGACGCGCGTCGAATGGGTTAACCAAATCCACTCTACCCGCGCGGGAGCCCAGATGAAACCTGACGACCCCGCCGATTTTAAAACGTCGTTAACGTTCGGGCCGGCATATTCCACCGTCATACTTCGAGTCTAGGCCCGGCCTTGACATGTTCCCCCGATAAAACAGCGCGAAATCGAGCCAAACCGGCCGCCGGAGTTGTACCCTATGCGCGTCGCAGCGATCCAAGGTCAGAATTTCGCAAGCCCCTCGCCGCACGAACCCTTGCCGAAGCTGCCCGAGGACCGCCCGATCGATCTCGTGCATCTGGCGCGGGCCACCGACGGCGACGAAGCGCTGGAGGCGGAGTTGCTGGCGATGTTCGACCATCAGGGCGAGAAACTGGTGGAGCGGGTGAAGCTCGCCGATCTGCCGCGCCGCGCGCGCGGCGACATCGCCCACAGGCTGCGCGGCTCGGCGCTCGCCATCGGCGCTTTCGCGGTGGCCGAGGCGGCGCTTGCGGTGGAAACGGCGTTCGAGCGCGAGGGCGGCGAGCCCAGGGCCGAGATCGCCGCGCTGGATGCGACCGTGGCGCGGGCGCGCGCGGCCATCGCCGAATTGGCGGGCTAGCGCGTGCGCTTCATGCCGAACAGGCGTTGGCACATGGTTCCGCCGATGCGCCTAGAATGAAGAAATAGCCGACGTTCGCGACAGGGGGCGCCGACCGCCCGCCAGCCGGTAAGCGAGGGGCTGCGACGGGTCGCATACGGCCATGTTCTTGCGCGCTTGCCGAACGTTCACGTCTCGGACCGCGGATTTTCCAGACTTAACTTGTCATTGCAAGGGTCTAGTGTTCGCAGCCGCGAAGAATCGCGCAAATCCGCACTTCCCCCACGCCGCGTCGCCCTTTATGTAAGCCGCCGCAATCGGGATGAGGCAGAGCGAAACGCGATGACGAAGATCACCTTCAAGGATGCAGCCGGCGGTTCGCGCACGGTCGAGGCGAACGACGGCTCGACGGTGATGGAGACCGCCATCCGCAACGCCGTGCCCGGCATCGAGGCCGAATGCGGCGGCGCCTGCGCTTGCGCGACCTGCCATGTCTATATCGACGACGCGTGGACCGAGGTCGTCGGCAAGCCCTCGCAGATGGAGGAGGACATGCTCGATTTCGCCTTCGAGGTGCGCCCGACCTCCCGGCTGTCGTGCCAGATCAAGGTTGCCCCCAATCTCGACGGCCTCGTCGTGACGACGCCCGCCAAGCAGGGATAAGGCCATGACCGAGTCATTCGAGACCGACGTCGTCATCGTCGGCGCCGGGCCGGCCGGCCTGTTCGCGGTGTTCGAGCTGGGCCTGCTCGACATCAAGTGCCATCTGATCGACATCTTGAGCAAGCCCGGCGGCCAATGCTCGGAGCTTTATCCCGAGAAGCCGATCTACGACATTCCGGGCTTTCCCGAAGTGTCGGCGCAGGGGCTGGTCGACAATCTCATCAAGCAGATCCAGCCGTTCAACCCGGTGTTCCATATGGGCGAGATGGTGGAGCGGGTGGAGACGCTGGGCGATTCCGCGCATCCCCTGTTCCGCGTGACGACCGACGCGGGAACCGAGATCACCGCCAAATGCGTGCTGGTGGCGGCGGGCGGCGGCTCGTTCATGCCCAAGAAGCCGCCGATCCCGCAGATCGAGGTCTATGAGGGCAAATCCGTGTTCTACGCCGTACGCAAGGTCGAGCAGTTCCGGGCTAAGCGCGTGACCATCGTCGGCGGCGGCGATTCCGCTTTGGATTGGGTGCTGAACCTGCATCCGGTCGCGCAGCGCGTCACGCTGATCCACCGCCGCGACGCTTTCCGCGCCGCGCCCCATTCGGTCAACGCGATGCGCGAACTGGTCGCCTCGGGCCAGATGGATTTCCTGATGGGGCAGGTGGCGGGCCTGAAGGGCGAGGGCGGCCAACTTTCCGCGCTGACCGTGCGCAAGGAGAGCGGCGAGAGCGTCGACGTCGCCTGCGACGACATGCTGCCGTTCTTCGGCCTGACGATGAAGCTCGGGCCGATCGCCGGCTGGGGCCTCAATCTGCACGAGAACCTGATCCCGACCGACACGGAAAAATTCGAGACCTCGACGCCGGGCATTTTCGCCATCGGCGACATCATCACCTATCCCGGTAAGTTGAAGCTGATCCTGTCGGGCTTCCACGAAGGCGCGCTGGCGGCGCAGAAGGTGCACCGCTACGTCTATCCCGACAAGCGGCTGGTGTTCCAGTACACGACGTCGTCGACTAGTCTGCAAAAGAAGCTGGGGGTGAATTGATCAGGCGGGAAACATGACCCGCGCCTGCAACCAGACGAGCGAAGGATAGGCCGTCAGCCATATCCAAAGGAATCGGTTCAGGCCGAACAGGCAGGCGTTGGCGAGGTGAAAGCCCGCGCCGACGCCCAATGCCGCGACCAGCGTCGGCCCCGTCAGCAGCGATAGCGGAAACAACAGCTCAAACAGCATGACGGCCCACGAGCCCGCCCGGAGCAGGCGAGGGTGATCGGCGAGCCCGCGCAGATTTTCGCTCGCGGGATAGGCGGAAAATGCGAACACGTCGCGCAGCGCCCGCCCGCGCCGCCACGCCGGATTGACGATCTTGACCCAGCCCGAGACGAAATAGGACAGCACGAGTTGGGCCGCGAGATAGCCGAAGATGACCTCCGCCCATCTGGCGTTGGGCGCGAAGTGGGCGCCGCACAGGCAGGTCAAAATCAGCAGTCCCATTTTGTCGGCGCCGCCATTGTAGGGGCCCTCGAACCGGGCAAGCAGCAACAGCCCGTTGACCCACAGCGCCAGATCGACCCAGGGCGCGGCGAGGCCGATGACGAGCAGAACGCATAAGGCGATGCGCGGCAGGAACAGGATCGGCTCGCCCGCGCGGGCGCGTAAATGTTCTAGGCTTTGCTGGAGATAGGCGAGCCCCAGCCCGATTTCCGTCAGCCGCATCGCCTCGGGCAAAGTCACGTCGAAGCTTGCGGGCGACTGGGATAGACGACCTCGCGGCCTTCTGGGGCCACCAGCACGATCCTGAATTGCAGAGGGGGCGGGGCGTCGTCCTGGCCTTGGGCAAGCTGGGCGGCGATGCGCGTCGCGATTTCCCGGCGGCTATGTTCGGTCGGGTTTTCCAGCAGGCGTTCCGCGCAACTCGTCAGGAACAGGCTTTCGTTCCCGTGTGGGTTCCAAAACAGGCGTTTGAGCCTTTCGCGCAATGACAGGACGGCCGGCCTGGGGCGGAATTCCCGCCAGTTGTCGGCCTCGTCCCGCAAGGCGTATTCGATCCGCGGCGAAGGCCCCACGGAATCGAAGAATCGCCAGGAAGGCGTCAGCGCGGGAAGGAGAAGTCGCAGGCCGGCAAGCATCGCGTCGTCTTCTTTCCAACGCGGATGCGCGGTCGTCTTGCGGCTTTGGGCGCCGCCCCGTTGATCGCCTATCGCGGCAGGCTTGCGCCGAGGCTTTCGGGCGCAAGGGCGCGCCGTCAACGCAAGCCAGCTTCGCGGCGCGTTGGGGGAACTTTTAGGCCGAATGCCCGTTCCTCGGGCATGGCGCTGGGATAGCGCCGTTATGAG
>JANYIH010000231.1 GCA_025358745.1 Hyphomicrobiales bacterium | reverse complement strand
CCGCCTCCTCAAGTCCGAAATCGGCCAGCCGCACGAATTCGCCCTGATTCATCGGGATGCCGCCGAAGGCTTGCGCGAGATATTCGCCCAGGCCCACGCGGGTCAGCAGCGCCTCCGTCTCGCCGAACCGGCCCTCAGCCTGCATCCGCTGCGCGTAGGCGACCATCTGACGCACCGCTTGGGAATAGGTCGCGAGCCAGGCCAGACCATGCACGGCGTGCTGTTCGGCCTCGATCAGCGCCGCGTCGAGGCGACCCTCCACGGCGACCTTTTGCCGCACCGCAGCGGTGGCGCGCGCGAGCAGATTGTCCATCGTGCGCTGGGCTTCCGCCGCGAGTTCGTCGAATTCCAAGGCTGCGCTCCTCACATTTCGGCGCCGCAACATGCGGCTTGAAAGCCTCCGACGCAATCCGCATTTCTGCCGACGGGACTTTCGCGTAAGGCTGTTGGCGGGCATCGGAAGGGACAGGCATGAAGGAGACGGCGGGCGTGGTGTTCGACGCCATAGGCGGTTTCCTGATCGACGACGGCTGGCCGATCGCCAGCCATATCGCGCTGTCGATGCTGACCTCGCTGTTCCCGTTCTTCATCTTCGTCACCGCGCTCGCCGGATTTCTCGGCACTTCGGATCTCGCCAGCGAGGCGACCAAGCTCATCTTCGAGGCGTGGCCGACCGTGGTCGCCGGCCCGATCGCGGGCGAGGTGCAGAATGTGTTGACGCAGCCGCGCGGCGGGCTGTTGACCATCGGCGTGGTGCTGGCGCTGTATTTCTCTTCCAGCGGCGTCGAGGCGCTGCGCACCGGGCTCAACCGCGCCTATGACGCGCTTGAGCACCGGCCATGGTGGCTGCTGCGGCTGCAATCGATCCTGTTCATGATGGTGGCTTCGTTCGGGCTGCTGGCGCTGGCCTTTTTCGTCGTGCTGGGGCCGCTGATCTGGGCGCAGGCGCTCGAATTCGCGCCGCAACTGGCGCCGTTGCAAAAGCTCGTCACCGCGATACGCCTCAGCGTCGCCGCAGTGGTGTTGTGCGTCACGCTGCTGGTCGCCCATCTCTGGCTGCCGGCGGTGAAGCTGCGCATCGTCGACGTCGCGCCGGGGGTGATTCTCACCTTTGTCGGCAGCGTCGGTTTCGGCGAGGTGTTCGGTCTCTATCTCAACGAATTCGCCCGCAACTACGTCTCCACCTACGCGGGCCTCGCCTCGGTGATGATCACGCTGGTGTTTCTCTACTCGGTGGCCGCGATCTTCGTGTTCGGCGGCGAATTGAACGCGGCGATCCTGCGCGCCGGACGGCGCGAGAAGGTGCGCGTGCGCCGGGCGGGGCGCGCGCGCAGCGCGGGGGCGAGCCACCTGGAGCGGCGGGGGTGAGGTTGTGCGCGCCTATCCCTTCACCAGCGCGACCAGCCGTCCGAGCACCCCGGCCGGTCCCTCGCGGCGGGTGTAGGCGCCGGCGAAAAAGGCGATGCGCAGGCCCGCCCGCGCCGCCGCATCCCCGACATGGGCGTCGGAATGCTGGAAGCGCATGGTGGACTGAAGCGCGAACGCCGCCGAGCCGCACTCCACGGTGAAGACGAACAACCCGCCGGGGGCGAGCGCGGCCGCCGCGGCGGCGAACACCGGCGCCAGATCGCCGCAATAGCAGAAGGCGTCGGCGGCGACGGCGAGGTCGGCCTCACCGCCGGGACGGGCGGCGAGGAACGCCGCGAGATCGGCGACAGCAAGCTCGTCGTAGACGCCCGTTTCTTGCGCGCGCGCGATCATGCCGGGCGACAGATCGACCCCGACGAGCCGCGCGACCCGATCCCGCAACACGCGGCCCGCCAATCCCGAACCGCAGCCCAGATCGAGCGCGAGCTTGAACTGCCGGGAAGGCGCAACGGCGTCGAGCGCGGTCGCGATCAGTTCATGCCCGCAATAGAGCAGCGTCTCGATCAGATGTTCTTCGAACTTCGGCGCGTAATCGTCGAACAGCCGCGCAACATAGGCCGCCGGCAGGGCAGTCGTTTGCTGGCCTTCGAGCCGAGCAAGGCGCGGCCCCGCGCCCTGCCTGTCGCTGGGATCGGTCCGCAGCGCCTGGCCGTAGGCCGCAGCCGCCGCTTCGGACTCGGCGAGCCTCTCACGCACTTTCCCCAGCGCGACCCAACCCGGCGCCCAGTCCGGGACCAGCTCCAACGCCTGCTCGTAAACTTCGGCCGCGGCGGCGTACTCGTGATCCTGCACCAGCCCCTCGGCGTAGGCGAAGCGGCGCTCGGCGAGCGGATCGGGGCAGGCGAGCGGGTCGGTCATGGCGTCGGGCGGGGCGTCGGCTCGGCCGCTTTCAGCCTGGCCTCCAGCGCGTCGAGCCGGCCTTGCGCGGTTTCCGCCGCTTTGGTGAGCGAATCGATCTTGGCGCGCGCTTCGGCCTCCGCCGATTTGGCCGCCACCGTCGAGGAATC
>JANYIH010000133.1 GCA_025358745.1 Hyphomicrobiales bacterium | reverse complement strand
GCTGGCGGGAATGGCGCTGATCGAGGCCGAGAATGAAGCGGAGGAGGCGCTGGCGGTTGCGCTCGCTTTGCGCGAGACGCTGGAGACGCCCGGCCGCACGGCGGCGCTGGCGACGCCCGATCCCGCCATCGCGCGCCGCGTCGCCGTCGAACTGACCCGCTGGGGCGTCGAGGTCGAGAATTCCGCTGGCGCCACGCTCGGCGCGACGCCGCACGGCCTGCTGGCGCGGCTGGCGCTCGCCGCCGCGCGCGAATTCACGCCCGAGCGGGTCGCCGCGCTCGCGGGGTCGGATCGGGTGCGGCTCGGCCGCACGGCGCACGATTACGCCGCCGCCGCGCGCGCGCTCGACCTCGCCGTGCTGCGTGCGTTTCCGCCGCCGGCGGGTCTGGAGGACCGCGCCGCCGCGCTGGCGGCTGCGCGCGCGGCTGCGGCCTCGCCTTACGCCCATCGCGGCCTCGCCGCGCTGACGCCGGACGACCTCGCCGGAGCCGACGCGCTGCTGGCCGATTTCGCCGCCGCGCTGGAGCCGCTTCGTCTGGCCGACGGCGCCCCGCTCGCCGGGCTCCTCGCCGCCCACGCGCAGGCGCTTGCCGCGCTTGCCGCGCCCGCCGAGATCGACGGCGACGTCGCCGACCTGCTCGACGAATGGGCGCTCGCCTGCGGCGAAGGGTTCGACTGCGGTCTGGCCGATTACGCCGATATGTTTGGAACGCTGGCGGGCAGCCGCGCGCCGCGGAGCCCGCGCGGCCATCCGCGGGTGGCGATCATCGGCCTTTTGGAAGCGCGACTGCTGCGTTTCGACCGCATCGTCGTCGCCGGCCTCGACGAGACGGTTTGGCCGCCGGCCGCGCGCACCGACGCCTTTCTCAACCGGCAGATGCGCGCCGATCTCGGCCTGTCGCCGCCCGAGCGGCGGATCGGCCAGACCGCACAGGATTTCGTCGCGGCGCTCGGCTGCGCCGACGTCGTCATCGCGCGCTCGAAAAAGCGCGACGGCTCGCCCACCGTCGCCTCGCGTTTCCTGCGCCGGATCGAGGCTTTGGCGGGCGCGGAGACCGCCGCCTTGCGCGCGCGCGGGCGGCGCTATCTCGACATCGCGCGCTGGCTCGACCGGCCGCTGGAGACGCCGAGCGCCCCGCGCCCCGCGCCGACGCCGCCGGTGGAACTGCGCCCGGACAGGCTCAGCGTCACGCAAATCGAAACGCTGCGGCGCGATCCCTACGCCATCTACGCGCAGAAAATATTGCGGCTCGCGCCGCTGCCCCCGGTCGGCGCGCCGCTCAACGCCGCGCGGCTCGGCGACGTCTGGCACAAGCTCCTGGAGGATTTCGCGCGCGAGCCGGCGGAAAACCCGCGCGCGCGCCTGCTGGCCTTGGCCGAGGCGGCGTTCGCGCCGCTCAACGCCGATCCCGCGTTTCGCGCGCTGCGCTGGCCGCGCATGATCGTCGCGCTAGAGGCGTTTCTCGACTTCGACGCGGGGCGACGCGAGCTGGCCGAGCGCATCTGGCTGGAGGCGCGTGGCGAGCTTGAACTGGCGCTCGCCGACGGCTCGACCTTCAAGTTGACGGCGCGGGCCGACCGGATCGAACTCGGCCGCGACGGTCAGGCGACGCTGATCGACTACAAGACCGGCGCGCCGCCGGGCAAAACGGAAGTCGAAGTCGGCTTCGCGCCGCAGTTGACGCTGGAGGCGGCGATGCTGAAACGCGGCGCTTTCGATGGGATCGGCAAGTTCACGACCGAGGGCGCGATCTATTTCAAGATCGGCGGCGCCGACGGGGGTCAGGCCAAGCCGATCAGCTTCAAAAGCGGAACCTTCGACGAGATTGCCGAGCAGCATCTTGCCGGGCTGAAAAAGATGCTGGCGCGCTTCCGCAAGGCGACGACGGGCTATGTCTCGCGTCCGTCGCCGAAATTCATCGCCAAGGGGACGGATTACGACCATCTCGCCCGCGTCGCCGAATGGTCGCTCGCCGACGAGGAGGAGACGTGACCGCCGCGCTGCAAGACGCCTCGCAGCGGCAGGGCCGCGCCGCCGAGCCGCAGAGCTCCGCCTGGGTCTCCGCCAACGCCGGCTCGGGCAAGACGCACGTGCTGACCCAGCGCGTGCTGCGGCTGTTGCTGGCCGGGGCCGCGCCCTCGAAAATCCTCTGCCTCACCTTCACCAAGGCGGCGGCGGCCAATATGGCGGAGCGCGTTTTCAAGACTCTTGCGGCTTGGCCGACGCTGACCGCCGACCAACTGTCGGCGGCCATAACAGCCACCGGGGCCGAGCCGCCCAAGCCGCACGAACGGGAGCAGGCGCGAAGATTGTTCGCGCGCGTGATCGAGACGCCGGGCGGGTTGAAGATCCAGACCATCCACGCCTTCTGCGAGCGCGTGCTGCATCTGTTTCCGTTCGAGGCCAATGTCCCGGCCGGATTCCGCCCGCTCGACGAGCGCGACGCGGCGCTGCTGCGCGAGCGGGCGCAGGCTCGGGTATTCGCAGGAGCGGGCGCCGATCCCGACTTAAGCGCGGCGGTCGCCCGCGTCGCCGAGATCGTCGGCGTCGACGGCTTCGCGCCGCTGATCGCCGAGACCGCGCGGCTGAGCGAGGCGCTGGCGCAACAACCCCGCGCGGCTCTCGCTGCACGGCTTGGGCTCGCGCCCGGCGAGAGCGAAGCGGAAATCGCGCGGGACATGCGCGAGGGCGGCGGCGGGCCGGCGGCTTGGAAGGTCTGGGCGAAGGCGCTGCGGCAGGGCTCGGCGACGGACCAGAAGCTTGCGGCGATCCTGACCGGCGCGGCGGCGATCGAGGAGGTCGACGCCTGTCTCGACGTCTATTTGCAGGTGTTTCTGGTCGATAAACTGAGCGCCCCGCGCAAGACCATGGCCACCAAGGGAACCGCCGCGCGCTTTCCCGCCGAGGCCGCCGCGCTGGAGGCCGAGCGCGACCGGCTGTTCGGGTTGCTCGACCGGCGCCGCGCCGCCCGCGCGGTCGCGCGCAGCGCCGACCTGATCCAGGTCGCGCGCGCCTGCGAGAATGCCTATGCGCGCGCCAAGGCCGCCCGCAGCGCGCTCGATTTCGACGACCTGATCGCCAGGACGCAAAGCTTGTTTGAAAAAACTGACGCGGCCTGGGTGCTTTACAAGCTCGACCGCGGCGTCGAGCATATCCTGGTTGATGAAGCGCAGGACACTTCGCAGGCGCAGTGGAGCATCCTGCAAAAGCTGGCCGAGGATTTCCTGTCGGGCGCGTCGGCTTCGCCGAGCCGCCGCAGTTTCTTCGCGGTCGGCGACGAGAAGCAGTCGATCTTCTCGTTTCAGGGCGCCGCGCCGCATCTGTTCGACGAAATGCGGCGCGCGTTCATGTCGCGCCACGCCAAAGCCGAGCGCGCCTTCGCCGATGTGCGGCTGACCCATTCGTTCCGCTCGGCGCCGGTGGTGCTGAAGGCGGTCGAGCATGTGTTCGGCGTCGCGCAGGTGTGGAGCGGCGTCAGCGCGAGCGAACCGACGGTCGATCCCCACATCGCCATCCATGCCGGCCTGCCGGGCGTGGTGGAACTCTGGCCGCCCGTGCCCGTCGAGCCGACGCCGGAGCCCGGCGACTGGGAGGCCCCGCTCGACGCGCAGCGCCTGACCCATCCCGCCGTCACGCTCGCCGACCGCATCGCGGCCACGATCGCGCAATGGATCGCGCCGGGCAGCCCCGAGCGGATCGTCGATCATCCTCGCGCCGGCGCGCTGCGGCCGATCCGCGCCGGCGACATCCTCATTCTGGTGCGACGGCGCGGGCCGCTGTTCGAGGCGATGACGCGGGCGCTGCGACGCGCCGGCATCGCCACGGCCGGCGCCGACCGGCTGACGCTGGGCACGCATATCGCCGTGCTGGATCTATGCGCCGCCGCGCGCGCCGCGCTCTACCCGGACGACGATCTCGCGCTCGCCGCCGTCCTCAAATCGCCGCTGATCGGCCTCGACGACGAGGCGCTGATCCGCCTCGCGCCCAAGCGCAAAGGTTCGCTCGCCGCCGCGCTTGCCGCGGACCCGGCCTATGCGGCGGCGCAGGCGAAGCTGGAGACGTGGCGGGCGCGCACCGGGGCGGGGCCGTTCTCGTTTTTCGCCCGCCTCGTCGGCGCCGACGGCGGTCGCAAGGCGCTGGTCGGCCGGATCGGGCCGGAGGCCAGCGACGTGATCGACGAGTTTCTCGCCCGTGCGCTGGCGCACGAGCAAAGCGAGGCGCCCTCGCTGCGCGGCTTCCTCGCGGAGATGGAGGCGGCGGATTCGCAGATCAAGCGTGACATGGAGGCGGCCGGCGCGCAGGTCAGGGTGATGACCGTCCACGCCTCCAAGGGGCTGGAAGCGCCGATTGTGTTCCTGCCCGACACCTCCGGCGCGCCGAGCGGCAAACACGATCCGAAATGGCTGAAGCTCGCGCCGTCCCATTCCGGCGCGCCGCCGCTCTATGTGTGGGCGGGCAGCGCGGGCGAGGACAGCGCCGCGATGGCGGGCGCGCGCGGCGAAGCGCGCGCCATCGCCGCCGGCGAGCACCGGCGGCTGCTCTATGTCGCGATGACGCGCGCGGCGCCGCGGCTGATCGTGGCCAGCTACGAGGGCGCGAAAGCGACCCCGGCCGAGGCCTGGGCTCCCCTGATCGCGCTCGGGCTCGATCCCAAGATGAGCGACGCTCCGGCCTGGTGGGACCCGCAGCAGACGATCCGGCGCCTGGGCGAAGGCGCGCGCAGCGCCACGCAAGCTCCGGCCGCCGAGCCGGCGGCGACGCCGGCGCCGCCGGCCTGGGCGAGCGCCCCGGCGCCGCATGAAGTGCCCTACGCGCCGGCTGCGCCGTCGCGCCGGCTGGCCGGCCCCGTCACAGCGGAGCGTCTGGCGCGGATCGAGGAAGGGCGGCTCGCGCATCGGCTGTTGCAGAGCCTGCCCGACTTGCCGCCCGAGCGCCGCCGCCCGGCGGCGCTGGCCTTTCTCGCCCGGCGCGGCGGGCAGCTTTCGCAGGAGCGCCGCTCGGCGCTGGCCGAGCGCGCGTTGGCGCTGATCGAGGCGCCGGCGCTGGCGGCGCTGTTCGGGCCGGGCTCGCGCGCCGAGGTTCCCTTCGTCGCCCACATCGAGGGCGCGGCGATCGAGGGCCGCATCGACCGGCTCGCGGTGACCGGCGACGCCGTGTGGATCGCCGATTTCAAAACCGGCGCGGGCGCGATGCGGCGCGAATACGCAAGGCAACTCGCGATCTATCGCGCCGCGGTGGGGCCAATGTTTCCCGGCGTCGAGGTGCGGTTGTTTCTGCTTTGGGTAGACTCTGGCAAATTCGAAGAATTGGAGGGAATGACCTTACAGGAGGCTTACGAAGACTGGGCGAAGACGCCGTCGGGGGCGGTTTCGCCATCTTGAGGTCTCATTTGGCCGACAACGTCGAATCCATGAACGCTGTGTGGGAATGGGGCGGGGCCGTTGCGTATGCGCGCATAGCGGCGATTGCCCTTGTCGTGGGCTTATCGGGCGCCGTCGCCGAGGCGCAAGCCGAACAGATGGTCCGCTACAACCGCCCGGTTTGGCGCAACGGCCATCGGGTTCTCTATCACGGGGCCTGGCGCGGCAAGGGCGCCGCCGCGGCGCATGCGAAGTCGAGCGACGACGACGACGAGGAGGACGATTCCAAGCCCGCCAAGCCGAAGATCGCTTCGTCGCACGAATTCATTGTGCTGGTCGACACCGACGACGCCACATCGCTGCGGATGGCGACCGAACTGGTCAATTCCGCCAAGGCGGCCGGGCTGAAGGCGCGGGCGTGGGCCGGCAAGACCTCGCCCGCCGCTTTGGCGAAGCTGGTCGCCAGCGACGGCGGCGACTTCGTCGTCACCGCGATCGACGCGATAAGCGCAGACCCCAAGACGGCCGAATTGCGCGCCAAAGCGCCGCTGGCGGCGCGGCTCGCCAACGAGCCTCTGGTGGTGGTCGCCCGCGTCGGCGTCGAGGACGTCAAGCAGTTGGACGGCCGCCGCGTCTCGTTCGGTCAGGCCGACGGCGTGGCGGATGCGAGTGGACAGGCCTTGTTTGCGACGCTGGGCGTCGCGCCGCAGGTCGTTCACGAGGACAATTCGACCTCGCTCGGCCTGCTGGCGTCGGGCAAGCTTGACGCGCTGGTGATGCTCGGCGCCGACGAATCTCGCGCGCTCAACGAAGCCGCCAAGGGCGGCAAGCTGCATGCGCTCGACATTCCCTGGCGCGACGAACTCGCCAAACGCTACGCGCCGATGCGCATGACCGCCAAGGACCTGCCGAATCTGACCAAGCCGGATGCGACGGTGGAGACGGTGAGCGTACCGTTCGGGCTGGTCGCGATCGACGCCGCCGACGGGTCGGCGCGCGCGACGCAGGACGCACCGTTCGTTTCGGCGATGTTCGAACGCAGCGAGCCGCTGATCGGCGTCGGCGCGGACCCGAAATGGCGCGAAGTCAATTTCGCCGCCGAGACGGACTGGCCGCGGCTGGCGCCAGCGCGCGACTGGATAGAGAAGCACCGGCGCGACGGCGATCCGGCGCTGGACGCATTTCGCGAAAAGGCTAAAACGACGGACGATTCCCCGGCGGCGGCGCCGGCGCTGGCGGATAGACTCTATTCGGATCTTTTGCGGTCAGGGGCTCCGCAACCATGAGGGAGCGTAGGCGGTGACGATTCTCATCAAGGCGGGAACCGGCCTGTTGGCGGGCGTCATCGCCGGCGCCTTGGGATTGGCCTTCCTGCCGCGCATGCAGCCGAGTGGGCTCACCCCGAGGGCGGCCGTGGGACGGCCGCAATTCGTCGCGGCGGTTTCGTCGGAGGCGGGGGACGTTGCGCGCTCTTCGACCACCGTCGCCGTGCCGCTCGCCCCGGCTCCCGCCAAACCGGCGCCGGCCGTGGAGGCGAAGGCTGCGATCGCGCCGACGCCCGAGGCCAACCCGCCGGCGGCGCCCGTCGTCCTGACCAAGCTCGAACCGCCAAAACCCATTTCCACCTCGCCGCATGCCCCGACGCCTTTAACCGCCGTCGCCGTGACGCGGGCGGTTGCGGAGCCCGTCGCGCCTGCGCAGGCGCCCAGCCTCGCGCCGGCGAACGAGTCGTCAGCGCGCTGGAGCGTGCAGGGTCTGGTGGCGTTGGCGAAAGGCGATCTTGCGAGCGCGCGCCTTTATTTGACCCGCGCCGCGGAGGCTGGCGACCCGCGCGCCTGGGTGGCGCTGGCCGACACCTACGATCCCGCGATGTTGACCAAACTGGGCGTCGTCGGCGCGCCCGGCGACCCCCGGCGGGCGAAGGACTACCTGCAAAAGGCCGCCGACGCGGGACTCGTCGTCGCCAAGAACCGCATGGCCGCGCTCGACCCGGGCGGCTCCAGCGTCCGCTGAAGGCTTACGGCTCAGTCACGACGCGGCGCGCGTCGTCGTGAAAGGCTCGGCGCGAGCCGTCGCGGGCATAGAACATGTGACCACCGGGATAGACCGCGAACGTCAGCCGCTCCGGCGCGGCGAACGGCGGCAGCCGCGCCAGCTCCAGCGCGGTGGCGAAGTAGGGGGCCTGCACGTCGGTCAGGCCATGCGCGACAGACACGCGAAAATGGCGATCTAGCGCCAGCGTTTGCGCGAGATCGCCGAGCGCTTCGGGGGCGCTGAGGCCGTGGCCCCAGTTCCAGTTGCGAGATACCGTTGGGTTGAGGGTTTCGTAGCGGTCGTCAATGCGCCAACCCAGTCTATCGCGATAGAGCGACGTCATCGCGCTGGAGAAGGCGGGCACGAAGCCGGGCAGCACGGGATCCTCGGCCTCGGGCCAATCGGGCGCGGTGTCGCCGGCCGTGAGGGTGGCGTCGTAATAGGCGAGCTTGGCCCCTTTGAGCCGGCCGCGCTCGCGCAAAAAATCCCATTCGTCGAGATCGCCGGCATAGCGGCGCACCGTCTCCGCCGGCAGGCCGGTCAATGCGGCGACGCGGGCGACCTTGCGTTCGACCGCGGCGGAGTCGCGGGGACCTTTGAGCCAGTCGGCGAGATATTCGCCCTGGGCATAGGCCTCGACATCGGCGAGATCGGCGCGGGAGACCGGCCCTTTCTCCTCCCGCGCGGCGGCGGCGTAGGAGGGCAGGCGGGCGAGATAGGGAAACGGGTTGCTCAAGCCGGTGGTGAACGAGGCGAAGTTGAGCACCGGCGACGCCAGGATGATTCCGCGCAGGCCGACGCCGAAATCCCTGGTCAGCGTCTTGGCCAAGTGCGGCGCGCGAAAGCCGCCGTAACTTTCGCCGACGATGAATTTCGGCGAGCCCAGCCGTCCGTTGGCGGCGAGCCAGCGCCGGATCGCTTCCGCCAGCACGGAAATGTCGCCTTCGACCGACCAGACGTCGGCCTTCGCGGCCTCCTTGGGCTCGCGCGGGCGGCTATAGCCGGTTCCCGGCGGATCGAGGAACACCAGATCGGTGAAATCAAGCCAGGTTTCGGGGTTGTCGGCCAGTAGCGGCGGCGACGACGGCGTGAGCCCCTGCATCGCCAGCCGCCAAGGGCCGATGGCGCCGAGTTGCAGCCAGGCCGAACCGGCTCCGGGCCCGCCATTGAGCGCGAACATGACCGGCCGCTGCGTCGCCTGCGCCCCGTCGGCGAGATAGGCGATATAGGCGATCTCCGCCCGCGTTTCGCCCCCCGCGTCGGGAACGCGAATCGCGCCGGCGACCGAGCGGAACCCCAGACAGGCGTCCGCCAGCGCCAGTCGTTGCGGACGCTCGACGTCAGGCGGAAGCGATTTGCCGCTTTCCGCACCGACCGGCGGCTGGGGCGCCGTGGCGCAATCGGCCGCGATGGCGGGCGGGGCGAACGCCAGGATGAACGCGACGGCGAGCGCGCGGAGCGCCATGACGGGCCTTTCAAAAAAAAAGCGCGCCGCGGAGGCGGCGGCGCGCAGGATACGCAGATCCGTGGGAGGCGGATCAGTGCGCGTGTTCGGGACGGCGTTCGGGGATGAAAGCCGGCACGACGATGGGCTCCGGAGTCGAAGTCTCGAACGGGGTGGCGCAGCGGGCGTAGAGCGCGAATTCCTGCGCCACCAATCGCCGGCTCGCCGCCGCCAGTCCGGAGGCGTCGCAGATTTTGCCTTCGCGATCGAACCCGATCGCCGAATGGTCGGCGGCGAGGCGCAAGATCTTGCGCGCCTGAGACGCGGAAAGTCGGAAGCTCGCGCCGATCTCCTTATGCGAGGGAATGCGTTTGCCGCGTATCCATGCGTCGGCGACGGCGAAGGCGGTGGCCAAACCACCATCGAGCGCGGCGAGCGCCTGGATCACCCCGTCGGGTTCGCCCAGCTCGACGCCGACGGCGCCGTCGTAGCGGGCGCCGGCGATCGAAAGCCGGCCGACCAGCGCCGCGCCGCGCGGCCGCATCGAGAAGCGCGAACGGTCGTGCGAGAGCAGCGCCAAGCTCGACAAAGCCACCTCGTGGCGATCCGCCTCCTGTTCGATCCACTTGTCGGTGGGGTGCAGGATCTTCAGCCGGCGATCGTACCACCCCTGCTGCACGGCGAGATGGCCGGAGCGTTGGGCGAGACTGATGACGGTGCGCAGCACGCGCGGGCCGCAATTCTCGCAGCCGTTCGGATTGGACTGCCCGAGCAGGCGCTCGAAGGTGGCGCCGTCGTCGGGATTGTCGGTGGAATTGCCGAAGTGAAGGCGCAGGATCGTCTTCATGATGCGCCGGCGGGCGCCGGAGGCGACGACTTTGTTGAAGCCGCCGAGCCCACGACGCCAGGTGACGAAAGCTTCGAGATAGCTCGCCGCGGCGGCGTCGAAATTGCGGTCGACGGCGATGGCCCGGGCGAAACGATCTAGGGAGTCGGTCGACTTCGGCATGTTCGTTTACCCTCCTCGCTGGACATTCCTCATCGGTCGCCGCGATGTTCGCCCGGGGGCCCGCGCGGTCTTTTTGCCGACGCCTCTCAATTGCCCCAGTGGCGGGTCACAGTTTGTGGCGAAAATATCCAATCGAATTATGTGATAAAACTATGCGAAAGCGACTACGTAGGGAAGGATCGAAGTCTTTGGCCGAACTTGGCTAGGGACGCGGCGCGCAGGCCAAAGCCGGCGCGCAACGCGAAGGCCAGATAGCGCGCCTGCGCGTCGAGGAATCTCTCCTGAAGAGGCGCAGCGTCCAATATCACGCCGCGCGCGGCGATGCGGATCAGGCCGCGCGCTTCCGCCGCCGTGAGAATGACGCGCGTCTGGCTCGGCGATACGTAGAAAAGGCGGGCGAACTCCTGCGCCGTGGGCAGGGGGACCTGGCGCCGTTCGCACTCGACAACCCGGGCCAGGATAGGCCGCGCGCCTTCCAGCCGCAGAAGCATATTCAGCGGGTCGACCGGCCGCTGGCTTCGGAAGGCGCCGCGAAGATAAGCTTCACCCATGCGCGTGAGCATCTGCGGAATCAGGCCGATCTCCTCACGCACGCGCAGGCTCAACCCAAGCCCGGGCCACATTTCGTCAACGCTTTGCAAAGCCAGCGCGCTATAGGCTCCCGTCAAGGCCAGCAGCGGTTCCGCGGGCTCGTATAGCCGCAGGCGGGCGTCCGCTCTGCTGCGCGTTTGCACGACCAACCCGGAGATCTGCGCCATCCGCAGGCCCGTGCGGACCGCGCGCGCGCCGATTTCGTCGGTGACGGCCGACAGCGTCGCCAGTCGCTCGAAAGTAGCCCCGACGCCCGACTTATCCGCAGCGCGTCCGTAGTGAAGAAACATCACATGTTCAAGTATGCGCTCGCGCGCCAGATTGGATATGACTTTGTTCATTATTCCCAGTTGCTCGCGCCAAGCAACGAAGTCGGAGATGAAACGGAGACCGGCACGAGAAAATTGTGGATGGACGCGGATGGTTTCTACAAGTTCCTTCAGCTCCGCCCGCCACATTCTGGTCGTCCCGCCGACTGCGAACCCCGAATCGATTCAGGTTCAGTCCAAGCCGTCTATAGGCGTCGGGGCAATCACAATAGCGCGATAAGGTTGGAATATCCCTAAGAAATTGCATAGCAATTGAAAAAATTTGATCCGCAAATCGCGCAACTCGCGGCGGGGCGATCTGGAAATCCCGCGACCGTCGCGCGTTGTCAGCGGCTCACGCGCGCGAGGACGTCGGTGAGGGGATCGCTGGTCCAGGCGTAGTTGACGAAATCCTCGTGCGCGACCTCGCCGGAATCGACGAAGGCGACCACGCCGGCGTCGAGCGCGGCCGGCACGCCGGCGACGGTGGGCACGCCGTCGCGCTCCAGACGCGCACGCAGCGCATTGTTCTCCCCCTTCGACGAGGAGGAATAGGCGCTGACGAAGAAGGCGCGGCCGCGCTCCTGCTCGATCCATCGCGCGAACTTGTCGGGCTCGCCGTAGAGGGCGTCGAGCAGCACGACGCCTTTGATGCGCCCGCCGGCGCCGCCATGGGCGAGCGAGAAGGCGGCCGGCAGATAGCCCCCGCTATAGGCCACGATCACCACCGGCATGCGCGCGAAATCGGCGTGCGTGGCGTTGGGGAACAATTTGGCGATTCGGGTCTCCGCCTCGTCGAGGAAGGCCGCGAATCCGCCTTCGCGCCAGAAGTTGCCGGCGCTGGAATCGCGCGCGTCGACCGCCATTTGCGGCGCGACCAGCACCGCATTGAGACGGGCGGCGGCGACCTGGCGCGGCGCGCGCTGGCGTCCCACAACGTCGCGGGCGAGCGTGGCGTTGTTGCCGTGGAAATAGACGACGATCACGCCCGGCGCCTTGGGGTCGAAATTGGGCGAGGCGGCGACCAGCACATGGCGGTCGTTGTAGGTCTCGTCCTCCCAATGGACGCCGCCGCGCGGCGATTGATGACCTAGCCGGCCGTTTTCCTCGACATTGAGGAACGGCTTGGCCGCGCCCTCCTGGCTGGCGGGGACGTCGCCGTGATAGGGGAAGGCCGAGTTCTTGAACTCGACATAGGCGACGCTGACTCCGCCGGCGTCGGCGAATTTGGCGTTATGCTCGGCGGGCGCGGCGGTGCTCACGACGGGCTCAGCGGGCGGCGAGGCGCAGCCAGCCAGCGCCAGGCTCAGAGCGAACGCCGCCAGACTGCCGCGAAATCCGTGCATGGGCCCCCTCCACCTGGCGCCGCCTCAGGCCGTGCGACGCGACATTACACCACCGAAGGCCGGCCACGCCAAGAAGTAAGCGGCCGCTGCGACCTCGATCACGCTGGCCAGCCCGAACTGGGTCGCCAACACCGGCGCCGCCGCCGCGCCGATGACCGAGAAACAGCCGTTGACGCCCCAGGCCCAGATGAACATGTGCTCCTTGCCGAGCCGCCCCAGCGTCGTCATCGCCACCGACATCGGAAAGCCCATCAGGAAAGCGGGCGGGGCGATGAACAGGAAGCACAGGATCAATCGCTCGGAATAGGCGTAGGCGCCGATGGCGTCGAGCGCGCGGTCAAGGAACAACCCGTAGCCCATGAGCAGCGCCGCCACGACGACGAACAGCACGGGCATGAAGCTTTTCATGATCGGCAGCACCCGCTCGGAGACGAGCGCGCCCAGCCCCGAGAACACCAGCATGCCGGTGATGAGGATGGTCGCCGAGACCGTGGGGTTGCCGAGCGCCATCACGAAATGCGCGATCAAGCCGACCTCGACCATGATGTAGCCGGCGCCGAGGCAAGCGAAATACAGCACGGTGCGCGCTTTGCCCGGCGTGTGCGAGAACATCGTGCGCCAGCCGAACAGCAGCGGAATGACCAGCAGCACCGCCGCCGTGAGGCAGGCGACGCCGAGCGTCGCCCAGATGAGGAGATAGCCCCACTCGTCCTGCAACGGCTCCAGCCGGTCGGCCTCCGCCATGATCGACGGCAGATCCCTGGTCTTCACGTAACCGGTGAAATAGGGGTGATCGTTGGTCAGCTTCTGGATGTCGAACACGTAGCGTTCGGAAATTTCCTTTGCGTCGCCCTTGATCAGCGCGGCCCACAACATGCGGCCCATCAGGGTCGAGGGCAGCACGCCGTCGTCGGCCTTGGCGCCGGGCGCGGGCGACGTGGCGTCGTCGACCGGCGCGGTCGGGTCATCGGCGGCCGGCGCGGCGCCGTTCGCGGTCGGTGGCCCGTTCTGCGGCGCCGAGGAGAATTGTGCGACATAGCCTTTCAGCACGCGGTCGTTCTCGGCGCCGTCGTAGAAGAAGCCCGGCGAATAGATCTCGTCGAACGACATCGCGTGGGTGTGCGCCTTCAGCGCCTTGATCTCGTCCTCGCTGAAGCCGCCGCGTTTGTAGAGCACCGTCGCGGTCGAGAGATAGGACGAGGCGACGAAGAAGCTCTTGGGCATGTCGGCGCCGTCGAGCCTGTGCGAGGCTTCGGCGAGCGTGCGATAGAGCCGCAGCACCGACTTCGGCGGCTCCTCCTTGTTCCAGATGGTGACCGCCAACACGCCGCCCGGCGCGAGGGCCTTCATGTAGGTCTCCATCGCCTCCTGCGTGTAGGGGAATTTCTCCACCACCGCGAAGCCGCCGGGATTGGAGAGGCCGGTGGAATCGGCCAGCGACAGGTCGATGACGTCGAATTTCTGGCCGGTCTGGGCGAGGAAGTGGCGGCCCTCGTAGTCGACGACATGCACTTTGGCGAGAATGTCGTCGGTGAAGGTCTTGAAAACGTCGCCGCGGAACGCCTCCAGAATGGCGCGATTACCTTCGGCGACCGTCACGTCTTTGGCGCCCTGCGCCAGCGCCACCTCGGTCGAAATGCCGCCGCCGAACTGGGCGACGAACACCTTCGGGTCATGCTTGACGACATAGGGGTAATACATCGGGAGATAGCGGAAATAGGCCGTCTCTTTGGCGCTCAGGTGGCGCATCACGCCAATCGGGCCGTCGCTGTCGATATAGAGGCCCATATAGGCGTTGGCGGGCATCTCCGGCAGATTGAAGCCGGCGTTGTCGGAAAGCCCCGGCGCGAAATGCAGATAGGAGGTGGTGTAAGCCTCCAGGAAACCGAACGGCGAGGCGCTCTCGAACACCTTCTTCGCCTCGGGCAGGCGGCGGGCGTAGGACGCGCCCTTGTAGTCGTTGACGGCGAGGCGCGGCATGTCGAGCGCCGGGGCGAGCCCAAAATGTGCGGCGAAGGCGACGAGGCCGGCCAGCGCGAAAAACACGCGCGCGCCCTTCGCGCCGGGCAGGAAGGTCCAGGCCAGACACGCGGCCAGCCACAGAACCAGCGGCACGGCGATCAGATTGACGGGATTGAGCCAATACATCGCGGCGAGAAAGACGAGGCCGGAGGCGCCCGAGCCGGCGAGATCGGCGAAATAGACGCGGCCGAACGTCTTGTTGCTCTTGAGAAACACGCAGCCCAGAAACACGGCGCCGCCGAGAAACGGGGTTAGCGCGGCCAGAAAAATCGCCAGCAGCTTCCATTTCTGGTTGGGGTCGGAGACCAGATAGATCGGGTTGAACTTGAGTTGCTGGATGTAGAGATTGGCCGCCACCGCCAACGGCCCCATCAGGCCGAGGCCAGCGGTCGCCGCGCCCTGCCAGTGGCGCATGAACCAGGTCTTCGCCGAGGCCATCACGGCGCTGGTGAGGCCAAAGCCGAGCATGGCGAGGCTGACGACGAGCGATCCGAAATGGGTCCAGTTACCGACCGCGAACACCCGCATGATGTCGATCTGCAACGCGATCACCGCGCCGGCGCCGAGCGCCACCGCGAGGTAGAGCGCAAGCCGGCCGCGCGCGTTAAGTTCGACGTCGGTGTCGGGGAGCGCGTCGGTCGCGAAGGCGGCGGCGTCGAGAGGTTTGTTCATTCAAGGTCCCGGGTGGCGGCCGGCGCGGTCTGATTACGCGCGCAAAGCCTTCGTCGAAATGCTTATCAAAAGGCTAAAGAGCCAAAGCGGATACGCCGGCGTTTTCGCTCAAGCCTTTGGCGCTGCCCCGACGACGCGGCGACGCGGGGCCGCCTATAAGGGCGCGGGCCGCGGTTTGCAAACCGGGCGCCTCTCACTCAATCGCCGCCATCGCCGCTTCCACCGTCGGCGCCGGCAATTCCACCGCGCGCACGAATTCACGGATGATCGTTCGTCCGATGTAGATGAGATCGCGCCCGTCCAGATAATAACCGACGACTTCGAGCCTTTGCGCGCGTGCCGCCATCTGTCTCAGCTCGGCCTCTTGCTTGAGCACTTGGACGCGAAACCTGTCGAGTTTGCCGATAAGCTCCCTCACGATGTCCTTGCGATGGCCCTTGGCCATCCCCGAAACCGCCCGGAACGGGCCGTGGCCGTCGCGGTCGAAAAAATCACCGCTATTGTTGGGGTCCGCCGCGCTGTGCCGGATGCGCCAGCCGCCGTCGCGAAACGAGGCTTCGTAGAGATAGCGCCGTGCGACGCCCGAATTGGTCGTGTCGAGAATGAAGCCGCGCGCCTCGTCGATATTCTGCGAATAGACGATCCGTAAATGTGCGGCGTCGAACAGGCAATTTGGGCGCGAGTTGGTCCCTTTCATGATGCGACGCGCGCGAACGCCCTCCCGTGGTCCGGCCAAACTTAACCTCGTCTGACGAGGAGAACAAGTCAGGAACATTCGGGCTCAGGCGTCGACCAGCAGGCCATGGCGCAAAAAACCGACGAGCGCGGCATCGGCCGCGATCTCCAGCCGGTCGCGCAGCGCGGCGGGATCGGTCACGGGTCCGTCCGGTCCGCCGATGGTGAGCTGCCCGCTGGTCGCCAAATCGAGCGCGACGGCGACGAGATCGGCACGCGTGCGCGTTCCGTCCATCAGCGGCGCGAAAAGGCGCTGCAACGGCCCGAGCTGGAAGGCGGCGTGGCGGATCGTCACCGTCCGGTCGCTCTCCGCCGCGTCCATCGCCACGATCGGCCAAACGCGCGGGCGTTCGCTCAGGCGCGCGGCGCAGTCGATGGGCACGGTGGAAATGGCCAGCAACCCCGCTTCGACAGCCGCGCGCAACACCTCACCCACCGCATCGCCCGCTTGCGGGGAAAGCTCGCCTTCGGTCATGAGGTCGGCGAAGGTCGAGGAGCGCGGGCGGCGCTCGACGAGACGGCGCAGGGGCGCTTCCGCCTCGGGGGCGCGCACTACGATCTCGGTCTTGCCCGCGGCCAGGATGAAAGCGTCCCGCGCCTCCGGTTTGAATTCGAGGTCGACGGCGGGAATGAAATGCAGCCGCTCCAGCGCCGCCGGGAGGGGCGGCCCGACGCGGCCGGCGCGCACCAGCAGCGCCTCGCGAAAAGAGCGCCCCGAGAAGATGTCGATATAGGTTTCGCGCTTCAGCCGGTCCCCGTGCGCCAAGGCGCGGATGGAATCCGCGCCGTCGGGGGCGAGATCGTCTTCGTTATTGGCGACGACGACGGCTTCGCTCAGATATTCGAGATCGAACCGGGCGGACCGCGCGGTGAAATCCGCGAATGTCTCCGGCGCGTTCGACTCCTCGAAGATCTCATGCGCGAGATAGGCGTCGCCGCCCGCAGCCATGCGCTGCGCTTCGTCGCGCCAGAACCGGCCGTAACTGTGTTTGTCGGCGCTTTGGGCGGCCAGCAGCGCGAATAATTCGCGGGTTTTGGCCGCGCGCTGGGCGGGGTCTGCGATCAGCCGCGCGTTGAGCAGCATCGAATCGCGCGCGATCTGGAACAGCCGCCAGCCCGGCAGCACGTTGAAGCTGACCATAGCGACGCCGCCGGGCGCCAGACGCGCGCTGATCACGCCCAGCAGCGCCTCGCGCAGCGGCTCGGGAATCCAGCTGTAGACGCCGTGGCAAATGATGAAATCGAACTCGCCGTCGCGGGAATCTATCGCCTCGAAGCTTTCGGCGCGCAATTCGACGTTGTCGATCCCGTAACGCTTGCGATGCGCCTCGCCTGCGGCGATCTGCACCGGCGAAAGATCGACGCCGAGAAACCGGGCGTCGGGCAGGGCTGCCGCCAACGGCAGGATATTGCCCCCCGACGCGCAGCCGATTTCGAGCACGCGCGCTTTCGCCGCCTGCGGAGCGGCCAGCCCGCGCCAGATGGCTTGCGCGGCGAGGCGGCCGGGGTGCGAACGCATCATCGGCGCTGAGATATAGGGCGTTTCGTCGTAACTCTTGCGCGTTCGCCCCAGCGCGGCTGCAAGTCCGGCGTCTTGGGAGGTCGTCATTTTGCTCCTGCCGCTGTGGGAGACGGGCCCATTATTCGCAGGTTACGGTCTCGCCGTCGATTTCTGGCGCCCGCGCCGCCGCGACCGTGGCGCGGCGATCCCGGTTTGCCAATCCGGCGCAGGCGCGTTAGCCTGTTGCCGCGCGCCGATTTGCCGTTCCGCCCCGTTGACGGGAGCTGTGCCGGCCTTTATATGCGCGCCTATCCCAAAGCCAAACTGGGTCCGAGCGGCTGCAAATGCCCGCACGGGCCTTTTGCGTTTAGGGCGCTCCGCAGGGGCCGGCCTCCACCGGACGCGGGGTTTTTTCCACCTGCGGCCTCGCGCCGCCGACATGGAGCGAAGAGCCGATGGCTCGTATAGCTGGCGTCAATATTCCCACCAACAAGCGCGTCATCATCGCGCTGCAGTACATTCACGGCATCGGCGCGAAGAAGGCCGAGGAGATTTGCGAGAAGGTGCATATTCCCGCCGAGCGGCGCGTTTCCCAGCTCACCGACGCGGAAGTGTTGCAGATCCGCGAGACGATCGACCGCGACTATATCGTCGAGGGCGATCTGCGCCGCGAAGTGTCGATCAACATCAAGCGCCTGATGGACCTGGGCGCCTATCGCGGCTTGCGTCACCGTCGGCAGTTGCCGGTTCGCGGCCAGCGCACCCACACCAACGCCCGCACCCGCAAGGGCAAGGCGAAAGCGATCCAGGGCAAAAAGAAGTAATCTCCCGCTTCGGCATCCGTCATTTCAGGCGCCGTCGCGCGCGAAGGATCAAGATCTATGGCCAAAGAGAGCACCCGCGTTCGCCGCAAGGAACGCAAGAACATCGTGTCGGGCGTCGCCCACGTCAATTCGACGTTCAACAACACGATGATCACCATCACCGACGCGCAGGGCAACACGATCTCGTGGTCGTCGGCCGGCACGATGGGCTTCAAGGGTTCGCGTAAGTCGACCCCGTTCGCCGCGCAGATGGCGGCCGAGGACGCCGTCCGCAAGGCGGGCGAGCACGGCCTGCGCACGTTGGAAGTCGAAGTCTCCGGTCCCGGTTCGGGCCGTGAATCTGCATTGCGCGCCATTCAGGCGGCCGGATTCAACGTCACCTCGATCCGCGACGTGACGGCTATTCCCCACAACGGCTGCCGCCCCCGCAAGCGTCGGAGGGTCTGACGCGCATGTCAGACACCGTCGCCGTCGCTTCGTCTTTCCGTGAGGCAAATCCCGTGATTCAGAAGAACTGGCAGGAACTCATCAAGCCGAAGAAACTCGAGGTTTCCTACGGCGACGACCCGCGCCGCGTGGCGACCGTGGTTGCGGAGCCGCTGGAGCGGGGCTTTGGCCAGACGCTTGGCAACTCGCTGCGCCGCATCCTTTTGTCCTCGTTGCAGGGCGCGGCGATCACCTCGATCCACGTCGACGGCGTGCTGCATGAGTTCTCTTCGATCCCCGGCGTGCGCGAGGACGTGGTCGACATCATCCTGAACGTGAAGGACATCGCGATCAAGATGCAGGGCGAGGGCGTCAAGCGCCTCGTCCTCAAGCGTCGCGGCCCCGGCGTGGTGACGGCGGGCGACATCCAGACCTCGGGCGACATCCAGGTGCTCAACCCGCATCTGGCTCTGTGCACGCTCGACGACGGCGCGGATCTGCGCATCGAGTTCACGGTGCAGTCCGGCAAGGGCTATGTCCCCGCCGACCGCAACCGCGCCGAGGATTCGCCGATCGGCCTGATGCCGATCGACAGCCTGTTCTCCCCGGTGCGCAAGGTTTCTTACCGCGTCGAGAACACCCGTGAGGGCCAGGATCTCGACAAGGACAAGCTGACGATGTCGATCGAGACCAATGGCGCGATGTCGCCGGAGGACGCGCTCGCCTATGCCGCCCGCATCTTGCAGGATCAACTCGGCGTATTCGTCAATTTCGAGGAGCCGCGCCGCGAGGAAGCCCATCACGCGATTCCGGAACTGGCGTTCAACCCCGCGCTGCTGAAGAAGGTGGACGAGCTGGAGCTTTCGGTGCGCTCGGCCAACTGCCTGAAGAACGACAACATCGTCTATATCGGCGACCTGATCCAGAAGAGCGAAGGCGAGATGTTGCGGACGCCGAATTTCGGCCGCAAGTCGCTTAACGAGATCAAGGAAGTGCTGGCGCAGATGGGTCTGCATCTGGGCATGGAAGTCACGGGCTGGCCGCCCGAGAACATCGAAGAGCTCGCCAAGCGCTTCGAGGAACATTACTGAACGAGCCTATAAACGACGGCCGTACCGTGGCACGGCGGCCGCCATAATCTCAAACGGAGACCCGCCATGTATCACGGCCGCGCAAAACGCCGTTTCAACCGCACGTCGGAGCACCGGAAGGCCATGTTTGCGAACATGGCGCAGGCGCTCATCAAGCACGAACAAATCATCACCACGCTGCCCAAGGCCAAGGATCTTCGCCCCGTCGTGGAGAAACTGGTCACGCTCGGCAAGCGCGGCGGCCTGCACGCCCGCCGCATCGCGATCTCCCGCCTGCGCGACGCCGAACTCGTGGCCAAGCTGATCGACGTGCTGGGTCCGCGCTACAAGGACCGCAACGGCGGCTATCTTCGCATCATGAAGGCGGGTTTCCGCAAGGGCGACAACGCCGCGATGGCGGTGATCGAATTCATCGACCGCGACGTCGATGCCAAGGGCAAGAATTCCGGCCCCGTTGTGGTGAGCGATGAGGCCGACGCGGCCTGATCGGGTAGTTTCGTTCGCTGTAAAACGGCGCCTTCGGGCGCCGTTTTCGTTTGGCGCCGACCTTGCGGCGCATGTGTTCGATGAAACCCCGGTGTTTCAGGAGGGCACACATGGCGGAGCGACGCGCCATAACGAGGCAACGCACATTCCTGAACGGGCGCCTGGCGTTCCAGAACGGCAATTCCAGCGAGGATTGCCTGGTGCGCGACTTCACAGACGCCGGCGCGAAAATCGAACTGCCGCATCCGCACGCGCCGGATTCGTTTGAACTGACGATTCCCTCGCGCGACTTCCGCGCGAGCGCGCGCGTAGCGTGGCGCAGCGGGGCGCGGATCGGCGTCGCGCTGACGGTGGCGCCCCCAGCCCCGGTGGTCGCCAAGCCCGCGCGCGACGACCAACGCTACTGAGCTTAGCTCAGCTCTCGGGAATGTTTTCCTTGAAGATGGCGTGCACCCGCAGCGGGTGCGGCGCGATGGCGAGGCCGCGCGCGGCGTTCTCCAGCACCGCCACCGCCTCGCGCGCTTCGACGCGCGCATTCTGGTCGATCACCGCGTCGAGCGTGGCGTCGAGCAGCAGCAGGCGGTTCTCCGCCGTAATGTCATGCGCGATGAAAGCCACCTCGCGCTCGCGGCCGCGCTCCTTCAGCGCGCGTGCGATGCCCGACGTGCCGCCGCCGATGTTGTAGACGCCCGCGAGGCGGGGATGGGCGTCG
>JANYIH010000112.1 GCA_025358745.1 Hyphomicrobiales bacterium | reverse complement strand
GTCGCCGGCCTCATCGCTTTCCTTGAAGCCTGCGCCGACCTCTTCAAACCTGAAGAATGCAGAAACTACTTCGAAGCCGGCGGCTACGACCCCGCTGAGCTTCTTACCCTTGACACAACCTGAGCGGATTCCGCTCTAGCCACGCGACCTGCGGCCCCCAGGCCGCCAGCGCCCGCTCGACGCCCAACGTCCACATCGGCGCATGAACGCGCGCGCTGACCTCGCGAAAACTCGGCGGCCGCCCAGCGACGGGGTCGAAACTCGGCGCGCGCTCCCAATCGAGCCAGCCGATGTCGTGCTGCTCGCCCGCCAGCAGCAGCAGGTCGCTCATATCGGCATCGAGCCGCCGCATCAGGCGGCCGGCGATCCAGGCATGGGCGGGCTGGCTGATCGCCAGAATCCGCTCGCCCTCGAAACGATACATCATGCGCCCAGATCTACCGCGCCGCGCCGGCCTGCGCCAGCTTTGCGCGCGCGCCCGCAACGGCCTATGATCGCGCGGATTTTTCATGGAGCGTAAATATGCAACAGCCTGGCGACGGCGCAAAGCCATGCAGTTAGAACGCGCCCGCGCGACCGAGCCCGAGATCGGCGCCCGCATCCTGCTGGTCGAGGACGACATCACTATCCAGAACATGCTGGCCGACGCCCTGCGCGAGGCTGGCTTCATCGTCGGCATCGCCGCCTCCGGCGCCGAGATGGACCGCGCGATGGTGCGTGACAAGGCCGATCTCGTGCTGCTCGATCTGATGCTGCCGGGCGAGGACGGACGCAAGATCTGCACCCGCCTGCGCGCCGCCTCGTTCAACCTGCCCATCATGATGGTCACCGCGCTCGGCGACGACATCGACCGAATCATCGGACTCGAGTTGGGCGCCGACGATTACGTCACCAAGCCGTTCAACACCCGCGAATTGATCGCCCGCATCCGCGCGCTGCTGCGCCGCGCGCGCGTCGGCGAGGGCGCGCGGCCGCGACAGGGTCCGCTGCGTTTCGCGGGCTGGTTGATCCACCCGACCGAGCGCAAGCTCATAAATCCGCAGGGCGCGCTGGTCACGATGACGAGCGCCGAATTCGACCTTCTGCTCGCCTTCTGCACCCACGCCGGCGAGGTGCTGTCGCGCGAGCAATTGCTGGAATTGACCCACAGCGGAACCGCCGGCCCGGTCGAGCGCAGCGTCGACGTGCATGTGAGCCGCATCCGCCAGAAAATCGAGCCCGACATCGGCGATCCCACCTTCATCAAGACCATCCGCCTCGGCGGCTATATCTTCACCCCCGAGGTGACGGCGGCATGATCGCCGGCCTGCGTCGCTTCGCGCCGCGGACCGTCGCGGGGCAATTGACCGGGGTGCTGGTCGGCGCCGTGCTGTTCGGCGTCTTCCTCGCCTCAACCGTCATGTTCTATCTCGTCTATTCCGGCGGCGTCGGACCCTCGCACCAGACCATGGTGCAAATCCGCGCCGCCCGGATCGCGGCCGTCGTCAATGGCGTGCTGGAGGCGCGCGACCTTGGCAACTCGTTGTATGTCCCCAAAAGCGGAAGCACCGAGCCGGTCTCCGTCACCTGGGCGAAACCGCCGCCCGGCAACGCCATGGGGCCGCCGGCGGCCAACCCGATGATCTCCGACATCGAGCAGGATTTGCAGCACGGCTGGCGGCTCGATATCCTTCCCCGCTCGACGAAAAAAGCGGACGCGGATTCGATCTTCGTCAAAATCGACGACGATCACGCGCTGCGATTCTCCATCACGCCCTATGCGGGGGTCGGCAGCCTCGTCTTGACGCAAACCCTGTTCACGCTCGGCGTCATCACTTTCGTCATCCTGTTCGTCTCCGCTTACGCCGTGCGCTGGGTGACGGCGCCCTTGTCGTCGATCGCCTCCGCGGCGCGCGCTTTCGGCCGCCCTGGCGAGGCCGACGCATCCGATTTGCTGGAATACGGTCCCATCGAGGTGGCGCAGGCGGCGCGTGCGCTCAACGAGATGCGCAAGCGCGTGCGTCGGCTGGTCGACGAGCGCACGCGCATGCTGGTGGCCGTCAGCCACGATCTGCGCACGCCGCTGACGCGGCTTCGATTGCGCATCGAGCGCCTGCGCGACGAGCCTGCGCAAGCCGCGATGCTGGAGGAGATCGCCGGCATCAACGAAATGCTGTCGGAGACGCTCGCCTATATGCGCGAGGTCGGCCAGAGCGAAACCTCGATTTCGACCGACCTGCCCTCGCTGTTGCAGACAATTTGCGGCCAATTCGCCGACACCGGCCACAATGTCGTCTATCAGGGACCCGACCGGCTCGCTTTCGCCTGCCGACCGCACGCCATGACGCGCGCCGTCACCAATCTCGTCGACAACGCCAGCAAATTCGGCGAGCGGGTCGAGGTCCGCGCCTCGCGACGTGGCGACGAGGTCTGGATCGACGTCATCGACGACGGCCCCGGCGTGCCCGAGGCCATGCTCGGGCCAATATTCGAGCCGTTCTTCAAGGGCGACAACGCCCGCTCGCAACGCGGAGGCGGCGGCTTCGGCCTTGGCCTGGCGATCGTGCGCGAGATCGCCGAGGGGCACGGCGGCAGCATCGAATTGTTGAACCACGCGCCCCACGGCCTGCTCGCGCGGCTGCGCGTACCGATCGCCGGCGCTCCGGCGGCGCACCAGATGTCAGCTTCTTGATTTCGTGCGAGGGAACGCCCTGCCGCGCGCCGCGTTTTTAGCGGGACAGTGAAGCAGAATGGAGCGCGCCATGAACATGACACATCGCGAGACGGCGCAGGACGGTGAGCGTGTGGCCTACGCCGCCGCTTCGGAAGGAATGGAGGACGACGCCGCGCTCGCCGCCGACGCGGCTCAGTCGAGCTTCGTCGCGCACGCCGCTTTGGGCGACCGGATTCGCCACCAGGCCGATGTCGCGCAACTTCGTCTCGCGATGCGCAATCTGACGCAGGGCGTGCGCGGGATGATTCGGGTCTCGCCGCTTTAGTCGGTGTTCCTGGGCGTCGTCTTTGGAATCGCACTCGGCAAGCGCGGCATGCGTCGCGCCAAGACGCCCAGGGACGCTTAAGTCTCTCGGCGCTTCATCCGCCAGGCCTCGTATTCGCCCCGCGCGTCTTCGTGCAGGGGATAATAGGTCTGCAACGCGCCGCCCGCGAGCAGCCGCTCGCGGGAAAAATCCTCCCAATCGTGATGCGTCCCCGCGTGCTCGATGACGCGCAGCGCATAGGCTTGCGGAATGACGCAGGCGCCGTCGTCGTCCGCCACGACGATATCGCCCGGCAAAACGGTCACGCCGCCGCAGGCGACAGGCGCGTTGACGGCGAACGGCATCAGACCGCTTTGCGTATGGAAGTTCGGCGTCGCGCCGCGCAGCCACAGCCCAAGATCGAGCGCCTTCACCGCGGCGATATCGCGCAGACACCCGTCGACCACCACGCCGACGCCGCCGCGCCCCTTGAAATAAGTCAGCATCATCTCGCCAAACACGCCCGAGCGCATGTCGCCGCGCGCATCCACGACGATGAAGTCGCCGGGCCTGGCGTGGTAGAGCGCATGGCGGTGCAACTGCTTCTCCACGTCGCCATATTCACCCTCGCCGTAGAGATCCTCGCGCTTTGGCATGAATTGCAGCGTCAACGCGGGACCGGCGAGCCGCTTGCTCTGGCTCCACGCCGTCGGCCCCTGCATGAATGCGTCTCCCACTCCAAGCGCGTGCAGCGTGGCGCAAGCCGTCGCCGCGCCGAGCGCCTGAAGACCGCGCACCCATTCCTCGGGCGGGCGCGCAATGTCCGGGGTTTGGCTGA
>JANYIH010000081.1 GCA_025358745.1 Hyphomicrobiales bacterium | reverse complement strand
AAATCGAGGATATCGCGATCACATCGCCGCTGGGCGCGTAGATCGGCGCCGATGTTATGGAAACGTTTATGAGAGCGCCGTCGCGATGACGGCGCAAAGTTTCGAAACTGACGGAGTCGCCCTGGAGCGCACGTTTCCTCTCGGTTTCCAACTCATGATGGCTATCGGCGGGCACCAGGGTGAGTTTGGAGCGACCTACGATCTCTTCTTGCGTGTAGCCGAACATATCTTCGGCGGCGCGATTCCACGACAGGACTGTTCCGTCGGTGCTGACGCTGAGTATCGCGTCCCCAGACGTCGCCGCCACGGCCGCAAGGCGCGCTGCATTGCTCATCGTATTTTCCATCGTCGATTTTACGGCGTCGAACTCGGCGATTTGATAGCGCCCGCCAATAAAGGGGCGTCCGGTCGATAGAGCGATAGCGTATTTGCTGAGATCACGCACCGGTTCCACAATTCTCCTGACTTGCCGGAACGCGAGCGCCGTCGTCAGGGCGAGAATTGCGCCGGACACCGACAACACCAGCAGCAGACTCGCCTTCAGCGGGGACTCAAGCACAGACTTGGGCACCGCCGCGACCGTGGTCCAGTTTGTGAGCCGCGAATGGTGAAACGAGTTGATCGTTGCAACGCCTTCAAGCGTGACGTTTTCAAATGTCCCGCCGCTCTCGGCTCCTGCCGCGATGGCGGCCAGTTCCGGTCGTGCGACGCCGCCAAGGTGGCGTTCCGGTCGCAGGCTCCTGGCGACAAAACGATTTGTCCTATCAACGACGCCGACGAGCCAACCCGGACCGAGTTCGAAATTGTCGAACGCCACGCGACTGAGAAAATAAACGCGAAGCTCAATGGCGAGCCCCGCCCGACGATTGGAGCCGACGCGCGGCGGCGACGCCAGAAGAATCCGCGCGTCGCCCGGACTGGCCTCCCATACGCCCGTTACGGCGGGAGTTCCCTTAAGGACCTTATCGATCAGTTGTTCGTCAACGCGACAGTCTCGGGACCCTCTGCAAATCTCCGAGACAGACCCAGCGTCGGAAATGCTCCAGATGTTGGCAATATTGGCGTCGGAGGCAAGCCGAATTCTCACGTCTTCCAGGGTTGGTCTGGTTGCGTCGGTGCTTTCGAGCAGGGACGCCAACCCCTCCAGAACGCCGAAATAGCGTTCTATTTCAGAGTCGATGCGCTGAGATACGAGACTGGCGATTTCCGTTCGTTTAGCCTCGATTGCGACGCGCTGTTCTCGGGCCGCCTGGACCGCCTGCCAGGTGAAAAGGCCAATCAGCGGCACGAAAATGGAAACGACGAGCGTGAGCAAAAGATAACCGATGGACCGGCCACGGGCCGCGATGGGCTTTTGAGTCATAGCCCCACCGACAATGCCCTGCGGCTCTGGAAATAGCAGCTTTTCTGGGTCAAAATCCGGCCGCGCCCTTCACGCCGCCCCCTCCACGATCGGCAAAGGAAGCGGCGCGGATCTAAGGTGGAACGCTCCCCATCGCAAGCCGCGAGTGGGAAACGGCCTGACATTATATGAGAATTGGCATCAGCAACCAACCGCGCACCCCGACGTCCCGGGCTCAGGGGAAATGTGGATCGACGCCGCCAGTCGATCCAGAAATAGCGGGTTGCGCGGTCGGAATGCAAGCGTCGGTCGGACGCCGCGCCGAATGAGAAATAGTCTTGCCTCCAACATATTCGCCGCGTCGCCTTTCGATTGGTAGGTCGTCGCACATCAAGGAGGCTCTGTTCGGCGACCGCTCACGCGAGGGCGACGAGGTGGGTCACGAAATAACCAGGCCCAGCGATGGTCACGCCAATCCGCTGCCGTCGAATCGTTTGACCACGGCGTCGGAAATCTGGCCGGAGCCGATATCCTCGGGCCCTGTGATTCCCAACAATACGGCGAGTTTGGCGCGCGCCCTATTGACGCGGCTCTTCACGGTTCCCACCGCCACGCCGGAGACCTCAGCCGCCTCTTCGTAGGAAAATCCAGAGGCGCCGACGAGCAACAGCGCTTCGCGGTGTTCTTCGGAGAGTTTGGCCAGCGCGACGCGGAATTCCTGCATTTCCACCGCGCTTTCCTGCGGGGCGGCGGTGGCGATGCGGTTGGCGTAGATTCCATCGCTGTCCTGAACCTCGCGTCCCTTTCGTCGATATATTGAGAAATATGTATTGCGCAGAATCGTGAACATCCACGCCCGAAGATTGGATCCCGTTTCGAAGCTCTGGGCGTTCGACCAGGCCTTGAGCAGCGTTTCCTGCACCAGATCGTCGGCCTGGGTTACATTTCCACATAGCGATATAGCGAACGCGCGAAGGTTTGGCATTTCCTTGACCATGCCTTCCCTGAATAAGTCGGTTGGCGGCGCGGTTGTCCTGGTCTGCGTGCGCGAAGTCATTTCTTGACTTCCTTCGCGCGCAGTTCCGCGAGCAGAACCATGAAGCGATCAGGCAACGGTTCGTCCGTCAATGCGCGGTAGTGGGCCTCCAGACGCCGCCCGATTGTCGCATTGACGACGGGGGCCAAGGCGAAGTTCGCTCCCTTCGCGCCGAGGCGTTTCGCTGGGCGCAGGGGCTTCCCGTCGGCATTCTTGTCTTCACCTTCAGCGGTCATATCAATGCATCCAGAGATAAAGTGATTTCGGGGTTTCCGAACCCGGCGCCGCCGCCATGAGAGTTGCGGCGCGGGCGCGCCCCCTTAAGAATCATGCCGCCCGGTCGCGCCGACTTCCTGAAGCGCCGATTTTAGCGTGTCGAGAGAAAATGGCTTCGACAAATAGCCGATCGCCGTCCCCGACATCGCCAAATCGGCCAAATCGTCCTTGGCCCGGCCCGTCGCGAAAATGATCGGCGCTTCCGGCCGAGATCCGGAAATTCGCTCCGCAAGCGCTCTTCCCGACATGTCGGGAAGCCCGACATCGGTGATGAGGACATCGAAGTGGTTATCCGCAGCCATCGCCAAGGCCCCGGCGCCGTCGCTCGTCTCAAGGACGTGGTAACCAAGCTCGGTGAGCATTTCTGCGAGGTTCATAAGTATCAGAGGTTCATCTTCGCAAACCAGCACGATCCGACGCCCACGCGGTATTGCGCCAATCTCCTTCAATTCGACCCCCCGTATCTCTCGCATTTCCAGGCAAACGCCCTCTAGACTTCGCACGCGACCGTCCCAACTCGAGCCAATCCCGCAGCGTTCGTTGCGAGCGTTTGGCGAGATCGCTCAATGTCCGGAGGCGTCCGGGTCCCTGCTGGCCTCGAACAGAAACCAGGTTCTTCGTTCGGTCTCGTCGACCAAGGTTTCCAGCAGTCCAGCGGTGCCGCTATCCTGGACGTCATCGCAGAGCTTGTGGGCTTTTCTCATCGCGGCGGCGCACCTTTTGTTGTCTTCCATGAGTTCCCCCAACATGTCTTTCGGCTCGACGTAGACTTCGTCATTGTCCTTGACACGGGTATGCCCGGCGATCGAGCCGACAGACGTGAGCGTGCGCTGTCCCAATTTGCGCAATCGCTCCGCGAGCGGATCTATCGCGGCAAAAATTTGATCCGCCTGTTCATCGAGCAACAGGTGATAGTCGCGAAAGTGTGGCCCGCTCATATGCCAGTGGAAGTTCTTGGTCTTGATATACAAGGCGAAACAATCCGCGACGATAGGATTCAGCGCCGCGGCGATTGCGGCGGCGTCCTTTGGTTGCAGATCCGTGGGGGTCAAGAGCGGCCCCACGGTCGTCAGCGCCCTGTTAGACATTGTCTGTTTTCCTTTCGATTGGTGGACATTCGCGGGTTCGGTGTATTCGGACCTTCAGCGGCCGAAATTCTGATGCGGGTTTGCTCAACGGTGGTGTGACGACGCTTTGAGCGCCTCGGCCGGCCGCATCAACCAAAGCGTTCCCGAACTGGAGGCGGATTGTGCGCGGGTGCCGAAAAAACCAAACTGCGAAAGCCGTCGCCCTAGCGTTCCCCGCTTCGGCGAAACCGCCAACGGGTCAAGATCGTCGAAGTCGATCAGTGTCGCCACAAATAATCTGGCCGCTCGGCTTAGCACGCTAAAAGCTATCGCCGCCCCGGCGGCAAAGTCCAAGATTCCGAAACGCATTGTCATGCCCCCTCTTGAGCGCTGGCGGCGCGCGCTTGGTTCGAAAACACCGCACGCGCATTTTGGTTCCACGGGACCCGAAAATTATTTTGGAGCTACAGCGCGCATCAAGCCCGCGGCCGCTTGCATCGCTGATTAGCCATACTTGCCAGAGGTATAGATAGGTCGAAGCGCGCGGGCGAACATCACTGATCGTTCAAATCTAAAAGTGGAAGCGTCGAGAGACGAAGACAATCGATCCCGGCGCCGCGGGATGGAGTTGCGGGCCGGGGCGAAATGCGGCGGGGGGTTCGCCGCGGTCGTTTCAGAGATCGCCGCTTGGCTGGCCGGCGAACCTCGCCTGGTGAAGGATCGCGACGGCGGCCGGCCTTCAGAAGGAAACCGTTTGACCTGTCTTCCAGGACCGGTAGGCCGCGTCCGCCAAAACGAGCGCCATGAGGCCGTCCTGTCCGCTCGGGGTGGGCTCGGCGCCGGTTTTTGCGGCGTTGACGAAAGCGTCCAGCTCGCTGCGATAGGCGCTCTCATATCGCTCCAGGAAGAAATTCAGCACTTTGTCCGTGGTGATTCCATGCGCCCCGGCGTGTTCGACCGTCGTCTCCCTGATATTGTTCGCCGCCAGCATGCCCTTGGAGCCGTGCGCCTCGACGCGCTGGTCGTAGCCATAGGTGGCGCGGCGCGAATTCGAGATCTCGCAGACTTTGCCGGATTTGGTCTGCAGGATCACCACGGCGGTGTCGACGTCCCCGGCCTTGCCGATTTGGGGATCGACCAGCGACGATCCGAACGCCGAGACCGAGACAGGCTCTTCGCCGAGGATAAAACGGGCCATGTCGAAGTCGTGGATCATCATGTCGCGGAACAGGCCGCCCGAGCGTTCGATATAGGAAATCGGCGGCGGCGAGGGATCGCGGGAGGTGATCTGCACGATCTCGACCTGGCCGATCGCCCCGTCCTGGATTCGCTTGCGCACCGAAGCGAAATTGGGGTCGAAACGGCGGTTGAAGCCGATCATCAGTTTCACCTTGGAGGATCGGACGACCTCCAGGCAAGCGCGCACGCGCTCGACCGAGAGATCGATCGGTTTCTCGCAGAAGATGGCCTTGCCGGCCTTCGCGGCCAGTTCGATCAGATCGGCGTGCGTGTCGGTGGGCGAGCAGATGGCGACGGCGTCGATGTCCTTGGCGGCGATGATCTCCTCGACGGAACCGACCTTGGCGCCGGTCGACGTCGCCAGCGCATGGGCCGCGTTGGCGTCGGCGTCCGCCACCAGGGCGAGCGCGCAATCGCTTCGTCGCGCGATATTGCCGCCGTGAATCTTGCCGATCCGACCTGCTCCAATGACTCCGAAACGCATGGCTTCCTCCCTGGCGCGCCCTGGCGCGGCTCCGGCAAAAAGAATACCTGTTCCATATTGACTTGTGAATAGAATTTTTGTTTCATTTGCTTGGCTGCTGGAACGGGGCTATCGGCGTCAAAGCAGGGGAAACGCCAAAGGAGATGGGCCCATGGTGCGTCTAACCGCAGCGCAAGCGATGGTGCGCTTCCTCAGCCGGCAGCGCGTTGAAATCGATGGGCGCGAGGAGCGGCTGTTCGAGGGTGTGTTCGCGATCTTCGGCCATGGCAATGTCGCCGGGCTCGGCGAGGCGCTGCATGCCTACCGCGACGAGCTTCCGACCTTCCGCGCCCACAACGAGCAGGCGATGGCCCATGCCGCGATCGCCTTCGCCAAGGCGTCGCGCCGCCGCCGCATGATGGTCTGCACCGCCTCGATCGGCCCCGGCGCAACCAATATGGTCACCGCCGCCGCGGTGGCGCACGTCAATCGGCTGCCCGTCCTGCTGATCCCCGGCGACGTGTTCGCGACCCGCAAGCCCGACCCGGTGTTGCAGCAGGTCGAGGATTTCGGCGATGGCACGGTCAGCGCCAACGACTGCTTCCGCCCGGTCTCCCGCTATTTCGACCGCATCACCCGCCCCGAGCAGATCGTCCCCGCGCTCCAGCGCGCGATGGCCGTATTGACCGATCCCGCGGAATGCGGCCCCGTGACGCTCGCTTTCTGCCAGGACGTGCAGACGGAAGCCTACGATTATCCCGAATCGTTCTTCGCGCCGCGCATCCATCGCATTCGCCGCCCTGTTCCCGATCCCCGCGAGGTCGAGGACGCGGCGGCGCTGCTTCGGACAGCGAAACGTCCGCTCGTCGTCTGCGGCGGCGGCGTGCTTTATTCTCTCGCCGAAAAAGAGCTGCTCGACTTCTGCGTCAAGCGTCGGATTCCCGTCGCCGAAACGCAGGCCGGCAAGTCGGCGATTCCGGACGAACATCCGCTGGCGATGGGCGCGGTCGGGGTGACAGGCACGGCGGCCGCCAACACGGTGGCGAGCGACGCCGATGTCATTCTGGGCGTCGGCACCCGGTTTCAGGACTTCACTACCGGGTCCTGGGCGCTGTTCCAGAACCCGGAGCGGCGGTTCATCTCGCTCAACGTCCAGCCGTTCGACGCCGCCAAGCACCGGGCGGTCGGCGTTGTCGGCGACGTCAGGGCGGCGCTCGCCGCGCTCGACGAAAAACTTGGCGACTGGAAGGCGCCCCAAGCCCACGCCGAGGCGGCGCGCAAAGCCAAGGCCGATTGGGAAACGACCGCCGCGCGTTACACCGCCGCGACCAACGCGGAATTGCCCAGCGACGCGGAAGTGCTCGGCGCGCTCATGCGGGCGGGGGAAAAATCCGACATCGTCGTCTGCGCCGCGGGCGGCCTG
>JANYIH010000080.1 GCA_025358745.1 Hyphomicrobiales bacterium | reverse complement strand
CCCGCCATCTCGCCTATCTCGAAAGCTTCATGACGCGCCGGCCGATGAATATGTTCTTTCCGTTCTCGGTCACCGTCTCGACGGTTGCAAACACCCTGCTCGCCGCGATGGCGGTCGATCGCCGCGACAGTCCGTTCGAGCAGGTCGGATTCACCATGCTGGCGACCTTGATGGCGCTGGCGGCGCTGGAACATTGGTTCCTGATCGCGCCGATGAACGGCAATATTCTCTGGGGCGCATCGTCGCTGAAACCGCCGGGCGATTTCGCTGACACGCTCGAAGCGGAGATCGCCGCGCTTGCCGTGCCGACCGAAGGCTCGCCCGCGGGTTGGTCGACCCCCTTGCCCGAGATCGGCGACGACCGCACGCTGGCGCACATTCTCGAACTGATCGCCGCCGGCGCGTTTGGCGAACTCGACAGCGTGAGGGGCGCGATGCGTGTACGCGGCCGCTGGGTTGCGTTTGAAATCGCCAACGCCCGCGCGCGCATCACGCCTTTCGTGCCGAGCAGACTATGCGAGCCCATCATGCTCGCAACCGGTCGAGGCTTCGATCGCACTCGCCTGCGCGCCGCCTTCGAGAGTTGCGCCGCTTGACCAGACAGGACTCAAACGGGAAAGGCTCCGCCGATGAATAGGCCCGGCTATGGGACATATTTCGAAGGCGCCGTGCAGCGGCTCAAAGACGAAAACCGCTATCGCGTGTTCGCGACCCTGGAGCGCGACGCCGCCCGTTTTCCGCTGGCCCTCTGGCGGCCGGCCGCCGCCGACGAGGCGCCCCGCGATGTGACGATCTGGTGCTCCAACGACTATCTCGGCATGGGAGGGCATCCCAAGGTTGTCGAGGCGGCGCGCGCGGCGCTCCTCTGCCATGGCGCCGGGGCCAGCGGCACGCGCAACATCTCGGGTACGCACAACACGATCGTCGAACTTGAGCGCGAACTCGCGGACCTCCACCACAAATCGGCGGCGCTCGCCTTCACCTCCGGCTGGACCTCCAATCTGGCCGCGATCTCGACGCTCGCCTCGCTGATGCCCGATTGCCTGATCCTGTCTGACGCCCTGAATCACAATTCGATGATCGAGGGCGTGCGCCGGTCGGGCTGCGAGAAGAAAGTATGGCGCCACAACGATGTCCGTCATCTCGAAACGTTGCTGATCGAAGCCGGTCTGCGTCGGCCAAAGCTGATCGCGTTTGAAAGCCTCTATTCCATGGACGGCGACATCGCGCCGATCGCGCAGATAGTCGATCTGGCCGAACGTCACGGCGCGATGACCTATGTCGACGAGGTGCACGCCGTCGGCATGCACGGCGCGCGCGGAGCGGGCGTTTGCGAGCGAGAAGGTTTAATGGACCGGGTCGACGTGATCGAAGGCATGCTCGCCAAGGGATTTGGCGCGCTGGGCGGCTACATCGCCGCCGACGCCGTCATCGTCGACGTGGTTCGCAGTTACGCGCCTCAGTTCATCTTCACCGCGACGCTGCCGCCGATGATCACCGCCAGCGCGACCGCCGCCGTGCGGCATCTCAAGCAATCACCCGTGGAGCGCGAGCGGCATCAGTACATGGCCGCGCTGACAAAACACGCGCTTGCCGGCGCGGGCCTCCCTGTCCTGCCGAACTCGTCGCATATCGTGCCGCTGATAGTGGGCGACGCGGAGCGCTGCAAGGCCGCGAGCGATCTCCTGTTGCGTCGGCACGCGATCTACATCCAGCCGATCAACTACCCGACCGTCGCGATCGGCGCCGAGCGCCTTCGCATCACGCCGACGCCGCGTCACACCGAAGCGCATGTTTCGGCACTGGTCGAGGCGCTGGTCGATGTCTGGAACGAACTCGATCTGCCGTTCCATCAGGCTCAGATCCTGCCGCTGCGACGCAACGGCGCGGGCGCGCCGCTCGATTGCGCCTATCCGGAACTGCGCAAGGCGGCGGAATAGCGCCGCGATAGCGGGGCTCGCACGCCGAACCTCGCTTTCGTTCAAACATCCCCGCACGCGGGCAAAGCTCGTTCTGCGCTTCTCCTTCAACCAACGCGAGGGCTTGGAGGCGCCGAGCGCTTTGCGGCTTTGCTACAGTCCAACGCCGCGCACCCGCGCGCACGGGAGGCAAATCGTTGCGCGGAAACTATCGGAGCGCGGCTTTCGGGTAGGCGCAGAAAAAGACGCCCGCGGCGACCGCGAGCGTCTTTTCACTTGGCATGCGCTTGGTCTATTGTGGCGCGGGCGCGCCGCCAAGCTCTGGCCAATCCTCAGCCATGCTGGCCCCAAGCAAGGGTTTGTTCACGCCCTGATGGCAGGTCGCGCAATAGAGCTTCGGCCCATCGCCATACGGACCCAGCCGGTTGGCGGGAAACTCCGCCTTGAGCGGATCGAGATAATTGGTGTTGAGATCGCGCGTCATCTGCATCCCTTGCCACGCGGTCACCCGCGCAGGCGAGCTCTGCTCCCAATTCTCGAAGGCGCGGGAATTGTGACAGAAAGTGCAATTGACGCCCAAGCTCGTCTACATCGAGATCATCAACGCATATGTCTTTTCGGTCGCCTGAAGCGGCGCGCCATAACCGACCGGCAGCGCCTTGTTCGCCTGAACGCGGATCGCATTCTTGCCATCTAGCAAGCCCGTGAACGGATCGCTTGAGAGCGAGGTCGCGCCATTCAATATGTTTGGATGCCCGAAGCCGTCGTTCGAAGCCGCAAAACCGCCAGCGTTTGGCGAAACCCCTTCGAACCAGATGTTCTTTGGCACGGGCGCGCCGTGATGGCAGGTGTAGCAGGTGACGCCGACGACGCCCACATGCGCTTTCCATTTCGTGTTGATATCGCGCGTCATCTCCAGCATACGCCGGGCGACGCGCTTCGTGTATAGGCCGTCGTTGGCCATGCTCTTTTCGGTGTGACAGTAGTTGCAACCTTGCTCAGCCGGCGCGACCCATTGAGAAAGCGCCAGCATCACGCGATTGAACTGGTCGACGCTGAGATCGCCCAGCACCTTCACGTTTTCATAGGCTTTGCCGGCGCGATCGCCGTCGGGCGAGGCTCTGTCGATCGGGTCCGGCAATTTGTTCGCATAGGCGACGAGCCGAGCCGCCGCGGGCGTCGTAAGCTGTTCGAGGCCGAGGCCACGATAGCCGGTCTGCGTGGTGAGGATCGGCGGCCCGACCCAACCCGCGGTGAACAACATGGCGACTGTGAGCAATATCGCCACGCTCGCAACGAAAGCATGCCAAATCCTCATGTTGCGCCTCCCGAAGCGGCCGCCGGGTCGACGACAGGCGGAAAGGCGTGCGGATACGACGGCGCAATGGCGTGACGCACGGCCCAGAGATACCAGTTATCGACAACAGTTCCGGTCAGCAGGATGCCGATGCCGCCGGTGAGCGGGCAGAGCACGGCAAACCACCAGGCCCAACGATGCACCGATTCAATCGTCGCATTGAACCCCATCGTCCAGCGCCAGAACAACGCCGCGCGCTCCGAGGCCGTGCTGCGATAAACGATCTGCTCCA
>JANYIH010000071.1 GCA_025358745.1 Hyphomicrobiales bacterium | reverse complement strand
GGACGCCGAAGATGATCGCGGAAACGCTGGCCGCGCTCGATGGCGAAAATATACGTCTGAATGGGACAGCGGCCGCGGGCTTTGCTATCCTGCGCAAGGAATTCGCCAGCGCGTAGTAATTCGCAGCGGCGGTCTATGAGGGGGAAGGCAAATGGCGTCGACATCTGCAATAGCGGATTTAAGTCCTGGCTGGCTCGACAAGGCTGCGACCGTGGCTAAACCCGGTTTCAACCGATGGCTCGTGCCGCCGGCGGCGCTCGCCATTCATCTCTGCATCGGCATGGCCTATGGCTTCTCGGTGTTCTGGGTGCCGCTGGGCCGCGTCGTCGCCGCCGCCACGGGCGCGCCTAAGCCGATCGCCTGCCCGGGCGACGCGACGACCTTCGGCGGCAAGCTCGCCATCACCGGCCACGCCCTGTTCGCCACCGATTGCGATTGGACGCAATTCGATCTTGGCTGGATGTACACGCTCTTCTTCGTGCTGCTCGGCTCCTCGGCGGCGATCTGGGGCGGCTGGCTGGAGCGGGCCGGGCCGCGCAAGGCGGGTCTGGTCTCGGCGCTCTGCTGGTGCGGCGGTCTGGTGATCTCTGCCTATGGCGTCTACATCCACCAACTCTGGTTGATGTGGCTAGGCTCCGGCGTGATCGGCGGAATCGGGCTGGGCCTGGGCTACATCTCGCCCGTCTCGACGCTGGTCAAATGGTTTCCCGATCGGCGCGGCATGGCGACCGGCATGGCGATCATGGGTTTTGGCGGCGGCGCCATGATCGGCTCGCCGCTCGCCAATCTGTTGATGGCCAATTTCAAGACGCCGACCGCGCCGGGCGTCTGGCAAACCTTCCTCGCCATGGCGGCGGTCTATTTCGTGTTCATGGTCGGCGGCGCGCTCAGCTATCGCGTGCCGCCCGAGGGCTGGCAGCCGTCCGGCTGGTCGCCGCCGACCGACAAAGCCCATGCGATGATCACGCACGGCAATGTCGCGCTTGAAGACGCGCACAAGACGCCGCAGTTCTGGTTGATCTGGATCGTGCTGCTGATGAACGTCTCGGCCGGCATCGGCGTCATCGGCGCCGCCGCGCCGATGTTGCAGGAGACGTTCGGCGGCGCCCTGTTCGGCGATAAGTCGGTCGGCTTCGCCAGTTTCACCGACGATCACCGCAAGCTTGCGGGCGCGGTGGCGGGCGGCTTCGTCGGCTTGTTCTCGCTGTTCAACATCGCCGGCCGTTTCTTCTGGGCCTCGTTGTCGGACAAGATCGGCCGCAAGGCGACCTATTTCGTGTTCTTCATCCTCGGCATCCTCTGCTACGGTTCGCTGACGACGCTGGCCGGCATGTCGGCGCTAGGCTTCTTCGCCGCGGTGATCTGCATCATCGCCTCGATGTACGGCGGCGGCTTTGCGACCGTGCCGGCCTATCTCGCCGACATGTTCGGCGCCCGCTACGTCGGCGCGATCCACGGCCGCTTGCTGACCGCGTGGTCCACGGCGGGCATTCTCGGCCCGGTGCTCGTCAACTATCTGCACGACACGCGGGTCGCCGAGAAGATCCCGCGCGAACATATCTACGACACGATATTCTATGCGCTCGTCGCCCTTCTCGTCATCGGCCTGGTCGCCAATGCGCTGATCCGGCCGGTCGATTCGAAATGGTTGATCAAGGAGGCGCCGACGGGTCCCGCAGGGCCCGCCGCCGCAGCGACCGGCGACATGAGCTTCGGCATCGATCGCGGCGGCTTCAACCTGTTCGCGCTGATCGCCTGGAGCGTGGTGGGAATCCCGATCGCCTGGGGCGTCTATATGACGGTGCTCAACGCAGCGAAGATTTTCCACTGACATCCGTCGCTGGCGGGCGCGCCTGGCGCGCCCGCCAACGTCTGCGTTCGTTTCCAATTGGGCTTATTTGTCCGCCAACACGCCCGCCGGCAGCCGCGCCAGCAATTCCCATCCCGCCGCCGCGCCGATTTCGGCCGCCTCCTCGCGGGCGCCGGCCAGCGTCGCCTCGAACGTCTCCGAGCCGTCGGCGCGATAGACCGCGCCGCGAAACCGCAAGCCTGCGCCCTCAAGCACGGCGTGGCCGGCGATAGGCGTCTTGCAGGAGCCGTCGAGCACGGCCAGAAACGCCCGCTCGCAGGCCAGCGCGTCGGCCGTCGCCGCATCCAGAATCGGCGCCAATGCGTCGAGCGCCCCGTTGTCGCTCGGCCGCGCCGTCAGCCCGATCGCGCCCTGCCCGACAGCGGGCAGAAATTCGTCGGTCCCCAGCAGCGCCGTCGCGCGATGCGCCAACCCCAGGCGCTTGAGCCCGGCAAAGGCCAGCAGCGTCGCGTCGATCTCGCCGCGCTCCGCCTTGCCCAGCCGCGTCTCGACATTGCCGCGCAACAGGCCGACTTGCAGATCGGGCCGCAGCCGCTTGGCCTGCGCCTGCCGCCGCAGCGAGGCGGTGCCGAGCGTGCCGCCTTGCGGCAGCCCGGCAAAATTCGTCGCGCGGGCGGAAATCAGCGCATCGCGCGCGTCCTCGCGCGCGAGATAGCCGGCCACGACAATGCCCGGGGGCAAAATCGTCGGCAGATCCTTCGAGGAATGTACGGCGATGTCGATTTCGCCGCGCAGCATGGCGGCGTCGATCTCTTTTGTGAACAGTCCCTTGCCGCCGGCTTCGCTCAGCGCGCGATCCTGAATCAGATCGCCGCTGGTCTTGATCGCCACGATCTCGAACGCGCTCGCGTCCTGGCTCCACGCGGCGGCGAGCCGACGCTGCGTCTCATGCGCCTGCGCCAGCGCCAGCGGCGAGCCGCGCGTGCCAATCCTGAGCCGCGCCATCGCTCAGGCCGCCAGACTGGAGAACATCTTGTCGCCGTGCGCCCGCATGTAATGCCGGAACCAGTAGGTGTAGGCCTCGGGATGGGCGGCGATGCGGGCGCGCAAATCCGCGCGCGACACCCATTCGTAGCCGGATACCTCATCGGGGTCGGGCGTCACGACCCCCTCGTAAGCGCCCACGAACAGATGCACCACCTCGTCCTCGATCAGGCCGTTGCCGACATCGGCGCGATAGTGTGTGCGCAGCACGAATTTCAGCTCGCAATCGACTCCGAGTTCCTCGCCCAGGCGCCGTCGCGCGGCGTCGAGAACCGTCTCGCCCGGGCGCGGATGCGTGCAGCAGGCGTTGGTCCACAGGCCGCCGGAGTGGTATTTGCCGAAAGCGCGGCGCTGCAACAGCATCCGCCCGCGCCGGTCGAGCACGCAAGCCGAAATCGCGCGATGCCTTAAGCCCTGCCGATGCGCTTCGAGTTTCGGCGCGAGGCCGACCTCGCGATCCGCTTCGTCGACCAGAATGATGTTTTCTTCGCTGTCTTTCATTCGCCCCACGCCAGCGCGTCGCTACAGGGGGAATATAGCGCAGTTGCGCGGCCGCCGAAACCGTGCCCGACGTTCAACGTCAAACCGGGGGCGTCTCGTCGGCGAGATAATGGGTCAGCGTGTCATAGGCGACGCCGCCGACCGGCGCGTCGACCAGGGCCGGATCCTGCGTTTCGGCGAATTCGTCATAGGAATCCGCCGCGCTTGTCAGGCGTCCGAAATTGCTCGCCCAGGGCGCAGCGGCGGGACCGCCCGCCGACGCAGCGAGGCCGCGTTCCGTCAGCACCTC
Organism: Hyphomicrobiales bacterium; assembly: GCA_025358745.1. GTDB lineage: Bacteria > Pseudomonadota > Alphaproteobacteria > Rhizobiales > Beijerinckiaceae > Roseiarcus. The sequence goes on along the minus strand of JANYIH010000071.1, from coordinate 12,601 downwards.
CATCTCCAGGGCATCGGCGGCCGCGCGCGCGCTCGCGATGTCGCCTTCTCTGACCGCCAGCAGCAGCAAGTTGAGATGGGCGAAAAATTCGAACAGCTTGGTGTCCCCGTCGCGATCGGGCGGCGGCGGCTCCTGGGCGTAGGCGCTGAGGCGCCACATCTGCGATCTGAAACGGTTGGCGAAATAGGCGGCGTCATAAGTCGCGCTTTCCTCGACGACCGGCGGCGCAGCCTCGGGCTCGCGCGAACTCTGCGGTTCTTCGCGCGCGCGGCGCTCCGGGGCGCGGTGGCGTTTATCGCGCGCGACATCCATCGCAGCGCCCAGTCCCGGCACAAGCATGTCGGATTCTCCCGTCGGCAAGCCTCCAAAACGACGCGAAACACCCCATCCTCGCATCGCCTGTCCGGCTTGCGCGAGGCTGACCGCCCGCAAAATGCGCGACCGCGCGCGATTTCCTATTCCCTCCCGCCCCCGCGCCCGGATACCAAGCGCCTGATGCGCGCTTTTCCCGACGCCCTGCCGATCGACGAAGCTTTGCCCGCGCTGGCGAAGGCGCTGGCGAGCGCCACGCGCGCGGTGCTGGTCGCCCCGCCGGGCGCGGGCAAGACCACGCGCGTGCCGCTGGCGCTGATGGACGAGCCCTTCGCGCGGGAAAGCAAAATCCTCGTGCTGGAGCCGCGCCGGCTCGCCGCCCGCGCCGCCGCGCACCGGATGGCGGCGAGCCTTGGCGAGCGCGTCGGCGAGACGGTCGGCCTGCGCGTGCGGCTGCAAAGCCTCGTTTCGGCGAAAACCCGGATCGAGGTCGTCACCGAGGGCGTGTTCGCGCGCATGATCGTCGACGATCCCGAGTTGAGGGGAATCGCGGCCGTGCTGTTCGACGAATTCCACGAGCGCTCGCTCGACGCCGACCTCGGCCTCGCGCTGGCGCTCGATTCGCAGGGCGCGCTACGCGAGGATCTGCGCCTGCTCGTCATGTCGGCGACGCTGGACGGCGCGCGCCTGGCCAAACTCATGCAGGGCGCGGCTGAGATCGAGAGCGCCGGCCGCGCCTTCCCGGTCGAAACGCGCTATCTCGGCCGCGATCCCGCGCTGCGCGTCGAGGATCAGGTCGCGCGGGCGATCCTTACCGCGCTGGCGCAAGAACGCGGCTCGATCCTCGCCTTCCTGCCCGGCCAGGGCGAGATTCTCCGCGTCGCCGCCGCGCTGAGTGAGCGGATCAATGACCCCCATGTCGAGATCGCGCCCCTTTACGGCGCGCTCGACGCCCGCGCGCAGGATCGCGCCGTGTCCCCGGCGTCCCCGGGCAAACGCAAGATCGTGCTCGCCACCTCGATCGCGGAAACCTCGCTCACCATCGAGGGCGTGCGCGTGGTGGTCGATTCCGGCCTGATGCGCGCGCCCCGGTTCGAGCCTGACCTCGGCCTGACCCGGTTGGAGACCATCCGCGTTTCCCGCGCCAACGCCGATCAGCGACGCGGCCGCGCCGGCCGGGTCGAGCCCGGAATCTGCTATCGGCTGTGGGAGGAGGCCGCCAATGGCGGCCTTGCCCCCTATGCGCAGCCGGAAATCCTGGCGGCCGACCTCTCAGGGTTGGCGCTCGATCTGGCGCTGTGGGGCGTCGCCGATCCCGCTTCCCTCGCCTTCCTCGATCCCCCGCCGCGCGCGGCGATGACGGAGGCGCGCGCCTTGCTGACGAGGCTCGGCGCGCTCGACGCGGCGGCCCGGGTCACGGACGAAGGTCGCGCCATTGCTCGGCTCGCGCTGCCGCCCCGCCTCGCGCGGATGCTGGTCGACGCCGCGCGCGAGGGCGCGGCGGCTTACGCGGCCGAAATCGCCACTGTGGTCAGCGAGCACGGCCTGGGCGGAAACGCCGTCGACCTGACCGAGCGCCTCGCCGCCTTCCGCCGCGACCGCTCGCCCCGCGCCGAAGACGCGCGGCGTCTGGCGCGAAATCTGTCGCAACGCGCGGCGCGCCCGACGGCGGGAAGCCTCCCTCTCCCCGTTGACGGGGAGAGGGTCGGGGTGAGGGGCCGCCCCGCCGAGCCGCCGGCCGTCTGGCTCGCCCGCGCCTTCCCCGACCGCATCGCGCGCGCGAGGGGCAAGCGCGGAGAGTTTCTCATGGCCAATGGCCGGGCGGCGGCGGTCGAGCCACACGATCCGCTCGCCGGCGCGTCCTTTCTCGCGGTGGGCGAGATCGCCGGCCGCGCCGGCGCCGCCCGCATCCTGCTTGCCGCGCCCTTGACGGCGGACGAGGTCGAGGCGCTCGGCGCCGACGCGATCGAGACCGCCGATGAACTGACCTTCGACCGCGCCGCCGCAGCCCTTCGGATGCGCCGCCGCCGCCGCCTCGGCGCGCTCACGCTTGCCGAGCAGACCTTGTCCGTCCCCGCTGACGCGCAGGCCGCGCTCGCGCTCGCGCGCGGCCTGCTGTCGCTGGGTGTCGAGCGACTGCCATGGAGCAAGCCGCTGCGGCAATGGCGCGACCGCGTGGCGTTCCTGCGACGCGCCGAGCCCGACCTTTGGCCCGACCTCACCGACGCCGCGCTGGCCGCCTCTCCCGACTGGCTCGCGCCCTACCTCGTGGGCAAGACTGCGCTGGCCGAAGTCGGCGCCGACGATCTCGGCCTCGCGCTGAAGGCCCAACTCGACTATGGCGCGCAGCAGCGGCTGGAGCGCGAGGCGCCGACCCATTTCACCGCGCCCACCGGCAATGCTTTCGCCGTCGACTACGACGCGGAGGGCGGCCCCGCGATCTCGCTGCGGGTGCAGGAAGTGTACGGCCTGACGCAGCATCCGGCCCTTGCAGGCGGGCGCGTTCCGCTCACGCTGCACCTGCTCTCGCCCGCGCATCGCCCGATCCAGATCACCCGCGATCTGCCGGGCTTTTGGCGCGGCTCCTGGAGCGCCGTGCGCGCCGATCTGCGCGGGCGCTATCCCCGCCACGTCTGGCCGGAAAACCCGGCGCAAGCTGCCGCCACCGCAAGGGCGAAACCGAGAGGAACTTGACCGTAGCCGCGCCGCCGGCGCGTGGCGCGCGCCACCGCGCAAGCCCGCCGGTGTTGCTAACTCACTCGACGAGCCCGTGTCGAGGCCGCAATATCGGAGGTCTCAATGTCGGATGCGCCCTCGTCCTCTTACGCCAATCCCTGGCGATCGCTCTGGTTTCGGCCGCGCGTCGCCATCGAGGCGGCGCTCGCGCAAGGCCAAAGCGCGACCCCGTTGCTGATCGCCCTGACGGCGGCGCTTTTCAGCCTGATTGCGGCGTTCCCCGACAAAGCGGCGCTCTTCGCGTCGTCGCGCGAGCCTGCGACCCTCGCGACCCTGGCCGCTGTCGCCGCGGCAATCATTGTCCTGGCGACGCTGGGCTACTATCTCAACGGTTGGCTTCTCAACGCCGCTGCGCATCTAATCGCGGGACGAGGATCGGCGGCGGCGACGCGCGCGGCCGCCGCCTGGAGTTCGGTTCCGCTGCTCGCCGCCGACCTCGTCGCGTTGGCGTTCGCCTGGGTCTCGGCGGGTCAAGCCGCGCGCCCCGGTTGGAGCGTGGCGATTTCGGCGGGACAGTTGATGGCCTCGCTATGGTCGCTGGCGCTGGTCATAGCGATGCTCGGGCGCGTGCAAGGGTTTGGAAAGTTTCGCGCCTTCGTCGCCTTTTTGACGGGTTCGATCGCGCCGGCGCTCCTCGTCGCCTTGCTCGTTCGCGTCTTTCTGTTCCAGCCGTTCAGCACGCCCAGCGGCTCGATGGCGCCGACATTGCTGTCGGGCGATTATTTCTTCGCCGCCAAGCCGGACTATGGCTACAGCCGCTACGCATTTCCCTTCGATCTGTTCTCGTTTCGCGGACGAATTTTCGCGCATGCGCCCAAACGCGGCGACGTCGTCGTGTTTCGTCACAACGGGCAGGATTGGGTGAAGCGAATCGTCGGTCTGCCCGGTGAAAGCGTGCAGTTGAAGGGCGGCCGGCTCTATATCGACGGTCGGATCGTCGAGCGGCGCGAGGTCGAGCCCGAGCCCGGTCTGTTCGATGGGTTCGACAGGCCGCTCATTGCCCCGACCTACGAGGAGCTTTTGCCCGGCGGCGCGGTTCACCGCATCGTGCAATTGCAGGGCGACGACGGTCCCGCCTCCAACACGGATCTGCTCAAGATCCCGCAGGATTCGTATTTCATGCTGGGCGACAACCGCGACAATTCGATGGATTCGCGGATGAGCGAAGTCGGGGTCGTTCCGTTTGAAAATCTGATCGGCCGGGCCGAACTTATTTTCTATTCCCGCGCCGGCGCTCCGGCATCGCCGCGATTTGACCGCGTTGGAGCGCGGGTGAGATAGTCGGCGCCCTCCGCCGCGCCTTTTTGACAAGCGTCACGCCGCCGCGCGGGCGGTCGACGTAGGGTGGTGAACACGGCCCCGAGCGGCTGAACCGCGAGACGCGTCATGAAGCGAGGCGAATATGTTTAAAATCACAACATTACTCAATATCAGCGTTGCCGCGCTGACGCTCGCCGCCGCTCCCTTCGCGCTCGCCGGCGCCGCCCGCGCCGACGCCTGCGACCGGCTCTGGCACAAGCGCAACGCGATCTACGCGGACTACGGCTATTGCTTCAAGACCGAGCGCGCCCGCTCCGTGTTCGGATATGTTTGTCATCCGCCCTTTGGCCGCCTGCCTCCCTGGGCGCAGAGGCGCGTCAGTGAAATTCAGGCCGAAGAGGACGGCATGGGCTGTCCACGCTGAGGCGCCGCGCTGCGGTTCGCGGTCGCCTCGCCCGTCGTTCAATGTCCGATGGGCGCCGATTGGCTGTTTTGGCAGCCGATGAAGGTCGATTGCGTGGCGGGACCCACGGCGGCTGCGCCGCCACAGGGAACTGGATCAGCCGAGCGGCGTCGGCGTAACCGCCGGCAGCAGCAGGCCGGCGAGTGGCGGGCCCAGCCCCTGCAACGAGGCGTCGAGCTTCAGGAAATCGGCGTCGAGCGCGGCGAAACCCCTGCCCGCGCCGCCGCCGTCGCCGAACGCATTCGTCCCTGATCCGCCGGTTTGCCAGCCATTGTCGGCGAATTTGCCGAAATCCTCGCCGATCGATGCGAATTCCGCCACCATCGGCTGTAGCGCGGCGACAAACGCCGCATAGGGCGAGTTCGCGGCACCGTTGGCGCCCGGCGTGAGATCGTTGACGAAAGCCGTCAGTTCGCTGCCGAGATGGGAGAAATCGGTCGCCAGCGTACCGGCGTCGGCTGCGAGACGGGATTCGGTTGCGACCAGGCCCGCCTTGGATCCGACATGGCCAAGGCGTGCGAAATCCGCGCCGAAGGTCGCGACATCACCGCCGGCGCCAAGCAATTGCCGATCGAACGCGCCGAAATCGACTTGCGTCCCCGCGCCGCCGCCGCCGCCGAAGCCCGCCCCGCCGCCGTCGCCAAAGAGGATCTGCCCCGCCCCGCCGCCCCCGCCGAAAGAGCGTCCCGCGCCGCCGCCGTCGCCGAAGCCCCGGCCCGAGCCGCCGGTCTGGTAGGAATTGTCGCCGCCAAGAAACATGTTGACGGCGTTGCAAGCGAGCGCGCCGCGCGCGAGATCGAAGCCGGCGCCGGCAACGTTTGCGCCGATTCCTTCGAACGCGCCACGGTGATGACGTTCAGCGGCGGCGAATTGGCGCTTAGTTGTCGCACCGTTGAGCGCGGCGAGGCCCGCGTCGAGATGGCGGTCGAACCGTGCGAAGACGGCCTGGTCGACGGATCCGTCCATGTCGTTGAGGCTCAGCGCATTGCTGAGAATGTGAGCGAGACGCTCGACGGCAGTAGGCATATTGGCCTCCGAAAGTGGGTAGCGGTCCGACCTCTGCGGACCCGCGAGAAAAGGCGATCTTTCCATTCGCAAATTGTAATTACGGGACGAACATTCATCCCTCGGTGGCCAAACTCACAGGGCTGTGCGCGGGCGCGTAAATGCGACTGCCTTCCACGCAAATCGAAAGACGATCCGTTGCGGCCGTCGCCCGGACCGCCAAGCGGGGGCGAAGCTTCCCGCGCCGCCTTCGATCTGGCATAGGCACGCCCATGAACGCGCTCATCCCCGCCGACAATTTCGAGGCCGCGCTTGCCGCCGCCGCGCGCGCCGCCGCCGACTGGCTGGCCGCCAACCAGAAGCCCGACGGCCATTGGGTCGCGCGCGCCGACAGCAACGCCTGCATGGAGGCGCAATGGTGCCTCGCGCTGTGGTTCCTCGGTCTGGAGGATCACCCTTTGCGCGCCCGCCTGGGAGCTGCGATCCTGAAGTCGCAGCGCCCGGACGGCGCCTGGGTCATCTATTACGACGCTCCCAACGGCGACATCAACACCACTGTGGAGGCCTACGCCGCGCTGCGGTCGCTGGGTTTTTCCGACGCCGAGCCGGCGCTTACCCGCGCTCGCCTCTGGATCGAATCCAAGGGCGGCTTGCGCAACATCCGCGTCTTCACCCGCTATTGGCTCGCCCTGATCGGCGAATGGCCGTGGGACAAGACGCCCAACCTGCCGCCGGAGGTGATCTGGTTCCCGCTGTGGTTCCCGTTCTCGATCTACAATTTCGCGCAATGGGCGCGCGCGACGCTGATGCCGATCGCCCTTCTCTCCGCGCGCCGCCCGAGCCGCCCGCTGCCCTCGCAAAATCGTCTCGACGCGCTGTTTCCCCAAGGTCGCGACGCCTTCGACTACACGCTGCCGAAGAAGGCGGACGCCGGCGGTTGGGACCGCTTCTTCCGCGCCGCCGACAAGGCGCTTCACGCGCTCCAGTCCTTCGGCGCCCGCCACGGCCTGGCGCTCTGGCGCCCGGCCGCCGTCGCGCGCTCGATTGAATGGATCGTGCGCCATCAGGATTCCGACGGCGCCTGGGGCGGCATCCAGCCGCCGTGGATCTACTCGCTGATGGCGCTGCATAGGGAGGGCTACGCGCTCGACCATCCCGTGCTCGCCAAGGGTCTCGCCGGGCTGAACGATCCCGCCTGGCGCCAAGACGAGGGGGAGGCGACCTTCATCGGCGCCACCAACTCCCCCGTCTGGGACACAATGCTGGTCCTGCTCGCCTTCGACGACGCGGAATTGTCAGAAGAATATCCCGCCGAAGTCGAACGGGCGGCGGAATGGCTGTTGGCCCGTCAGGTGCGCGTCAAAGGCGACTGGAGCGTGAAGCTGCCCGACGTCGAGCCCGGCGGCTGGGCGTTCGAATATTGCAACAATGCCTATCCCGACATCGACGACACCGCCGTCGCCCTCATCGCGCTCGCGCCCTTCCGCCACGATCCGAAGTTCAGGGCGCTGGGCATCGACGAGGCGTTCGTCCGCGCGGTGGACTGGTTGATGGCGATGCAAAGCCGCGGCGGCGGCTGGGGCGCGTTCGACAAGGACAACGACAAGAAATTGTTGACCAAGATCCCGTTCTGCGATTTCGGCGAGGCGCTCGACCCGCCCTCGGTCGACGTCACCGCGCATGTGATCGAAGCCTTCGCCAAGCTCGGCGTCACGCGCGAACATCCCGCGATGGCGCGCGCGCTCGCCTGGATGAAGGCCGAACAGGAGGCGGACGGCCCGTGGTTCGGCCGCTGGGGCGTCAACTATCTCTACGGCACGGCCGCCGCGCTGCCCGCGCTCGCCGCCGTCGGCGAGGACATGAGCGCGTCCTATATCGGGCGCGCCTGCGACTGGGTCGTCGCGCGCCAGCAGGCCAACGGCGGCTGGGGCGAAAGCTGCGCCTCCTACATGGACCTGAAGAGCGCGGGGCGCGGCGCGACCACGGCCTCGCAAACGGCCTGGGGCCTGATGGCGCTGCTCGCCGCCAACCGCGCTGAGGATCGCGAGGCGATCGAGCGCGGCTGTCTCTATCTGATCGAGCGGCAGAATGAGGGAACCTGGGACGAGCCGCACTACACCGGCACGGGTTTCCCCGGCTACGGCGTCGGCCAGACGATCAAGCTGACCGACCCGAACCTGTCGAAGAAGCTGATGCAGGGGCCCGAACTCTCCCGCGCCTTCATGCTGCGCTATCGCCTCTACCGCCACTATTTCCCGCTGATGGCGCTCGGCCGCGCGATACGCGGCCGAGCGTTTAGCGGCGACGCCGGGCTTACGGGACGAAGAACTTCAGCGGTCCCGTGGCGTCGGCGAAGTTCGAGGTATTGAGCGCCTGCACGCCGGCGTTGTGCGTGCCGTTGAACTTCGTCACCGTATTGGCGCAACCCGCCGCCACGGCCGCCGCCGGCGAGTCGAACCATATGCCGACATGATACATCTGGATCGGCGGCGTCGCCGGATTGCTAGAGGCGTCATCGGGGAACACCACAGGGGCCGAGGCGACGCCAGGCGCCAGCATGAAGGTTTCCTTGCTGAACACGCCGACGAAATCCACGACGCCATTGCCAGCGCCGTCGGTGCTGATGTCGCCCTGATACCAGCTCATGCCGAATGGCGCCTTGGGCACCTGAATGACGAACACATCGAACCCGGTGTTCGGCGGCAATTTGAACACTTCGACGTGCAGGTGCTGCACGCCTCCGCTGGCCGAGAGCACGATTCTCCCGGTGGAGGTCGGCAGGCAGCCGGGCTGCGCGGTGACCATGCCGGTAAAGACGTTATTGCCGGCGTGCGCGGGGAAAGAAGCTAGACTGGCGGCGCAGGCCAGCAGTGCGGCGATTGTGATTTTCATAACGGTCTCCCTACATTCCCGTCACGGATAATCCGCGGCGGGGAACTGATTGAGCGAGGATTCGCAAGGGCGAACTTTGCATGCGAGACACCGACCCGATGTTCCCGAGGGAACACCCAAGGCAATCTAACAAGCGAGACGTGGCGTCATGGGCGCGAGGAGGTTCAACCGACTTCATCGAACTTTAACCGCCGAATCAAGCCCGAGAGACTTACCGAAGGGTGACATCGTTATAAACATTGCAAATATGTGCGCTTTGCCGAAGCGGGGCCGTAAGGACAGGCCGCGGGCGCAAGGTGGCTGTCGGCGCGCCGGCGTTCGCCGCACGTCCCCCGCAACTCCAGGGCGGCTGCGGGAATCCGCGTTCACGCAAAGATTGCGCGACGCGGGGACGAACGTCGGACAATGCAAGGCCGCTTCCCTCTCAACGGAGGGAGGGATAGGCACGGCGCAGCGGAGCCCTTGATGCTCAACGTCCTTTCCGTCACCTCGCCGATCTTCCTCGTCATCGCGCTCGGGTTCCTCGCCGTGCGCGTCGGTCTGTTGGGCCCAACCGACGCGCGAGCGCTTGGCGGCTTCGTGCTGCGCGTCGCCATGCCGGCCGTGATCTTCAACGCGCTGTCGCGCCGCCCCCTGGCCGAGATCGCCGATGCGCGGTTGCTCGGCGCCTACGCCGCCGCCTCGCTGATCGCCTTCGGCGTTTTGTTCGCGCGCGGCGAGCGCGCCCGCGCAGCCATGCGGGCGCTCGGCGGCGCGGCGCCCAACAGCGGCTTCGTCGGCTTTCCCATCGCGGCGCTGCTGGTCGGCCCGAAGGCGACGATTGCGCTGGCGCTGTGCCTGATCGTCGAGAACGTGGTGACAATCCCGCTCGCGCTGGCGCTGGCCGAGAGCGGGACCGCCGAGCGAAAGACGGGCCCGCGCGAGCTGATCGGCCGGCTCGCCCGCAATCCGCTGATGATCGCTATTGCGCTGGGGTTGATCGCCTCGCTGGCCGGCCTCGCGCCGCCCGCGCCGGTCGCGCGCGCCATCGATCTTCTAGCCGCCGCCGCGCCGGGCGCCGCCTTGTTCGCGATCGGCGGCGGCCTGGTCGGGCTCGACTTCCGCGCCGACTTGCGCGAGATCGCGCCGGTCGCTGCGGTGAAGCTGGCGCTGCACCCGCTCGCCTTGCTGGCGCTGGTGCGCTTCGCCGGCTCCAACGACCCCGAGGTCGCGCGCGCGATGCTGGTGATGGCGAGCGCGCCGGTGTTCAGCATTTACGTGTTGATCTGCCGCCAGTACGGTCAGGAGCGGGCCGGCTCCGCGATCCTGCTGGTTGAGACGGCGCTCGCTTTTCCCACCATGTCGGCCTGGGCGCTTGTCTTCTAGGGCGCCGACCGCTTAAACACACCGCCTTTCAAGGAGCCTCCGACGTGGACGACTTCACGCCCAAATCCGATTTCCTGCGCGTGCTGCGCGAGCGCGGGTATGTGCATCAATGCTCGGACTGGGCCGGGCTCGACGCCAAGGCGGCGTCGGGCGATCTCGTCGCCTATATCGGCTTCGACTGCACCGCGCCGTCGCTGCATGTGGGTAGCCTCGTGCAAATCATGCTGCTGTCCTGGTTGCAGGCGACGGGCGGCAAGCCGATCGCGCTGATGGGCGGCGGCACGACGCGGGTGGGCGATCCCTCCGGCAAGGACGAAAGCCGCAAGCTGCTCAGCGTCGAGCAGATAGAAGTCAACAAGGCCGGCATCAACAAGGTGTTCGCGCGCTTCATGCGCTTCGGCGAGGGCAAGACCGACGCTGTCATGCCCGACAATGCGGAATGGTTGACCAAGCTCAACTATGTCGATTTCCTGCGCGATGTCGGGCGCCATTTTTCTGTGAACCGCATGTTGTCGATGGATTCGGTCAAGCTGCGGCTGGAGCGCGATCAGGAACTCTCGTTCCTCGAATTCAACTACATGTGTCTTCAGTCTTACGATTTCGTCGAACTCAACAAGCGCTATGGTTGCCTGTTGCAGATGGGCGGCTCCGACCAGTGGGGCAATATCGTGATGGGCGCGGATCTGGGCCGGCGCTTAGGGGCGCCGCAGCTTTACGCGCTCACTTCGCCGCTCATCACTACGGCGTCGGGCGCCAAGATGGGCAAGACGGCGGCGGGCGCGGTCTGGCTCGACGCTGATATGTGCCGCCCCTACGACTACTGGCAGTTCTGGCGCAACGCCGAGGATTCCGACGTCGAACGGTTCCTGAAACTGTTCACGCGAATGCCGCTGGGCGAGATCGCGCGGCTGGCGGCGTTGGCCGGCGTCGAGATCAACGAGGCCAAGAAGACGCTGGCGACAGAGGCCACCGCCCTGCTGCATGGCCGCGAGGCCGCAGAGCAAGCCGCCGAAACCGCGCGGCTGACGTTCGAGCAGGGCCTCGCCGCCGAGACGCTGCCGAGCGTGGAGATCCCGGCCGCCGAGTTCAATGCCGGGCTGGGCGCGCTATCGGCCTTCGTGCGCGCGGGTCTGGTGGCCTCGACCGGCGAGGCGAGGCGCCAGATTCGCGGCGGCGGCTTGCGCGTCAATGACGAGGCGCTGATGGACGAGAAGGCGACGATCAACCGCGACGCCCTGCGCGACGGCGCGGTGAAGCTTTCGCTTGGCCGCAAGAAGCACGTGCTGCTGCGGCCGGCCTAGCGCGCGCGCCGCATCAGCAGCGCCAGCGCGCAGGAGCCGAGCCGCGCCTTCACGCCGTCGGCGCGGCTCGTCAGCATGATCGGCACACGGGCGCCGAGCACGATGCCGGCCAATTCCGCGTCGGCGAGATATTGGAGCTGTTTGGCGATCATGTTGCCGGCTTCGAGATCGGGCGCGACCAATATGTCGGCGCGGCCGGCGACCTCCGACACGATGCCTTTGGTGCGGACAGCTTCCGGCGAGACGGCGTTGTCGAAGGCGAGCGGCCCGTCCAGCCGGGCGCCCGTGATCTGGCCGCGGTCGGCCATCTTGCACAGAGCCGCGGCGTCGATGGTCGAGCGGATTTCGGGCGAGACGGTCTCGACCGCCGACAGGATCGCCACGCGCGGCGCGACGACGCCGAGCGCATGGGCGAGATCGATTGCGTTCTGCACGATGTCGCGCTTCTCCATCAGCGTGGGATAAATGTTGATCGCCGCATCGGTGATGAACAAGGGCCGCGCATAGTTGGGCGCATCGACCGCGAACACATGGCTCAGGCGCCGGGCGGTGCGCAGCCCCGAATCCGCGCGCAGGACCGCGTGCAGCAACTCGTCGGTGTGCAGCGCGCCCTTCATCAGCGCCTCGACCTTGCCTTCGCGCGCCATCGTCACGGCCGCGTCGGCGGCCGCGTGGCTGTGCTCGACGGCGACAATCTCGAAGCCTGCGAGATCGAAGCCCGCCGCCTCCGCCGCACGGCGGATTTTTCCCTCTGGCCCCACCAGCACGGCGTGGATCAGGCCCAGCTTTTGCGCTTCAACCGCGCCCGTCAGCGAAGCTTCGTCGACGGGATGCACGACCGCTGTGCGCAGCGCCGGCAGGCGCCGCGCCATCTCCAGCAAGCGACGCGCGCGCGCCCCCTTTTCGTGCGGCGCGCGCGGCGTGTCCGCGTCGCGCAAAACCGCCTTCTCCAACGGCGCGACGAGTTCGAGCGTCGCCGACATCGCGAGGTCGCCCTGCGCGTCGGTCGCGCGCGCGTCGAGCGTGACCCGCCGGCCCTCCTCGCGCCGCTCGCGCACGATCAGCGCAAGCGTCATGGTCTGGCCGGGCGCGGGCGCGGCGCGGGTCTCCACCGTCGAGGACAGCGGCAAAACGCCCACGCCGGGAAACCGCGTCGCGACCACGCTCGCCAGCCACAGGCTGGCCCAGGAAAGGCGCGAGGTCGCATCTAGGAAAGCGTCGCCGTTCGCTTGCGCCTCCGGATCGAACCCGGCCGCGGCGGCGGCGA
>JANYIH010000072.1 GCA_025358745.1 Hyphomicrobiales bacterium | reverse complement strand
GCTCGCCGTCCGTGATCTCAAGCGCCGCGAGTTGCGCGTTCTCGATCACGCTTGAGATGAAATTCTGCGCCTTGAGATCGGATTGCGATTCGAGGTTGGCCGCCAGACGACGGCGGCTGCCCAGAATGCTTTCCTGAAATTGCCGCCGGGCCGTCTCGGCGGCGCGCCGCAACGCCAGATCGGTAAACAGCAGCACGAAGCCCAGCAGGCGATTTTCCGCCCCGACGACGGGGTCGGCGCGGACGTGGATTTCGCTGGGCTCATCGGCCCCCGCGCGCAGCCGAACGTCGCCGCGCCACGCGCGCCGGTCGCGCCGGAGCGCGTCGAGCCGCATCGCGACGGCGCCCGATTCGGCGAAAAAAGCGGGGAGATCGCCGAGATCGCGCAGCCCGTCCGGGCGCGCGCCGAGCAGTCGGAGGCAGGCGGAATTGGCCTCGATGATTGCGCCGTCGGGCTCGGCGACGATCACCTGGAGATCGGAGGCGTGCACTTGCCGGCGCACCTGCTCGAGTTGATCGCGGGCGATCACGATGCTGGTGGCGCGGAATTGCAGGATCACGTCGGTCACCGAATTCGCGATCAGCCGGGCTCTGGCGATATCGCTGGCGATCCAGGGATCGGAGGCGCCCTCGACCACCTGATGCCACTGTGCGAACGAGCGTCGGGGCGACAATTGCCGGGGATCGTCGCCGGGCGAGGGCTTGAAAGGATTTCCGCCCCAGGTGACGGTCCGTACGCGCTCCTTGCGGAACCAGAGCAGCATCTCGTCGCCGCTGCTCGACACGCGCGCGGCGACCATGCCGGCGGCGACATCCTTGAGAGCGGCGAATTGCGGCGCAGTGGCGGGCAGGCTCGCCGTCGCGTGAAGTCCGCCGGCGAGTTGCGTCGAAGCCCAGCTTGCAAGCGCGCGAATGTCAGCCGTGCTCGGCGTCTCCCCCGTCGTCTGCAACTGGCCGTCGAACAGCAGCGCGGCGCCATTGGCGCCGAGCGGAAGCAGCAACGAGCGCCCGCTGTCGAACAGCGCGCCGCGCCAATCTCCGTCGCGCGAGATGCTCTCGATCATGCGCTGTTCCAGCCGCCGGACCGAAAGCTCGCCTTGCCCCTTCACGAAGCTTTCGAGCGCGGCGATCCGGGTGGCGATCACTTCGCCCAAGAGCTCGCATACCGCGCGCATCTCGAAGTGCAGGCTACGCGGCGAATAATGGTGGCAGGAGACGAGGCCCCACAGCTTGTCGCCCACCATCAGCGAAACGACCAGCGTCGCCCGGACGCCCATATTCTTCAGATACTGGATATGGATCGGCGAGGCGCTGCGCAGGAAGCACATCGACATGTCGAGTTCTCCACCCGAGATCGGGGACAGCCTCGGTTCGAGCGGCGCGGGCGCGAAATCGACGTCGGCGAGCAGGCGGACGCGATTGCGTTCGTAGAGCCGCCGGGCGATCTGAGGAATGTCGGAAGCGGGATATCTGTTGCCGAGAAACGGCTCCAGCTCGGGCTTGCGCGTCTCCGAAAACACTTCGCCATGCCCTTCCTCGTCGAAGCGATAGAGCATGACGCGATCGTATCCCGCGATCTGTTTGAACAGCAGCGCGCTCTCGTCGCATAGAGACTGCAGCGTGTTGGCGCAGATGATCGTCTGCAAGGCGCGCTGTATGTCCGACGACGGATCGATCTGCGGCCCTGCGCGCTCCAGTTCGATGACGATCTCGCCGGTCGCCGCGCGATGCAGCAACGCGTTGAGCGGGTGCGCGGGATCGCCGACGTGGCAACGCACGACGAAGGGAATCGCCTCTCCCGACGCCCGCGCCAAGCTGCCTGCGCTCTCCCAAAGGTTTCCGCCCAGGGCGCGCAGCGGCCGGCTGAGGACGGGCTTGCGAGTGCGCAAAAACGAGCCGACATTGGCGCTCGCCTGAACGATGACGTGATTGGAATCGCGCACGACCAGCAGCGCGCCGTGAGGCTGGATCGATCCCGCGAGATGGATTTGCTCGCGCTCGCAGTTGGAGAGGTCGGCGGCCCCGAACGCCGGTTCAGCGGAACTTGCGCTCGGCATTGCAGACCTCCCCGTTCGCCGCTCTTCCTAGCCTTTAAAAACGAGGCTGTACTTCCGCAATTTCGCGTGAAGGCTCTGTCGGCTAAGTCCGAGATATTTTGCGGCCAGCGTCCGGTTCCCGCGCGACTGCTCCATGGCCTGCGCGATGCTTTTGCGCTCGATCGCCGCAACGGAGGTCTTGAGGATCTGTTCGAGCGAGGCGTCGGGCAGCGCCAGCGCGGGGGCGGCGATCGACGCCTCGGGCGCGCTCGCCGCCGCGTCGAGCGCGCTCACCTCGTGGAACAACAGGCCGACATATTCCGCCTGTTCGCGCCGCTCTCCCACCGCGGAAATTTCGACATCGACGCCAACGCCGAAATCGCCTTCGAACCGGCTTGGCATCCGGCGCACGCTGCCGTGGCGCGCGACAATTCCCAGGACCACAGACGCGTCGGCGCCGGGGTGCGACAGCCACCGCTTCAGGGGTTGCCCAAGCGCGGCCATCTCGACGCCAACCTGAGCAAGATCGAGAAAGGCGAAATTCGCCCGCTTGATCACCCCTTCGCGATCAACCAACGCGAAAGCGTCGGGGAAGCGCTCGACAATCTCTTCGAGTGGGAACGCCCCCGCCTTGGCGGAGGGGGCCTGCGCGCCGGCGAGTTCGGTCATCTGGAAGAAAAAAAATGCGCCCGCATCGCTTGCGATCCACGAAGCGCGCAATCTCCATTGCGCGCCATTCGCCAGGTGCAGAGCGATGCCTGGCGCGCGGCCTTGACCGCGCACCACGTCAAGCAATGCCGACAGCGCCTTTTTATCCTGCTGGGGAAGGTCGGGCAGGAATTGGGCGCCGGGCACGAGCTTCAGCGCCTTGGTGGCGACGACATTCGCCTCGACCACGCGCAAAGTTTCCGCTCTGACCAGCGCGACGGCTTCCTGCGACGCATCGAGCAGAGCGCGATAACATGTCTCGATCTCACGCAATTTCCAATAGTCGCGCTCGCGCGCCTGATGGGCCTCGGCGAGGCGAGAATGGAGATCGGCGACGACTTGAAGGTTGCGGCCAATCGCTACGAAGCCCGCCTTCTTGCCCAGGCTGATCATAGTGTATTCGATCGGCGCCTCGCGACCGCTCGGCAATTTCTGAACAAGCTGGATCAGCGCGGATTCGCCCTGCTGACGCGACTGCTCGATCGCATTGGCCACCCGTGACCCGGCGACGGACTCAACCGTTTCCTTCAGGTTCAGCCCCTGCCACGGGCGCAAATCCTCGTCTGCGAGCCCCTTCGAGCCTACCGCCTCCAGGATCACGCCGCGACTGTCCAGCGTCAACGTGATGTCGGGTCTGGAAACCGATTCGTCGATCATGGTACGTCCGCGTCACGGCGGCCGGGCGTCACAAGTCGTCGCCGCCGAACCATGGTTCTCTGTCGCCTCAAGTCGATTCGCTCCTCCCCCGCTCCGCAGGCAGCTATACAATTATCACGGCCGCGCCGGTTGTAAAAAGAAACGGACAGCGGGCCTGCGCAGTCAAGCTTTAACGCGCGCACGTCAGAAAGAAACCGCAATCCCTCGGGCCGAAACGATCCAGATGTAAACGCGCTTTTACGTTCATACGTCCGCACGTGTCTTGATACGGCTACACTTGTCATGAAAGCTTTCCACCGGGCTCGCAGAAATTGCTCGTCAACGCCGGAGGAGAATGCGGTGTCCTGGAATACTCGCAACAAAATCACCCGTCGCAATCTGATGTTGTCAGCCGCCGGCGCCGCGGTTTTCCTCGCGGAGAGCGGGGCGCAGACGGGCTCGCTCCCGCAGAAGGCAGTCTCTTATCAGGACAAGCCCAGTGACGGGCGCATGTGCGAACAATGCACGCTCTTCATGCCGCCCAACGCCTGTAATATATTACACGCTCTTCGCATCGACGATGACGCTGGCGTCGGAAGCCGTCGGCGGATTGCCAGCGAAGGCGGGTGGGGCAGGTCACGGCCGCGCAATCGCTGTCCAGATCAGCGACACGAGGAGAGCACCGCCCGACGCGCGGACCTCATACGCGCATAGGCTCGCCCTGCCGGCGGAAAAGGCCTCCGGCAGCGGCCTTGCGGCGCAATGCCGGTTACGGCAATATGGACCAATTCGCGACTGAAAACTGCGACATAGGACGCGGCGTCGTGAAACGTAGCAAATGGCGGCATCTAAACATGGTCGCTCGCGGGCAAATAATAGGCCTTGGCGACCCCATGTTGAACGATCGCGCCGGTGTTGGCGAAGAAGGCGTCGGCCGTGTCGTTGCTTCCGCCAAAACCAAAATATGGGTTTGCCGGGGAAGTGTGGGGGATTTCACCCAATTTGGGCGAGCGATATCACCCGAACCGTCGGCCTCATTTGTATCCCGTTTTCGCAAGAACAAAATTTAACTCAACACAAAACAAGCGAATAGCAAAGTATCCGACATATTTGCGAGTTGCCGGCGCCTGCCTTGCCTTGACGCAATCTCTCGGCAATTTGGCAGCGAAGTTGGAGCTAGCGATCCATGACCATCATCACCGACACCGCTGCCCCTGGAACTCCTGGTTCGAATGGCGTTGGCGCCGGTGGTTCCGGCACAGCGGGCGGGGCGGGCGGGGATTCGTTGCCTGCGATTTTGAACGCGGCGGGGGCTGACAATCAGCTTACGTCGAATGGCGGAGCGGGCGGGGCGGGCGGCAATGGCGCGGACAATGCGGGGGGCGTAGGCGGCGCGGCGGGCGCGGGCGGAGCCGGCGGGCGGGCGGCTGCGGTGGCCAACACGACAAACACGGTGGGCGCCACGACGGCCACGGCGAGCGCCAACGGCGGAGCGGGCGGGGCTTCAGGCATACCCGGCAATATCGGGCTTGCGAGCCAGGGCGCGGGCGCGAATGGCGGCGTCGGCGGCGCCGCTTCGGCCTCGGCGAGCGCTGTCAATACAGTGAGTGCGGCGACCGCGACGGGCGTTGCGACCGGCGGCGCTGGCGGCGCGGGCTTTGGCGCGGGCCATGCGGGAGGGGCGGGCGGCGTGGCTTCGATCGGCCTTGTTTCTGCGAGCGCCGGGGTGACGGCGACCGCTTCGGCGACGGCGACGGGCGGCGCGGGCGGGGCGGGCCTTTCCGGCGCGGCTGGCGGCGCCGGCGCCTCCACGGTCTTGAACAACGCAGCAAGCGCGGTGACGACCGACAAGAAGGCGCAGAACTCCGCGTCGGTCAATGTGAGCCAGAGTGCGACGGGCGGCGCGGGCGGGGCCAGCAACGGCGGCGTCGCCGGAGCGGCCGGCGCGGCGTCCTCGATCCTGAGTTTTGACAACAGCCTCAACGCGGCGACAGCCCGGTTCGTAACAGGCTCCAGCGCCGCCGTTGGCGGGACGGGCGGCGGCGGAGCGGGCGCAACCGCCGGCGCCAGCGGAGGAGCCGCGCTGGCGTCCGTAAACGTCACTGGCGCGCATCCGGTCAACGCGAACGCGAACGCGACCGGCGGGGCCGGCGGGGCCACCACCGGCGCGGGCGCGGGCGGGACCGGCGGAACCGCACAGGCGATCTCAATCGCCACTTCGCTCGGCGACGAGACCGTTGTGTCCAACGCCACCGTGATCGGCGGGGCGGGCGGCAATGCGTCAGGCGCCGCCAACGGCGGGGCGGGCGGCGCCGTCACCGGAACCAGCGCATCGGCGCTGGACCCGACCGGGCCAACCCATCAGGCCAACGCGACGGCGACCGCCGTGGGCGGGGCGGGCGGCGACGGCGCGGGCGCGGGCCATGTGGGCGGCGCCGGCGGCGTGGCGAGCAACACCAAGGCCAACGCCGTCGATGGGATCGCGGTGGCGTCGGTCACGCAAACCGGCGGTGCGGGCGGGCAGGGCCTTGCGGGAGCCGACGGCGGCGCTGGCGCATCGAGCACCCTCGCCAACGCCGTCAGCGGCCAGATTGGCAGCCAGGGGGGCAGCCTTGTCAGCCTCAACCAGACCGCCATCGGCGGCGCGGGCGGTTTCAGCGCCAGTGGAGTCGCCGGGGCGGCGGGCGCGGGAATTTCGTCTCTGACCTTCAATACGGCGGTCGCGGGCGGCGTCGGCGGCTCCAGCCAGGCGTTTGGCGGAGCGGGCGGGGGCAGCGGCGTCGGCTTCGGCGCGACAGGCGGCGCGGCGACGGCTGCGGCGAATATCGCGGCTGGATCGGCTTCGGCGAGCGCCGGAGGCGGCGTGGGCGGCCAAGGCTTTACGGGGGGCGGCGTTGGCGGCGCGGCATTTGTTTCGAATGTGACGGCGTTGAGCGCTTCGGGCTCCGCCACGGGCGGGACGGGCGGCGCGGCGACAGGGGCGGGCCCTGGCGGCGCGGGCGGCACGGCCAGGGTCGTCGCCGTGCACGGGAGCAGTTCGGCCTCGGGGACCGCCACAGGCGGGAGCGGCGGAGCCGCCTCGACTTCGACGTCGGGCGGCGCCGGCGGCCTTGCTGCGATCGCCGCGGGAGCGATTGTCGCGACGGGCGGCTCGGCCTCGGCTGCGGCGACGCAGAACGGCGGTTCGGGCGGCGTGGGCCAAGGTTCCGCCACCGGCGGCGTGGGCGCTAACAGCATTCTCATCAACGCGGTGGTCGCGCACACGACCGGCGGCACGCTGTCGCTGTCGCAGGCGGCGGGCGGCGGCTCCGGCGGGTCTAGCGATCTGGCGGCGGCGGGCTTGGCCGGCAACGCCATCTCGAATTTGATCTTCAACGACACGACGGCCAACGTCGTGCAGGCCGCGAGCCTGTTGGGGGGCAACTCCGCGCAGGGCGGCGCGGGCGGCGGCGCGTCCAGCGCGGCCAACACGAACAACGGCGCCAACGGCGGTTCGGGATCGTCGACCACCACCCTCACCGGCCCCAACGCGGTCAGCGCCTCCTCCAGCGGCGGCGGCGGCAACGGCGGTTCGACGCTGGGCTCCGGCGATGGCGGCGTGGGCGGGGTCGGCGCGGCGCGCTCCTCGGCGACCGCCGGGCTCGGCGCGACATCGACGGCGAACGCATCCGGCGGCTCCGGCGGCTCGACACAGGGCGCTGGCAAGGGCGGCGTGGGCGCAAACGGCGTGGCGATTGCCTCGGCGACCGCAAGCCAGGGCGCGACCTCGACGACGAACACAGGCGGCGGCTTCGGCGGTTCGGCCTCGGGCGCCGGCAATGGCGGGACAGGGGGTAGCGCCTCGACGACATCGACGGCGACGAGCGCCTCGGCAATCGCCGGCAGCGCCAACGCGAGCGCCACGGCGGGCGGTGGGTTCGGCGGTTCGGCGGCGAACGGCAGCGGCGGGGCGGGCGGCGCAACCAGCCAGGCCCGCGCTGTTGCGGCGGGTTTTGCGGCGGTCGCTTCGGCGAGCGCGACGGGCGGTGCGGGCGGCGCCGGCCAGGGCGCGGGCCATGTCGGCGGCGCGGGTGGCGCGGCCCGCCTCACCAGTGCGACAGCGACGGGCCATTCGGCCTCGGCAAGCGTTTCGCAGACCGGCGGCGCGGGCGGCTCCGGCTTGCTTGGCGCGAGCGGCGCGGTCGGCGGCGACAGCACGCTCACCAACGCGGTTAGCGCTTCGACCACCGGTGGGGCGCTGAGCCTGACCCAAACCGCGATCGGCGGTCTGGGCGGCGGCAGCCTGCAAGGCGTCAATGGATTGCTGGGCGGCAAGGGCGGCGCGGCGAGCTCCACGCTGGTTTTCAACGATGCGGCCAACGCGGTTCAGGCGGCATCAGTGAACGCCAGCACGAACGCTTCCGGCGGCAATGGCGGCAATATCAGCGCCGCGCCGGGCGTCATCGTCGTCTCCGGCACGGCGGGCGCGGGCGGCGCGGCGACATCCGCCGCGACCATCGCGGGCGGAGCTTCCGTCACCTCCGATGTGACGGCGACCGCCGGGTTCGGCGGCACGGCCGCGATCGGCGGCACGGCGGGCGCGGGCGGCGCCGCTACGGCCGCGGACGCGGCGACGGGCGGCGCTCTGGTGACCTCGAACGCAACCGCGACGGGCGGCGCGGGGGGACAGGGCGGCTTGAGCATTGTCAGCGGCGCGGCGGGCGCGGCCCATGCCACCGCCTCGGGCGTTGCGACGGGCGTTGCAACCGTGAAGGCGAACGCGATTGGCGGCAAGGGCGGCGAAGGCGCGGCGGGCGGCAATTCCGGCGCGGGCGGCGACGCATTCGCCGTGGCCAATGGCGCGGGCGGCGTCAACGCCAGTGTCACGGCTGTCGCGACGGGCGGAACCGGCGGCCTGGGCGCGCTCATCACAACGCAGGGTAGGGGCGGCGCCGCCAGCGCCACCGCCACAGGACTTGTCACCGGGACCGCCCCTGCGGCCAACCCGCTGATTGTGACGGCAACGGCGATCGGCGGCTTCGGCGGTGCGCAATTGACCAGGGGCGCGGCCAGCGCCAAAGCATCGGCGAGCGGACAATGGGCGCAGGCCAACGCCAACGCCACCGGCGGCGCGACAAATCTGCACAGCGCCGCGACCACCTCCGGCGGCGCCATCGCCAATGTCACAGCGAGCGCCGACGCCGCAGGCGCGGGCGCGATGACTGCGAAAAGCGTCGCCCGCAACCAGGCTTCGCCGCTGCTTTCCAATCTCGGGTCCGCCAGCGACTTCGCCTATGTCACGACTCTGCCGGACGCGACCTTCATCAGCACGCTGCTGGCTCTGCCCGCGAACGCGGCGATCAACGCCGCGTTGGGCGGCCCGCTGGCGACGATCCTGGGCTATGGCGCGCAAGGCGGCGCGGAGATGGCCGGCTCTAGCGGCCTGCAAACCCTGACCAGCGCCGAGACCTTCACGCTCAACGCCTCCGGCCTGAGCGGCCATCTGATCGTGGGTCTCCTCGGCGACGAAATCCTGGGTAGCGGCTTTGCCTCGCTGGCCTTCACGGCGTCCGTGGGCGGCGTCACGGTCGTCAACCAGATCTTCAACACCGCGGCCGCCGCGCAAGCCTTCTTTGCCAACCAGGCCCTCGATCTCGGCGCGTTCCAGCCCGTCGACGGCCTGCTGGTCTCCCTTGGTCTGACCCTGACCACAAGCAGCGTCGGCGACGGATTCAGCGAAAGCTTCCTGCTTGGAACTAGCGGCGTAATTCAGGCGGGCCTCGTCATCACGGGAACCTCCGCCAACGACGCATTGACCGGGACCGCGGGCGCCGACACGATCAACGGCGGCGCGGGCGTCGATACGGCGGTCTACACGGCGACGCGCGCCGCCTCCACCATCACCCGCGACCTCAACGGCACGGTGACGGTCACCAGCGGGCTCGATGGGACCGACACGCTCGCCAACATGGAATACGCGCAATTCTCCGATGGCAAGAAAGTCTGGGTCGGCGCGCAGAAGGGCGACGCCAATGGCGATGGGTCCTCGGATATCTACTGGCGCAATGGGACGACGGGTGAGACCTGCGTCTGGGACGTCAACAACAACGCTTTGACCGGCGGCGCCAATGTCGGCGTCGCCTCCACCGAATGGCAGATCGCCGGCAAAGGCCTATTCGACGGCGACCGGAGCAGCGACATTCTCTGGCGCAATTCGGTAACGGGCGAAGCCTATATTTGGGACATCGCAAACAACGCTCTCACGGGCGGCTCCAACCTCGGGGTCGCGGGGCTGGACTGGCAGGTCGCGGGGACGGGCGATTTTAACGGGGACGGCAATAGCGACATCCTCTGGCGCAATGGAAATTCAGGCCAAGTCGTTATCTGGGATATCGTCAACAACGCCTCCACCGGGGGCTTCGGCTTGGGCGGCGCGGGCCTCGACTGGCAAATCGCCGGCACGGGCGACTTCAATGGCGATGGCAATAGCGACATCCTCTGGCGCAATGCAAATTCAGGCCAGGTCTTTATCTGGGATATCGCCAACAACGCCTCCACCGGCGGATCCAACGTCGGGGTCGCCGGGCTGGACTGGCAGGTCGCGGGGACGGGGGATTTTAACGGGGACGGCAATAGCGACATCCTCTGGCGCAATGGAAATTCAGGCCAAGTCGTT
>JANYIH010000001.1 GCA_025358745.1 Hyphomicrobiales bacterium | reverse complement strand
CGCGCTGGCGCGGCTCGGGGTCGCCGATCCCTATGCCGGAACGGAGTTGGCGGCGCCATGAGCGACGCGAGCCGTCAGACCGATGCGAGCCTGTTCGAGCGGCTGCGCAGCCTGTTGGGCCTCAATCCGGGTTCGGCGCGCGACGACATCGAGGAGGCGCTGGCGGAATCCAGCGGCGGCGCCGATTTTTCGCCCAAGGAGCGGGTGATCCTCACGAACGTGCTGGCGCTGCACGACGTGCGCGTCGCCAATGTGATGGCCCCGCGCGCCGATGTGATCGCGCTGCGGCTCGACGCCACGGTCGCCGAGGCGCTGTCGACCTTCCGCACCGCCGGCCATTCGCGGCTGCCGATCTATCACGAGACGCTCGACGACCCGCGCGGCATGATTCACATCCGCGATTTCCTCGATTTCCTCGCCGCCCATCCCGCCTTCGGGCTGGTCGCCGCCGACCCCGCCTCGTCGACATCGGCGAAGAAATTCGACATGAGCACGCCGCTGTCGGAGACGTCGCTGGTGCGCCCGGTGCTGTTCGCGCCGCCCTCGATGCCCGCGCTCGATCTGCTGGCGCGGATGCAGGCCAGTCACGTCCATATCGCGCTGGTGATCGACGAATATGGCGGGACGGACGGACTGGTGTCGATGGAGGACATCGTCGAGACCATCGTTGGCAATATCGAAGACGAACACGACGAAGTCGAGGGGGTGCAAATCGCGCTCGGGGCCGACGGCAAATATACGGTCGAGGCCCGGGCGCCACTCGACGAGGTCGCCAAAGCCGTCGGCCTGGATGTCGCCAATCTCGAACAGGCCGAGGACGTCGATACGATCGGCGGGCTGGTGGCGGCGTTCGCCGGACGGGTGCCCGCGCGCGGCGAGATCGTGGCCGGGCCGGACGGGTTCGAGTTCGAGGTGCTCGACGCCGATCCGCGCCGGCTGAAGCGGGTCCGCATTCATCCGCCGGCCTCGGCCGCGCCTCCGGCGCCGGAAACGCCGGCCTCCACGCGGGAAATGACTTGAACCGGGGCCTTACCCGTCGTCATGCTCGCCGGAGCGATTCGGCGGGGGAACGGCGGCTTTGACGGCTTCGGCATCGTTGGCGCGGGAGAGTTGGCCAGAGGCGCTCGCGGGCGCCGTCATTCTCTCGGGCGGCTGGACGCGGCGGCTGATGGCGCTGGCGGCCGGAGCGTTCGGCGCGCTGTCGCTGTCGCCGCTCGATTTCGCGGCCGCGATGATCGTGCCGATGAGCGTCGCCGTCTGGTTGATCGACGGCGCGGCGGAGGCTTCGCCGAGCGGCGCCACGGGCTGGGTGACGTTAAGATCGGCGTTCGCGATCGGCTGGTGGTGGGGTTTCGGTTATTTTCTGGCCGGGCTCTGGTGGCTTGGCGCGGCGTTTATGGTCGACGCCGACCAGTTCCTCTGGGCGTTGCCGCTCGGCGTCGTCGGCTTGCCGCTGTTTCTCGCGCTGTTCCCCGCGCTCGGCTTTGCGTTCGCTCGCGCGATCTGGCCGGCGGGCGCGTGGCGGCCGTTGGCGCTCGGCGTCGGATTGTCGGTCTCGGAATTGTTGCGCGCCAACATCCTCAGCGGTTTTCCCTGGAACGAATATGGCATGGCGCTGGGCGCGCATCTCTGGCCGGCTCAGGCGGCGGCGTTCGTGGGATTGCACGGGCTGACGCTGATCACGATCGTGCTGTGCGCGGCCCCGGCGACGCTGCGGGGGCGGCCCATCCTGCTCGCCGCGCTGGTCGCCGCGCTGCTGCTCGGCTTCGGCGCTCTCCGCCTCGATATGCCGACGCCTGACACGGTCAAGGGTCCGAAATTGCGGCTGATCCAGCCCAATGTCGCGCAAGGGCCAGATTTTTCGCCCGTCAACGGCGGGGCGATCCTGGGCCTCTATCTAAAGCTGTCCGACCGCGCGACCTCGCCCGAGCGCAGCGGCGTCGCCGACGTGACGCATCTGTTCTGGCCGGAATCGGCGTTCCCCTTCATTCTGACGCGCGATCGCGGCGCGATGGCGCGGATCGTCGATTTCCTGCGCGGCGGCGCGATGCTCGTCACCGGCGCGGCGCGGGCGGACGAGGAGGGCGGAAAAACCCGTTATTATAATTCCATGCTGGCGCTCGACCGCAGCGGGCTGGCGGCTGAACGCTACGACAAGCGGCGGCTGGTGCCGTTTGGCGAATATCTGCCGCTGCGTTCGGCATTCGAGCGACTGCACGTCACCCAGTTCGTGCATGTGCCCGGCGGTTTCGACCCTGGCTCGGGCGCGGGAACGCTCAGCCTACGCGGCTTGCCGGACGCGCTCGCCCTGGTGTGCTACGAGGCGATTTTCCCTAATGAATGGCCGGCGCGCACGGAGGCGACGGCGCGTGTCGGCTATATCCTCAATCTGACCGACGACGCCTGGTTCGGCCATACCGCCGGGCCGTATCAGCATTTCGCGCAGGCGCGATTGCGCGCGATCGAACTGGGATTGCCGATGTTGCGCGTCGCCAATACGGGAATTTCGGCGATCATCGATGCGAAAGGCCGGCTGATCGAGAGCCGGCCGCTGGGCGTGGAGGCGGTGATCGACGGCGTGTTGCCCGGGGCGCTGCCGCCGACGTGGCAGGCGCGCTGGGGCGCGGGAAGCTTCCTGTTTTTGACGGCGCTCGCGCTGCTGGTCTGTTTGTCGCGGCGGCGAAGTTATCGCGCGTGAGGAAAATTTCGCTTAAAATAATGATAACCTTATCAATTTTGAAGTAGGTCGCCAATTAAGAGCAAAATTATGGCGCCGGCGGCGGCGGCGCAAAGTTGCGCGACCTGCAACCTTGGGCTAAAGATTGCCATGTTTACCCTAGGTAAGTCGATGGCGGGTCGTTACGCGCGGGAATTGGTATTAAGATGAACAAAACACCAAACCCGATCGACCGGCACGTCGGCGCGCGGGTTCGGATGCGCCGGTTGATGGTCGGGCTGAGCCAGAGCAAGCTGGCGAACGCGCTCGAAGTCACGTTCCAACAGGTGCAGAAATACGAGAAGGGCGCCAACCGGATAGGCGCTAGCCGGTTGCAGCAGCTTGCGCGCGTGCTGGAAGTGCCGCCGTCCTTCTTTTTTGAAGGCGCGCCGGCCAGCGCCGCGCCGGGACTGGGGTTCGCCGAAGACCCCGGCAACACCTATGTCGTTGATTTTCTTTCCACGGCGGAAGGGTTGCAACTGAATCGCGCGTTTTCCGCGATCAAGGATCCCAAGCTGCGCAAGACCGTGCTCGATCTGGTCGAGCGGATAGCCAGCACGTCTGAGCCTCAGCCACGCCCTGTCGACGGACTCGGCTGAGGCTCCTTTCCTCATCTTGACCCCGACCGGCGCGGCTGTCAGAAGCGGGCCGGATTTTTCGCTTTTGCGTGCGGGTCGCCGCGCGGGTTGCTGGAGACATCAGGGATGGCGCGTCAAAATTATCAGTTCACCAGCGAGTCGGTGTCCGAAGGGCATCCCGACAAGGTCTGCGACCGCATTTCCGACGAAGTCGTCGATCTGTTCTTCCGCGAGGGCGCTGTCGCGGGTCTGAGCCCCTGGGAAATTCGCGCCGCCTGCGAGACGCTCGCCACCACCAACCGCATCGTGATCGCCGGCGAAACGCGCGGTCCCCGCCATGTCACCAAGGACCTGATCGCCCATGTCGCGCGCATGGCGGTGAGGGACATCGGCTACGAGCAGGACGGGTTCCACTGGGAAAAAGCGCAGATCGACGTGCTGCTGCATCCCCAGTCCGCCGACATCGCACAGGGCGTGGACGCCCATCAACCCGGCGACAACAAGGAAGAAGGCGCCGGCGACCAGGGCATCATGTTCGGTTACGCCTGCAACGAGACGCCGGCGCTGATGCCGGCGCCGATCTATTACGCCCACAAGATCCTCGAAGACCTCGCCCATGCGCGCAAGTCCGGCAAGGGTCCCGCCGCCCAGCTCGGCCCCGATTCCAAGAGCCAGGTGACGGTGCGCTACGAAGGCGGCAAGCCGGTCGAGGCGACGCAGATCGTCGTTTCGCACCAGCACATCGTCGAGGGCCTCAGCTCGAAGCAGGTGCGCGAGATCATCGAGCCGTTCGTGCAGGCCGCCCTGCCGAAGGGCTGGATCACCAAGAACACGGTCTGGCACATCAACCCCACCGGAAAATTCTTTATCGGCGGCCCCGATGGCGATTCCGGCCTGACCGGGCGCAAGATCATCGTCGACACCTACGGCGGGGCGGCCCCGCACGGCGGCGGCGCGTTCTCGGGCAAGGATTCGACCAAGGTCGATCGCTCGGCCGCCTATGCCGCGCGCTATCTCGCCAAGAACGTGGTCGCGTCCGGGTTGGCCGACCGTTGCACTTTGCAGCTTTCCTACGCCATCGGCGTCGCCCGGCCGCTGTCGATCTACGCCGACCTGCACGGCACGGGAAAGATCGATGAGGCCAAGCTCGAAGCCGCGCTGATGGAGGTGATGAACCTGACGCCGCGCGGCATTCGCCAGCATCTCCAGCTCAACCGTCCGATCTATGCGCGCACTTCGGCTTACGGCCACTTCGGCCGCGCGCCGGACGCCGACGGCGGCTTCTCCTGGGAAAAGACGGACCTCGTCGACAAGCTCAAGGGCCTCGCCTGACGCCGGGGGAATCCCGCCGCGCCCTGTTCGGGCGCGCGAAAGGCAAAACTCTGCGGGCGCATCAGGCTGAACTGATGCGCGCGTTGTTGCCGAGCGTGGCGGTGGACCTCGCCGCCCTGCGGGCCGGCGCGCTGTTCCCGGGCCGTGAGCTTTGGCTGGAGATCGGCTTCGGCGGCGGCGAACACTTGCTCGCGCGCGCCAGCGAGAACCCCGACGTCGGCTTCATCGGCTGCGAGCCCTTCGTCAACGGCGTGGCGAAGCTGCTGGGCGGCGTCGCCGCGGGCGATCTCGACAATATCCGCGTGCATTGCGACGATGCGCTGGCGCTGCTGGACGCGGCGCCCGACGACGCTTTCTCCCGCATCTATCTGCTCTATCCCGACCCGTGGCCGAAGCGGCGCCAGCAGAAGCGGCGCTTCATTTGCGAGCGCAATATCTCCACGCTCGCGCGCGTGATGAGGTCAGGCTGTGAACTGCGCTTCGCCACGGACATCGACGATTACGCCGGCTGGACGCTGCGGCGGTTCCTGGATTCGCCGTCGTTTGTCTGGGACGCGCGAACGGCGGACGACTGGCGCGCGCCGTGGGACGGTTGGGAACCAACGCGATATGAGGCGAAAGCGCGCGCGGCGGGGCGCGGGTCGGCCTATCTGACGTTCAGGCGGAGGTAATCTACTTCGTTTGCGGGTTGGACGGGTTGTTCTGCGTCGCCTGCCGGTCCTGCTTCACCTTGGCCGAGTGATGGCCAATGGCGCAGCCAGCCGCCGCGCCGACCAGTCCGTGATGTCCCGCCACATGGCCGACCACACCGCCGACTGCGGCGCCCGTGAGGCAGCCTGCATTGGCGTTGGTGGCGAGGCCGCAGGCCAGCACCGCAGCGGCGATCAAGCTCTTCGTCATCGGTCTTCCCTCCAGCTGGGTTCGAAGACGATACAACCTGAGTTGAGCGCAAAGGTTCCCCCCGCGCGGCCGCGCCTCAGTTCAGCGCAATGGCGTTGCGGATGTCGGCCGTGGAATTGCGATTGGGATAGGGCGCGTCCGGAATCGGCGCGCCCAGATGCGCGCACAGCGAGGGCCAGCCGTCGCCGAGGCGATGAACCAGCAGCCGTCCGGGCGGCACGGCGTCGAGCACCGCGCGCACATGCGCCTCGTAGACCGCGATGGCGTGCGCCTTGTCGTCGGGCC
>JANYIH010000295.1 GCA_025358745.1 Hyphomicrobiales bacterium | reverse complement strand
CTCTTAGAACCGCCTCGCGCGTGGCGGGATCGAATTCGACCGCCATGAATTTTTGTAACAACGAAAAACTGGCTTCGCAAGATTTTTCGTATGTACATAAATCAGTGTTGGGTTCGGCTTTGACCTTTAAGCGGATGGCGGGGTGATCCAAGCGGCGCGCGGCGGCCGGTAGCCATAGCGGCCAGCTTCCCTTAAAGCTGCGCCCCATGGGGCCGAATTCTGATTTGCGCGGCGTCGCCGCAATGTTGGCGGGGACCGCCACCTTCGTCGTCGGCGATAGCTTCATGAAGCTGGTGACGCAGGACCTGCCGCCGTTCGAAGTGCTATTCCTGCGCGGCGTCGCGGCGAGCTTAGCTTGCGCCGCCCTCGTCGTCTGGCGCGGCGAGCAGCGTGCGATGGCAGGGGCGCTCGACCCCCGCGCATTGATGCGGGCGGCCTGCGAGACGCTCAGCGTGCTGTGCTACATCGTCGCGCTCGTGCGGATGCCGCTCGCCGACGTGATCGCCATCCTCCAGACGGCGCCGTTGATCTTGATTCTGGGGGCCGCGTTTCTGCTGCGCGAGAAGATCGGTCCGGCGCGCGTCTGCCTGGCGGGGCTTGGGTTCGTGGGCGCGCTGATGGTTTCCCAGCCCGGCGGCGCCGGTTTTACCTCCGCCGCGCTATTGGCCTTCGCCTCCGCCCTGCTGATCGCCACGCGCGATCTTGTCGCGCGGGGCGTGAAGGCGTCCATCCCCGTGACCGTGGTCGCATTTGCAACCACGGTCATGGTGATGTCGACGGCCGGCGCCCTGTCGTTCGCTGTCGAGACATGGACGCCGCCGACCGCTCGCCACCTCTCCTTTCTCTGCGCCGCGGGAATATGCGTCACTTTGGGTCACGCAGGCCTGCTGTTGGCCTACCGGCTCGGCCGGACCGCGACGATCGCGCCGTTCTTTTACAGCTTCGCGCTGTGGGGGGTCTTGGCCGGCTGGGTCGTCTGGCGCGCGCTGCCCAACCCCGTGGCTTTAGTCGGGATCGCCGTCATCGTGGCGAGCGGGGTCGCGCTGGTCGTCCTCGATCAGCGCGGAAGTCGCCGCGCCGTCCCCTTGACGGAGGCGCTCTGACTCACCCCAACAGCAAATCCTTGGCCTGATTGATCCGCGCCGCTTTGGCGGTGCTGCCGCCGTGGTCGGGGTGGTGGCGCTTGATCAGCGTGAGATAGGCGGCGTGGATGTCGGCCTCGCTCGCGCCCTCGGCCAGCCCCAGCTCCGCCAGCGCCTTCTCGCGCGCCGAAGTTCCGGCCGCGCGGGCGCGCTCGCGGCCGAAGCGGTGGCGGATATAGGCCTCCATCGCAATCGCCGTGGGATAATCGTGCTGGCGGCAATAGGCGCATTGCGCTTCGCATTCCTCGCGGCTCATGTCCTCCAGCCGCATCCCCTGGCTTGGGCCCCGCCGCACGCTGCCGCGCGTTTCGCCGGAACCGTCGGTCCAGATCTGCACGCTCGGCTCGACATGCACGCGCTCCCGCGCGGGGCCGGGCGGCGGCGCGGCGGGGCGACGGCGGGCGAAGCGCATCGCGGGCGCGGGGTCGCTGGCGCCGTCGTAGAGGTCCCAGGCGACGAGGCCGAGCGCCGCCGCGGCAACCAGAAAAATGACGGTCTGCACCCCGGAATCGAGAAGAAAAGTCCACACGCGGCGCGCCCCTCCGCGGCGCGGTCTTTCCCCTGATGTAGGCGCCAAAAGCTTAACCCCGGCTTGTCGCCCCTACACATCCGCCCGGCGCCGGCCTATATCGCGTTGAACTTGACGCCCCCGGAGAATCCCCCTCGTGTCCGAATCCGACAAGACGCCCGTCACCGTGCTGACCGGATATCTCGGCGCGGGCAAAACGACCCTGCTCAACCGCATCCTCTCGGAGCCGCACGGCAAGCGCTACGCCGTCATCGTCAACGAATTCGGCGAGATCGGTATCGACAACGAGCTTGTCGTCGGCGCAGACGAAGAAGTGTTCGAAATGAACAACGGCTGCATCTGCTGCACCGTGCGGGGCGACCTGATCCGCATCATCGAGGGGCTGATGAAGCGCAAGGGCAAGTTCGACGCCATCATCGTCGAGACGACGGGGCTGGCCGACCCCGCCCCTGTCGCCCAGACTTTCTTTGTCGATGAGGACGTGCGGGCGCGGGCGCGGCTCGACGCCGTCGTCACCGTCGCCGACGCCAAGTGGTTGGCGGCCCGCCTGCGCGACGCTCCCGAGGCGAAGAACCAGATCGCCTTCGCCGACGTGATCATCCTCAACAAGGTCGATCTGGTGACGCCGGCCGAACTGGCGGAAGTCGAGGCGCGCATCCGCGCCATCAACCCCTACGCCCGCCTGCACAAGGCGACCAAGTGCGACGTGGCGATCTCGGAAGTGCTGGAGCGCCGCGCCTTCGATCTCGACCGTATCCTCGACATAGAGCCCGAGTTCCTGCACGTCGACGACCATGATCATCACGATCACGATCACGGTCACGGCCATCATCATCACGGCCTGAAGCACTTCCATGACGAGGAGATGCAGTCGGTTTCCGCCCGCCTCGACGGCGATCTCGACCCCAACAAGTTCATGCCCTGGATCAACGCGCTGACCCAGGAACAGGGGCCGAAGATTCTGCGCTGCAAGGGCATCGTCAGCCTGAAGGACGACCCCAAGCGATTCGTGTTCCAGGGCGTCCACATGATGCTCGACGGCGAACCGCAGCGCGACTGGAAGGCGGGCGAGAAGCGCGAGTCGAAAGTCGTGTTCATCGGCCGCGATCTCGACGAGGACGAGATCCGGCGGGGATTCCTGGCCTGCGCGGCCTGAAGCCATGGCTGAGAATTCGCTGACGCAGCACGTCGCGTCGCTCGAAGCCGGCGAGCATGTGATCGCCGCCGCCTTCTTAAGCGACGAGCCGGCGCTGGCGCTCGCCAACGGCGCGATCAGGCTGGGCGACCGCAACGTCGCCGCCCATCCGCAAGGCGCGATCCTGTGCGCCGCGCTGGACGGCGATCGGTTGCTGACCGGCGGCGACGACGGGCGGGTGGTGGCGACCTCCCCCGACGGCGCGACGCAGATGATCGGCGACGAAAAGGGCAAATGGATCGACGCCATCGCCGCGCGCGAGGGAGCGCTCGCCTGGTCGGCGGGCAAAATCGTGCGCGCGCGCGACGCCAAGGGCATAGTGAAGACATGGACCGCGCCGACCAGCGCGCGCGGCCTCGCTTTCCTGCCCAAGGGCTATCGCGTCGCCGCCGCCCATTACAACGGCGTGTCGCTCTGGTTTCCCAACGCCGACGCCGCGCCGCAGGTGATGGAATGGAAGGGCTCGCATCTCGACGCGACCGTGTCGCCCGACGGGCGGTTCCTCGTCACCTCGATGCAGGAGAACGCGCTGCACGGCTGGCGGCTCGGCGACGGGCGCAACATGCGCATGACCGGCTATCCCGGCAAGACGCGCTCCGTCTCGTGGTCGCATGACGGCCATTGGCTCGCCACATCGGGCGCGGAGGCTTGCGTGGTCTGGCCGTTCAAGGAAAAGGACGGACCGATGGGCAAGGCGCCGCGCGAATGCGGCGTGCGCCCGCATCGCATCACGCAGGTCGCCTTTCATCCGCGCGCGCTGGTCGTCGCGGTCGGCTATGCCGACGGGCTCGTGCTGTTGTGCCGGCTCGGCGACGCGGCTGAAATTCTGGTGCGCGACAGCGCGCCCGACGAGGGCGCGATCAGCGCGCTCGCCTGGGACAAGACCGGCGCCAGACTCCTTTTCGGAACCGATGCGGGCCGAGCGGGATTGCTGACTCTCCCCGCTTGAAATCACAAATAGAAGGACTTGATATGACTGACGATTCCGCACAATTGTTCACAACCGTGACGATCGGCGATCTCACCCTGCCGAACCGCATCGCCATGGCGCCGCTGACGCGCAATCGCGCCATTCAACCCAACACCGTGCCGAGCCCGCTCGCGCCGCTCTATTATCGCCAGCGCGACGCCGCGGGATTGCTGATCTCCGAAGCGACGCAGATCAGCCAGCAGGGCCAGGGCTACGCCTGGACGCCGGGCTGCTACACCGACGCGCAGGTCGAAGCGTGGAAACCCGTCACCGAAGCGGTGCATGAGGACGGCGGGCATATCTTCCTGCAACTCTGGCACGTCGGCCGCATCTCGCACACTTCGCTGCAACCGAACGGCGGCGCGCCGGTCGCCCCTTCGGCGATCGCCGCCAAAACCAAGACCTTCATCGAGAGCGGCAAGTTCGCCGAGACCTCCGCGCCGCGCGCGTTGGAAACCAGCGAGATCGCCGCCATCGTCGCCGACTACGCCCATGCCGCGGGATGCGCGCGCCGCGCCGGCTTCGACGGCGTGGAGCTTCACGGCGCCAACGGTTATCTGATCGACCAGTTCCTGCGCGACGGGACCAATAAGCGCAACGACGAATATGGCGGCCCCATCGAGAACCGCCTGCGCTTCGCGCTCGAAGTGGTGGACGCGGTGCTGAAGGTGTGGCCGGCGACGCGGGTCGGCATGCGCATCGCGCCCGTCAGCCCCGCCAACGACATCGCCGATTCCAACCCGACCGCGCTGTTCGGCGCGCTGATCGAGGCGCTGAGCCAGCGCAACCTCGCCTTTATCCATGTCGTGGAGGGCGCGACGGCCGGGCCGCGCGATGTCGCGCCGTTCGATTTCGTCGCCCTGCGCCGCGCCTTCTCGGGCGCCTATATCGCCAACAACGGCTATACCCGCGCGCTCGCCATCGAGGCGATCAGCCAGAACCGCGCTGACATGATCGCCTTCGGCCGTCCGTTCATCGCCAATCCCGATCTGGTCGAGCGGCTCAGGGTCGACGCGCCGCTCGCGCCGGGCGACCAGGCGACCTATTACGGCGGCGGCGCGGAGGGCTACACCGACTATCCCGTGTGGAGCGCCGCATGAGCGCGGACGCCGATCTCCCCGTCCCGGCGCGCGAGCCGCGGCGGGCCGATCCTCGTCTACTCGAAGTGCTGGTCTGCCCGGTGACGCGGGCGACGCTGAGCTATGATTCGCAAGCCCAGGAACTCGTCAGCCGCGCCGCCAAACTCGCCTATCCCATCCGCGACGGCGTGCCGATCATGCTGCCGGAAGAAGCGCGCGCGCTGGAGGATTGAACCCAACACGCTTGCGCACGTCACGAAAAGGCCCGCGCGGCTACAGCGCCCAGCGGAAATTGACGGTTCTTTCACCATTTTAGGATGAAGTATGGCCAAGTTGACCTTTGGGCAGGAAGTTTAGAGCCTGCCCCTCGCGAAGGGTTCGTCATGTTTCGCACTGCGCTCGCCATCCTCGCGCTGATCGCCGCCGCCCCCGCCGGCGCGGCGGCGCCCGACGACATATTGCGGATCACCGTCGATCAGGCGCAGGTCGCCAAATTGCCGGCCAACACCTCGACCGTGATCATCGGCAATCCCGGCATCGCCGACATCACGACGTTGAAGAACGGCTCGGGCATGGTCGTCACCGGCAAGGGCTATGGCCGCACCAATCTGATCGCGCTCGACGCGGACGGCAATCTGATCGACGAGAAGCAGATTCACGTCGAGCCGACGC
Source organism: Hyphomicrobiales bacterium (assembly GCA_025358745.1). Classification (GTDB taxonomy): domain Bacteria; phylum Pseudomonadota; class Alphaproteobacteria; order Rhizobiales; family Beijerinckiaceae; genus Roseiarcus. The sequence goes on along the minus strand of JANYIH010000295.1, from coordinate 1,028 downwards.
GTCACGTGCTCGTCGTGCAGCGCGGCAATTCGCGCGAATCTTATTCCTGCGACCCCGTCTGCATGCCCTCGGCGGTGCTCGGCGACGACACCAAAGTCTTCAGCGACGTCAGCGGCCAGATCAATGCGCATGACCAGCTCGCCGGCAAAGGCGCCGGCGCCGCCAAGTAGCGCGCGCCCTAGCGGGGCGGCGTGCGTCGCCTGATCCTGGAAGAACCGGTTTCGCGCGCGGCGGTCCACAGCCGCCGTGTCGCCGTTTTCGCCTGTCTGACGGCGCTGGCGGCTGTCGTCGCCGCGCGGGCGAGCGGGGGCCAGGACTCGCTGGGGGCTTTGGCGGTGTTCGCCGCCGCGCTGCTGCTCGCCGGGGTCGCGCTGTTGCTCTCCGGCGCGGCGGCGGTGGAGATCTGGCGCACCGGCCGACGCGGCGTGGCGCCGGCGGTCACGGGCGCGGCGCTGGCGGCCGCGTTGATCGCCTTTCCCGCCTATCTCACGGCGCAAGCCGCGCGGCTGCCGCGCATCAACCAGGTGACCACCGACTTCAAGGCGCCGCCGCGCTACATGATTTCGCTTAAAGCCCGCGAGGCGCGCGGCAGTTGGACGCCCCCGCCGCCCGGACCAGCCATCGAGACCGCGCAACACGCGGCCTATCCCGGCCTGCAACCGATGCTGGTCGATCTCGAACCCGATCAGGCCTATCGCATGGCGCTGCGGATCGCCAAGGATCTGGGCTGGCGCATAGTCGATTCGAACCCGCCAAACCTGCGCGGCGAGGCGGAGAGCCATATTGACGCGACCGATCGCTCGCTGTTCCTGGGCTTCATCGACGACATCGCCATCCGCGTGCGCGCGCAGGGGCAGAAAACGCAGATCGACATCCGTTCCGCCTCGCGCGTCGGGCGCCACGATTTCGGCGCCAACGCCCGGCGCGCGCAACGCTTCATCGACGCTGTGCAGCAATCGGTGAGCGCGCGCTGAGGCGTACGGCAGGAGCGTCGACCTCCAGGTCGACGGCCGCGCTCCCCGGCGTCG
>JANYIH010000276.1 GCA_025358745.1 Hyphomicrobiales bacterium | reverse complement strand
CAGAGCCTGCGGGAATCCGTGGTTGCTCCCCAGCACCCAAAGGTAAGGACCTGTTCGGCGAGGTTGACCACCCCCCGGTTTTGTCCTTCGCCATCAATGAGCTGTACCTGAACGGCGCGGATGTCTCGGTTGACGCGCGGGCCGCCTTTCTCCGGCGCCGCGGTAGACTTCATGGGACGACGAATGGCGTATCTCCTAGGCTAGTTGATCCGAAAAGCGCGAAAACGCGCCCACCTCCGCAAACGTCGTCTGCGGAGTTAGCCTGGGAATGTCGTACTTTGCCCACGCCGTGTCAACGCGACCCGCAGCCGAGCGAGCGATATTTTCATCGCGCGGCCGCAAAATCGCAACGTTTCTTCACCTTGCGCCGAGCCAACGCGCGGCCCGGGGCAAGGTCAGGCTGATGAAAAGAAAGCGCGCCATGGGATGCGCGCCGCGCGAAGGCGGCGAGCGCCTCGGCGAAGGGAACCAGAAGCGACGACGACGTCGCCGCCGCCGGCAGGGTCGCGGCCAGCCTCAGCGCGTCAGCCACGCCGCGAGCCGCCGCGTCGCTTCCGCCACCCGTTCCGGCGCGCTGGCGAAGCAGAGGCGCAGCCTTCCCTCGCCGCCGGGGCCGAAGGCGAAGCCTGGCGCCACGCCCACCCCCACTTCGTCGATCAGCCGGAACGCCAGTTTGCGCGTATCCGGCTCGCCCCGGATTTTGGGAAAAAGGTAGAACGCGCCCTCGGGAATCGCCATTTCGACCCGCCCCGTCGCCAGCAGGCCCTCGACCATGAGGTCGCGGCAAAGTTTCAGACGCGCGACCGTTTGGGCGACGAACGCTTCGCCCTCCGCGATGGCGACAGTCGCTGCGCGCTGCGTCGGCGCCGGTACGCCGGAGGTCGAATATTGAATGAGGTTCTCGATCACACCGCCCAACTCCGGCGGCGCTTCGAGCCAGCCGATGCGCCAGCCCGTCATCGCCCAGTTCTTCGACAGCGTCTGCACGAACAGAATTTTGTCATCCGGCTCCATTACGTCGTGGAACGAGGGCGCCCGCGCAGCCCCGTAGACGAGACGGCCGTAAATCTCGTCAGCGATGATCCACAACCCATGCCGCCGCGCGATTTCCAACACGGCGACGATCTCTTCGCGGCTGGCGACATAGCCGGTCGGATTGGCCGGCGAATTGAACAGGATCGCGCGCGTCAGCGGCGTGATCGCCGCCTCCAGTCGCGCCGGATCGAGCCGCCACGTGGTCCCGGCGTCCAGTTCCACGAACACCGTCCGCGCGCCGTTGCTCGCCAGCGCGCCGGCGAAATTCGGCCAGGCGGGCGCCAGCACGATCGCCTCTTCGCCCGGTCCCACCGTCATTTTCACGGCGAGGTCGAGCGCGTGCATGCCCCCGATCGTGACGAAGAAGCGTTCGGGCGGCAGGCGAGCGCCGTAATGCGCGCCCATATAGGCCGAGATCGCCGCCCGCAGTTCGGGGACGCCGGCCTGATAGGTGTAGAACGTCTCGCCCCGGTCGATCGAGGCTTTGGCGGCCTGCGCGATGAAGGCGGGCGTCGGCGAATCGCCCTCGCCTACCCAAAGCGGGATCAGCCCCTGAACCCTGCGGCCATAGTCGAACACTTCGACGATGCCGCTGGTTTCAAGGGCGCCGATCTCGGGCCGGATGCGGGTGAGCCAGTTATTGTCTTGCGTCATGGCGGCGGTGATGAACGAACCGCCGCCCGCCCGCAAGGCCGATCAGCGGCGCGCGAGCGAGTCGCGGATCTGCGTCAGCAAGACGACCTCGTCGCTCGGCGGGGGCGGCGCCGCGGGAGCGGCGGGCGCCGGCTTCTTCAGCGAATTGATGCCTTTGACGACGAAGAACAGCGCCAGCGCGATGATGATGAAATTGATCAGGATGGTGATGAAGTCGCCATAGGCGAGAACGCCGCCCTGCTTGCGCGCGTCGGCGAGGTTGGTGGCGTTCACCGCGCTGGACAAAGGTATAAAGTAATTGGTGAAATCGGCTTTGCCGGCGATGCCGATGATCGGCATGATGATATCGTTGACCAGCCCGTCGACGATCTTGCCGAACGCCGCGCCGATGATCACGCCGATCGCGAGATCAACGACGTTGCCTTTCATGGCGAATTCACGAAATTCCTTGAGCATAACAAGTCCCCTCCGACGGTTAACCACTTTCCGTCGCGGTACTTATAGCGCGGCGGCGTCGCTTTTACACTGGCGGCCGCATTTTTTTCATTCTGAGAGAGGCTTGGTCGATGTTAACGGCGCCCATCATGTCGATGCGGGATAAGTCGCCTCGAATCGCGAGCGCAAATAGTCATGCGCGAGAATCGCCGGATATTTGGGCGCTGCGCCCGCCGCCACGCAGGAGGGAAGCGCCTCCACGCGCGCGAACGGATTGGGATCGAGAAAGAAGGCGACCGAATAGCGCTCGCCCTGCCCCCGGCTGACGACCCGGTGCGGGGTCGAGACATAGACGTCGTTGGTCCAGCGCATCAGGCAATCGCCGATATTAACGACGAACGCGCCGGAAATCGCCGGCGCCGCCAGCCACGTCCCATCGCGCGACCGCACTTCCAGCCCGCCGACGCCGTCGGTCGCCAGCAGCGTGATGTTGCCGTAGTCGGTATGCGAGCCGGCGCCTATTTCGCCGGCAGGCTCTTGCGGATAACGCAGCAGCCGCAAGGTCGCCAATGGCCGTTCAAGCTTGTCGACGAAGAAATCCGGCGCCAGCCCGAGATCGCGCGCGAAAGCGCGGTGGATGTCGCCGCCGAGCCGCAGACACGCGTCGAAATGGTCAAGCATCGTATCGCGGAACCCGGCCAGCCGCGGCCAGCCGTTCAGCGCGCGGAACGGCTCGCCGGCAAGCAGACCCGCGTCGTCGGGCGCAAGCTCGATGCCGATGTTAAAAGCTTCTTTCTTGTCGCGCCCATGCGCGGGATCCAGCGCCTCGCGCATGAAGCCGGAATAGCCGCGGTTTCCCCCGATCGCATCCATCGAGACTTCGAGCTTCTGCGCGACCGGCTGCGCGAAGAACGCGCGCGATTTTGCGAAGACATCGGCGATCAGCTCAGTCCGAACCCCGTGGTTGACGACGTAGAAGAAGCCAACGCGCCGGCAGGCCGCGCCGATCTCGCCCGCGACTTGGCGCAGCCCCTCCTCGTCGCCGCGCCGAAGCGATTCGAGATCGATGACGGGAATTTCGCGCACCGTCAGCCCTCTTCAATCAAGCTGACATGCGCGGCGACGATGCGCCATCCCCAGGGAAAGCGCACCCAGCTTTGCATCTGCCTTCCCACCTTGCCCGGCGCGGAGTCGCGCCGAAACAGCGTGCTGGCGACGGCGAAGTCTTGTCCGTAGGTTGTGATCTGCGACTTCTCCAGCCGCCGGGCGAGGCCGGCCGGCGAGCGCGCGGAGCGAAACGCGCTTATCTCCTCGAAGCCATAAAGGTTTTCTCCGACGCCATAGCGGATCGATTTCGGGTGGGCGTGAAAAAAACCGTCGAGCGCGACGACATCGTTGGTCGTCAGGGCAACTTCGTAAGCCGCGAACGCGGCCTCGACCTGTCGCTTGGTTTCGGGATCGTCGACAATCAAGCGAGCGCTCAAGGTTGGCGCGCGCAATTCGCGCCCACCCTAAAGATCACTTCCCTTTCAACTTATCAAGACGCCACGCGCGCGGGCGGGGCGTCTTGATCCGATCAGCAGTCGGTGCGCGTGCGCGTCACGGTGCTATCGTTGTCGCTATCGCTGTGCGTCACGCTGTTCGTCGTGCAGCCATTGCCGTGCCGAACCGTTTTGGTCGTCGTAGCGCCCTCATCGGCACCGCGCTTCTCGATGATGACGCCCGGCGCCCGGATTTCGACTTCGTCTGCAATCGCAGCTGACCCGAGCAGCGCAATCGCGCCGATGGAAATAAGCAAGCCCTTCATGTCTCTTTCCTCGCATCATGAAATAAAGAGGGAGAGAACGCAGTCTCGCCGCCAAGGTTCCTCAGGCCGCGCGCGCCTCGCTGACGCCTTCGCGCTCAAGCGCGCGCGCGACCCGCAGCGCGAGATCCTCGCGCCACGGCGGGGCGATGATCTGCACGCCGATGGGAAGCTTCGCCGCCCAGACGGGCGCCGCGACCACCGGCAGGCCGATGAACGAAATCGGCTGCGTGAACAATCCGATGTTGGGCCGCACCAGCATTTCGCGGCCGTCGAGCACAAAGGTTCTCTGGCCGATCCGCGGCGCGGGGCACGGCGTCGCGGGGGCGAGCAGCACGTCGATGTCGCGAAACAACGCCAGCGCCTGCGCGTGGAAGACGCGGCGGTATTTTTGCGCCTGCGCATACCAGGCCCCGGGCAACATCGCGCCCGCGATCAGGCGGTCGCGCACGTCGGGGTCATAGTCGTGCGCCCGCTTCCGCAACCGGTCGAGGTGCAAAGCCGCGCCTTCGGTCATCGTGATGAGATAAGCGGCTGCGCGGGCGATTTCCGCGCCCGGCAATTCGACGACGCGATCCGCCTTCAGCGCCTTGGCGACCCGCTCGACCGCCGCGAAAGCTTGGCGCTCGCCGCCGCGTGCGAAATAGCCGCCGAGCGTGGCGATCCGCAGTCCCGCCACGCCGGAATCGAGGCCCGGCCGCGTCGGCGCGAACGGCCTGTCGGCCAGCGCGGGATCGGCGGGATCGGGGCCCTGCATGGCGTCGAAACTCGCCGCGAGATCGCCCACGGATCGGGCGAGCGGCCCGAGGTGATCGAGGCTAGCGACGAAGGGAAAGGTGCCCGCGCGCGACAGGCGGCCATAGGTCGGCTTCAGCCCGAACAATCCGCAGAACGAGGCCGGCACGCGGATCGAACCATTGGTGTCGGAGCCCAGCGAAATCGGCGTCAGTCCGCCCGCGACCGCGCCGCCCGAGCCGCCCGAGGAGCCGCCCGTCATATGTTCGAGATCGTGCGGATTGCGCGAGGGGCCGTCATGCGCGTTCTCGCCGGTGAAATCATAGGCGTATTCGCCCATGTTGAGCGCGCCGACCAGAATCGCGCCTGCCGCCTCCAGCTTGCGCACCAGCGTGGCGTCCTGCGCCGCCGGCGCCCGCTCGCGGTTTATCTTCGAGCCGGCCCTTGTCGTCAGCCCCTTCACGTCGAACAGGTTTTTCACCGCAAACGGCGCGCCCGCCAGCGGCCCCACCGCCTCCCCGCGCGTGCGGGCCGCGTCGAGCGCATCTGCGCGCAACAGCGCACGCGCCGCCGTGACATCGGTGAAGGCGCCCAGTTTCGGGTTGCGCGCGGCGATGCGGGCGAGCGTCGCCTCGATCACCGCGCGGGCGGAGATTTGGCCCGCGCGCACGGCGACGGCGATGGCTTCGGCCGAGCCGTCGAGCAAGGCGTCGCTCATGGCGTGAACACCGGCGCGGGTTCCGCCTCGTCGTCGAGCTTCGCCGCCTTGAGTTTGCCCGCCATCTCGGCCGCGATGCTCAAATGCATGACGACCGGACCGCGCTGCTCGGGCGTCAGCTCCAGGCCGAGCAGGGGCGCCATCGCCTCGGCGAGGGCGGCGGGATCGAAGGTTTCGCTCATGGCGGCCTCCATGCAAGTCGCGTGCAAACCTACCCCGTCAGCGCTTGTTGCGGATCGGCACGTCCATATCCTCCATTCGCAATTCCTTCGTCAGCTCCGGCACGCCCCAGGCGAGGTTGGGATCGACCTTGATCTTGAACGCGAACATCGATTGCAGCGCCTGGTGATCCTCCTTGCGGAACATCATCTCGCCCTTTGGCGTCTGAAACTTCAGCCCCTCCATCGCCGGAATCAGCTTCTCCGCGTCCGTCGAGCCCGCCGTCTTCTCCAGCGAGGCGACCAGCGCCATCGCGGCGGCGAATCCGCCGCAGGTGAAGTAATCCGGCGGCGCGTTGAACCGCTTCCTGTGCTCGGCGACCAGCCAGTCGTTGATCGGGTTGTGCGGAATGTCGTAATAATAGTAGGTCGCCCCCTCCAGGCCGGGGAAGCGCTTGTAGGCGATCAGCGCCGGCAGGATGTTGCCCGCCGCGGCGAAGCCGATGGCGTAGCGGCCGGGGTCCATGTCGGCGAGCTTGGCGAGCGGGTTGGTCGCGCCGGCCCAGACGAACCAGATCAGCTTTTTGCCCGGCTTGTCCTTCAGCGCGTCGAACAGGCGTTGTCCGACGGCCGTGAAATCGGTGGTCGAGGCGGGCGCGTATTCCTCCGCCGCCAGCGTCGCGCCCGTTTTCGTCAACGCGCTCCTGAAGGCGGCGACGCCGTCGCGGCCGAACGCGTTGTCGACCGCCAGCACGCCGATCTGCACGCCCGGCGCGCCGATCGCCCCCGCGTTGGAGATCGCGTCCTGCGTAGAATTGCGCGAGGTGCGGAAAATGTATCGGTTCCACTTCTCGCCGGTGATCTGGTCGGCCACCGCCGGCTCGACGATCAGGATCTTCTTGTGCTCCTCGGCCACTGGCAGCATGGCGATGGTCGCGGGCGAGGACGTCGTGCCGACCGCGATCTCGGCGCCGTCGTCTTCGTAAGCTTCGGTCAGCGCGGTTTTGGCGAGATCGGGCTTACCCTGATCGTCCTTGGGGACGATGACGATTTTGCGGCCCGCGACAAGCATCGTCCCCTTGGTGGCGTATTCCAACCCCATGGTGAAGCCGGTCTCGGTCTGCTTGGCGTAGGCCTCGAGCGGGCCGGTGCGGCCATAGATTAGCGCTGCCTTGAGATCGTCGGCATCGGCGAGGCCAGCCCCCAGCGACAGGCTCGCCGCGAGAGCGAGCACCCGAATCGAAAACGACATTCCCATTTCTCCCCGGACGGCTTCGACCGACGCAGAGGTAAATACGCCCGCGCCGCCGCGCGCAAGCGAGCCGATCAAATCGCCGCGCCGCCAATGGGCGCTCTCTTTGCGCGGACCCATGCCGCTTGTGCGCTTGCCATCTATACAGAAAACGCCAAGAATTTAAGGTCTGATTGAGCGGGTGATTTTTCGCCGCGAATGAAAGAGAGCTTCGCATGTCACGGCAGGAAGGCGTCGCGTTTGTGGTCGGCGCAAGCATAGGAGGCTTGTGCGTCGCTCGCGTTCTGGCCGATTACTTCCAAGAGGTGATCGTCGTCGAGAAGGACGATCTCGACGACCCGTTTGCGCCGCGCAAGGGCGTGCCGCAAGGCCGTCACACCCATGCGCTGTTGGCGCGCGGCGCTGAACTGCTGGAACAGTTTTTTCCCGGCCTGACGCAGGATGCGCTTGCCGCCGGGGCGAACTCGGTCGACCTTGGCAAGGACGTGCTGTGGTTCAATCATGGCGTGTTCCTGAAGCGGGCCCCGGGCGGCGGGGTCGGAATTTCGCTGAGCCGTCCGCGCTTCGAGGGTCTGGTCCGACGCCGCCTTGCCGCGCTGGGCAATGTGCGCATCCTCGACCGCACAGAGGCGGTGGAGCCGATTGCCGATGAAAGCCGCGCGCGGGTCGTAGGCCTGCGCACGCGAACGCGCGGCGAGCCGCCCGTCGACCGCCCCGCGGCGCTGGTCGTCGACGCCGGCGGCCGCGGCGCCCGCACCCCCGCATGGCTCGAGGCGATGGGCTACGATCGCGCGCCTGAGGACAGCGTGAGGGTCGACATCGGCTACACGACCTGCATGTTCCGACGTCGACCCGATGAGTTGGGCGGACGCAGGGCGATCGTGATGGGCCTTTGCGCGCCGGACTGGCGCGGCGGCGCCATGGTCGCGCAGGAGGATTCAACCTGGATCGTCACGCTCGGCGGCTATTTCGGCGACAAGGCGCCTCTGGATGCGGCGGGATTCCTTGACTACGCGCGCGGGCTGCAAAAGCCGGACGTGTACGACGCGCTGAAGGAGGCCGAGCCGCTGTGCGAGCCGTTCCCATTCAACATCCCCTCGAACCTGCGCCGGCGCTACGAAAAGCTGCAGCGCTTCCCCGAAGGATATCTCCCCTTTGGCGACGCTTTGTGCAGCTTCAACCCGATCTACGGGCAGGGGATGACCGTGGCGGCGAGCGAGGCGGACGCGCTGGCGAAATGTCTGGCGCAAGGCCGCGATCGGCTCGCCGCGCGTTTCTTCAAGTCGGCGGCGAAGGTGATCGACGTTCCCTGGGACATAGCCGTCGGCAGCGACCTGCAGAACCCTGCGGTCGAGGGCCCGCGTCCGCTGCGCACCCGCTTCATCAATTGGTGGGTGCGCCAGGTCTTCCTGGCCGGCGCGGACGACGCCAATCTGGCCGGCGCGTTCGTGGGCGTGGCGAACCTTTCCGTTCCGCCGACGCGCCTGTTGAGTCCGGACGCCGTTCTGCGCGTCGCCCGCCATGCGCTTGGCGGCCGACCGGCCGCTGCGCCGGGCTCCTCCCGCGCGACGCCGCAAACGAAGCAGGCCGCCTGACCCGGCGCCGCGCTCATTTGCGCCCATGCGTGCGATTGTAGAAATCCAGCACATGGGTCAGCGTCGTCGGCTCTGACTGCGGCAGATTGGCGAAGGGATGGATCGTCCAGTTGGCGATCGTGACGATGTCGAAGGGAATCTTCGAGGCGTCGATCTCCGCGATCGCGCGCTTGTAATCGGCCACCGCCTGCGCGTCCGAGACGCCCGGCCCCGGTTTGATGACGAAGACGCCCGCGCGCACGCCATGCCGCTTGGCGATCTCGACGCCCGCCGCCACGCGCGCGCGCCAGTCGCCGAACAGATTGACGTCAAACACGACGGCGTCGAGCGGCGCTCCTGCGGCCTGACGGTAGGCGTCCAGCCATTCCGCGAAATCGCTGCGCCATTGCGCCAACTCCATCGGCGGCGCCGCCTCGGCGTCCACCACGCGCGCTTGCGGATAGGACTTGTGGATTTCCGCCACCGCCGCCGCCGCACGTCGGGCCGTCTCGACGATGGGGTTGCGACAGGCGGTATTTCCCTTGAAATAGTGGCCGAAGGTCAAGGGCTCATCCAGTGCGAGATAAGCGATGTCGAGATTGAATTGTTTCAGCCGGCGAAAGATCTGCTCGTTCTGACCCGCACGGCCTGCGCCCTCGACGGCGGTTCCGCATTCGCCCGCGACTGGTTTGGCGCTTTCGGTCAGCGTCGCGTGCACGCCGACGGCAAGCTTGATGCGCCGCTGTTCGAGGAACGCGGCGAGGCGGACAAGCTCCTCCTGCGACCCCGCCCCACTCGCCATGAAAGCCGAAATCACGAACACGTCCGTGCGCGCGCTCCAGGCGGGATCGTCGTCGAACAGTTGCGGGAAATCCTCGTTGAGAACGACGTCATGCCCGACGCCCCGACGGAGATTGTCATTCGGCGCGAACCAGACCTCCGCCGCGCTTGCGGTTTGGGTTAACGCGAACATCGCGCCGCAAATCAGGATCAAAGCGAAATTGCGCATCCTACTCTTCCCCACGCCAGGGTTGATTGGCGATTTTTCTACGAATTGTCGTCGAATTCGTGACCACTAACCCGCCAGCTCGATCCGACCCCTCTCCTTCTGATCGAGGTAGAGCGTCGCGCAGACCTTCAGCCAATCCTCGACGGACAGCGTCGAGGGCACGCGCGCGGGGTCGGCGAAACTCGACAAATAGCCGCGATAGAGATTGGACCCCAGCCGCTCCACCTGCCCCGCACGCTCAGGCGCCGACTGCACCAGGAGAAGCCGCGCCTGCGGATTGAACGCGCGCAGCAGGTGATGCAGCGCCCGGAATTCCCCAACCGACTCGAAGTCGCCGCGCCTTACGAAGATTTTCTCGTCGTTCTCCAACTGTTCGTTGAAAAGGCGCGCGAGATAACCGAGCCGCTGCAATTCCCTGGCTTTCAGCACCTCGATCTCGACTTCGTTTTCGTTCTTGAAAGTATGATAGGACAGACCATACCGGGCCTGACGCCCCATCAACTCGCCGCCCGGCCGCGAAGCGACCAGCGAAAATTCGGCTGCGGCGTCGACGCCGGCGAACCTGTTGCGCAGCGCCTGCACGAGCCTGTCGGGAAAGATCGAGGAGAATCGCAGCAAACCGAGCGGCTCGGCGCCGCATCGCCTTTGAAACAGGCCAAGCTCGCAGTTTTGACCCAGACTCTGGTAAAGGCTGACGATTGTTTGGACCGTCAATGCGGCGATATTCTCAGGCTCGGGCAGCGTCTCCGGTGGGTCAAACAACGTGGCGTCGTCAGGAGACAACTCAAGCCGCCGCCAGGCCAGCGCCAACGCCCGGCTTTGTTCGCCGCCCGCCGATGCGGCGAGATTGGCGTTGAGACAGACGAGCAGGTTGTCCTGCGCGTCGCTGACGATGTCGCCGGGGACGACGACCTGCTGCGGCACACCGCGCCTTGGTTGCAGCACGCCGAGGGAAACGCCGTTGAGTTCAAGCGCCAGTTGCTGCGTCACGCTTGGCGGCTGCGCGGGGTCGCAATCCAACATCAGCGCAAATTGGCGGCTGCGCGCCATGGGCGGTAAAGCTAGCAGATTGCGTTCGCCAATCGACCAGCGATGCCGCGGCTCGCCGCCGCGCCACCCCTCCCGTGCGAACGCGTCGGAATTGCCGCCTTGCGCGAAGTCGACGACAAGCGACGTCGCGCTCACGACAGCTTCTGATCGATCGCGGCGACGAGATCGCCGACCGAACGCAGCCCCTCGACCTGACGCGAACTGAAGCGGACGCTGTATTTCTGCTCAATCGCAATAATGATTTCGATATGCTTCATGCTGTCCCAGCCCGGCAAATCCGCCGCGGTTGTCTCTTCGGATAGGACAATTTCGTCGTCTACAAATATTTCGCGAAACAAGTCCGTCAGCTCAGTCAGAATTTTCGCTTGGCCGGCCATAATTCCCTCTTTCGATCTCAATGGGATGCGCGACAGCGGCGTATTCGTTGACCCGCAGTACATAACGCTTGCGTTGCGTTTCATCCTCCTCGATCAATCGAAAACCCAAACTTTCGTAGTGGCCGGCGACCATGCCATTCTTTGCCGAAGGGATGTATTCGCCGATCAGTTCGCTCGCGCCGCGCTGTTTCGCTTCGTCAACCAGAATCGACAGCGTCGCCGCCTCGACGCCGCGCCCTAGCACACGACAGCTCATCAGCCAAGAATCGAGGATCAGCGCGACCCCTTGATGGCGGGCGATGACGACGCCGATCAAACCATTGTCGCCGAATCGGTCGATCAGCCGCACATGAACGCCCACGATATCGGCGTCGCGCTGGAACGCATCGTAGTCCGCATCGTCGTAACGGCGCGTCGTCAGATTGAACTGGTTGGTCTTATTGATGAGCTGGACGATGCGCTGCCGGTTCACGTCATCGAAATAGCCCCAATGCGCGCGCATCCCCAGGCTTTTCAGATAGACGTCGAAGTCGCCATGGCGCTCGCGCTCCGTCTCCCGTTGTAGATTGCCTTTATACAGCTCGCCGCGATCGCGGTCCTCGCGCGTCACCGCAATCGCCTCGAAATAGCCGGCGGCCGCCAGCACGTCGGGAACGAGCGCGGGTTCGTCGGGAACTTCGGGAACCGCCACCATCGGCAGCGCCTGGCGCACGCGATTGCGCTCGAACGGGTTGTCGTCGAGAAACACCAGACTGTCGAGACCGATGTTGAGCCGCTGCGCGATTCTGCGGATGTTGTCGGCCTTGTCGTCCCAGTTGGCGACGAAACAGGCGATGTCGCTGCGCCGCAGCGCCATGTCGGGATGTTTCTCGAACGGCTCGATCGCATTCGCCTCGTCGTTCTTCGAGCAGACCGCGAGGATGATTCCGCGCTGGCCGAGTTGGAGCGCGTAGTCCTGCACCGCGAGAAACCCTTCGCCGAGCGCGCTTCCCTGCCCCAGTACGATCCCGTCGAGCCCGTCGTCGCCGATCACGCCGCCCCACAACGTGTTGTCGAGATCCAGCACCAGGCATTTGCGCGATTTGCCGGCTCTCGCGGCAAGAATGCGCGCGACAAGCTCACCATACATCGGCGCGGCGGCGGGATGAACATCCTGTTTGGCGCGACGCCACAACAGGGTGTCATGCCATGCGCCGAGCCCGTCGCGCGCGGCGGCGGCGTCGAGCGCGACAAGATCGACGCCCTCCGCATCCACCCATTCGCGCAGGCCCGCATTGATTCGCGCGACAAACGCGGCGCGCGAGCCCGGCAGACGGTGCTCGTTGGCGCCGAGCAGCGCCGGCGCCGTCGGCAACGTTGTTTGCTGCAACACCGCACAACCAAACGCCGCGCGCGCCTTGCGCCACATATTGACGAGGTCGCCGCGAACCGACTCCAGCGCCGCCTGCGCCTCGGCGGGCGCGCTTGAGGCGCTAAGGCCAGCGCAAAGTTGCGGCGCGTCGAATGCGAACAACACACCGTCGGGCTGGAACGCGCGCAAGCCCGAATTCGTCGCCTGCAACTCCTGCCGGACCTGCCCGTAGCCGCCTTCGTACAATTCGAGCCAGATACCCGCCCGCAGCGCCGCGATGCGCAAGCCCGCCAACAGATGTCCCGTGGTGGAGGAACTCAACAGCGCCAGCCGATAGGCGGGCCCGGCGAACTCCGCCGGCCGCTGCGGCCAGCGCCGCCGCACGATCTGATCGAGCGCCTGCGTGCGCACGAAGTCGAGCCGCGAATGCGCCAACTCCAAGGCCTGCGCAAAGCTCGCACCCTTCGCCAGCTCGGCGAGCCGGGCGCGCCCGTCTTCAAGCGCGGGCAACCAGATCAGCGCGGACGCGCTCATCGCTAAAGCGCCAAGCTCGGCAGATCGAGCCTCTGCTCACGGGCGCAATCCAGCGCCTCGTCATAGCCGGCGTCGGCGTGGCGCATCACGCCGCTGGCGGGGTCGTTCCACAGCACGCGCGCCACCCGCTGCGCCGCGGCTTGCGTGCCGTCGCAAACAACCACCATGCCCGCGTGCTGCGAATAGCCCATGCCGACGCCGCCGCCGTGATGCAACGAGACCCAGGTCGCGCCGGAGGCGCAATTCAGCAAGGCATTGAGCAGCGGCCAGTCGGAAACCGCGTCCGACCCGTCCTTCATCGCCTCCGTTTCGCGATTGGGCGAGGCGACGGAGCCGGAATCGAGATGGTCGCGACCAATCACGATCGGCGCCTTCAGCTCGCCGCTCGCCACCATCTCGTTGAAGGCGAGCCCAAGCCGGTGCCGGTCGCCCAGGCCCACCCAGCAGATACGCGCCGGCAGGCCCTGAAATTTGATGCGCGCGCGCGCCATGTCGAGCCAGTTATGAAGATGCGGATTGTCTGGTATCAGCTCCTTCACTTTCGCGTCGGTGCGATAGATGTCTTCCGGGTCGCCCGACAGCGCCGCCCAACGGAACGGCCCGATTCCCCGACAGAACAACGGCCGGATATAGGCCGGCACGAAACCGGGAAACGCGAAGGCGTCGGCGACGCCTTCCTCCAGCGCCATCTGCCTGATGTTGTTGCCGTAGTCGACGGTGGCGACGCCCGCTTGCTGGAACGCGAGCATGGCGCGCACATGGCTCGCCATCGACGCCCGCGCCGCGTGCTCAACGCCGTTGGGATCGCTGCCGCGGCGCGCCTCCCATTGCGCCAGCGTCCAACCCGCAGGCAGATAGCCGTTGAGCGGATCATGCGCGGATGTCTGGTCGGTGACGATGTCTGGCCGCACGCCCCGACGCAGCAATTCAGGCAACACTTCCGCCGCATTGCCCAGCAGTCCGACGGAGATCGGCCTGCCCTCTTTGATAGAGCGATCGATGATCGTCAGCGCCTCGTCGAGATCCTTCGCCGCCACGTCGAGATAGCCGGATCGCAGCCGAAACTCGATGCTCGACGGGCGGCACTCCACCGCCAACATGGAGGCGCCGGCCATCGTCGCCGCCAGCGGTTGCGCGCCCCCCATGCCGCCCAGCCCCGCGGTGAGAATCCATCTGCCCTTCAACGAGCCGCCGAAATGGCGCCGGCCCATCTCGACGAAGGTCTCGTAGGTGCCCTGAACGATGCCCTGGGCGCCGATGTAGATCCACGAGCCAGCGGTCATCTGGCCGTACATCATCAGCCCCTTGCGATCGAGCTCGTGGAAATGCGCCCAGGTCGCCCAATGCGGCACCAGATTGGAATTGGCGATCAACACGCGCGGCGCATCGGCGTGGGTGCGAAACACGCCGACCGGCTTGCCCGATTGCACGAGCAAGGTTTCGTCCGCTTCCAGACGGCGCAAGGTCTCGGCGATCCGGTCGAATGCGTTCCAGTCGCGCGCCGCGCGGCCGATGCCGCCATAGACCACGAGTTCGCTCGGATTCTCGGCCACCTCCGCGTCGAGATTGTTCATCAGCATGCGCAGCGGCGCTTCGGTCAACCAGCTTTTCGCGCTGATCTGAGACCCACGCGGGCTGCGCACAACGCGCATGTTGTCGAGACGGTTCATCAGCGGTCTCCGGATTTGTCGCCGACAAAAGCGAGCAGGGCGTTCAGGACGGATTTGAGCGTGCGGCGGGCGACGTCCGCGCGTGCGGGTTCGATCGGGGTCGGCCAGTTGTGCGGGCCGACTGTTTCCGGCTCGACCATATAGGCTCGACAACCAAGCTCCATCTGCACGGTTTCGACGCCAGCTTCCGGTCGACCGAAGCTGCGCGTGATCCAACCGCCCTTGAAGCGGCCATCGACGACCCCGCTCCCGGCGAGGAGCCCGCCCAAGCGCTCGCGCAAGGCGGGCGAGCAGGCGCGGCCACTGTTTGTGCCCAGATTGAACAGCGGCAGTTCGCCGTCAAACAACCGCGGGATGCGCGAGCGGATCGAATGGGCGTCGTATACCGCCACGCGGGCGTGCGAGCCTCGCAACCGCGCGATCTCGGCGGCAAGCGCCTCGTGATAGGGCGCGTAGTAGAGCTTGCGCCGCTCCTCGATCTCGGCCTCGTCGGGCGCGCGGCCGTTCCGGTAGAGCGGCTCGCCGTCAAAAGTCGTGGTTGGACAAAGTTCCGTCGTCGCCTGTCCGGGATAGAGCGAGGCGCCGGAGGGATCGCGGTTGACGTCGATGATCGAGCGCGACAGCGACGTGCGCACAATCGTCGCGCCCAGCGCGGCGGCGAACTCGTACAGCGCGGGCAGATGCCAGTCCGCGTCGCGCCGCGCCAACCATTCGCTCTCGAAATTCGGCCCATAGTGCAGCAGATCAACGCCCGCGTGCGGGATGCTGACGATCAGCGGCGCCTCGCGGCGCTCGATTGTCAACCAGGCCGGGGTCATAGACCGATCCCCTCGACGTCTCGGCAAAGTTCGCCGGAGAGCACCAACCGTTCGGCGGCGGCGAGGTCGTCGTGGAAATATCGATCCTCGTCGAGATGAGGAACGCTGGCGCGGATCGCCGCGCGCACCCGTTCCAGCGCGGGGCTCGACCGCAACGGCGCGTGAAAGTCGCAGGCTTGGCACGCGGCCAGCGCCTCGATGGCGACAACATTGGCGGCGTTGCGCGCCATGGGGAGCAACCGTCGCGCGCCATGGGCCGCCATCGAGACGTGATCCTCCTGATTGGCCGAAGTGGGAATCGAATCGACGCTGGCGGGATAGGCGCGTTGTTTGTTCTCGGAGACAAGCGCGGCGGCCGTCACCTGCGCCATCATGAAGCCGGAGTTCAGCCCGGGGTGGCTGGTCAGAAACGCCGGCAGTCCCGACAAGGCCGGATCAACCAGCATCGCGATCCGCCGCTCCGCGAGCGAACCGATCTCGCACACGGCGAGCGCCAGCATGTCGGCGGCGAAGGCGACGGGCTCGGCGTGGAAATTGCCGCCCGACAGCGCCGTATCGTCGGCGGCGAAGATGAGCGGATTGTCGGTCACGCCGTTGGCTTCGTCCTCAAGCGTGCGCGCGACCTGGCGCATCAGATCGAGACAGGCGCCCATCACCTGCGGTTGGCAGCGCAGGCAGTAGGGGTCCTGCACGCGCGGATCGTTGATGAGATGCGACGCGCGAATCTGGCTGCCCGCCAACAGCGCGCGCAAGCTTGCCGCGACATCGATCTGCCCGCGATGGCGGCGCAGCGCATGAATGCGCGGATCGAACGGCGTGTCCGAGCCGCGCGCCGCGTCGGTCGAAAGCGCGCCGGTGACAAGCGCGGATTGAAACACGCGCTCGATCTCGAACAGGCCGCACAGTGCGTAGCTGCATGAGAATTGCGTGCCGTTGAGCAATGCGAGCCCTTCCTTGGCCTGCAATTCGGCCGGCGTAAGCCCGACCTGCGCGAGACCGGCGGCGGCCGGCATCCGCGCGCCGTCGAGAAAAACCTCGCCGAGGCCAATCATCGCCGCCGCCATATGCGCCAGAGGCGCCAAATCGCCGGAGGCGCCAACCGAGCCTTGCGCGGGAACGACCGGGATCAACCCGCGCTGCAACATCGCCTCGATCATCGCCAGCGTCTCCGGCCGCACGCCGGAGGCGCCCTGGGCGAGGCTCGTCAGCTTCAGCGCCATCATCAACCGCGTCGCTTCTATCGAGGCCGGCTCGCCGACCCCGACGGAATGGCTCAGGACGATGTTTCGTTGCAGTTGCATGAGATCGGCGGCCTCGATCCGCACGCTCGCGAGTTTGCCGAAGCCCGTGTTGACGCCATAGACGGGCGCGCCCACCGCGACGATGCGGCGCACCGCCGCCGCGCTCGCTTCAACCACGCTGTTGCAAGCCGGATCGAGCGCGACCGCGCCGCCGCGCCAGATCCCGCGCCATTGCGCCAGTGAAACTTCGCCCGCGTGAATCATGCGCCGCTCCAGACACGTCGATGCAGGGGATTGAAACCGATGCGATAGACCAGTTCGGCCGGCCGCTCGATGTCCCAAAGCGCGAAATGCGCCGCCTTGCCGGCCTCCAGCGTCCCCATCTCAGCCTCCAATCCCAGAGCGCGCGCGGCGTGCCGCGTGACGCCCAGCAAACATTCGTCCACGGTCAAACGAAACAGGGTCGCGGCCATGTTGAGCGTCGTCAGCAAAGACGTGATCGGCGAGGTGCCGGGATTGCTGTCGGTGGCGACCGCGATAGCGACGCCCTGCTGGCGCAGCGCGGCGACGGGCGGCGCCTGGGTCTCGCGCAGGGTGTAGTAGGCGCCCGGCAACAGCACCGCGACGGTACCCGCCCGCGCCATCGCGGCTGCGCCGGCCTCGTCGAGATATTCGAGATGATCGGCCGACAGGGCGTCAAAGGACGCCGCCAGCGCGGCGCCGCCCTGGTTGGAGAGCTGTTCGGCGTGCAGTTTGACCGGCAGGCCCAGCCGCCGCGCGGTCGCGAACACGCGCGCGATTTCCTCGCGCGAAAACGCGATTCCCTCGCAAAAACCGTCGACCGCATCGACAAGCCCCTCGCCTGCCAGCGCCGGCAACATCTCTTCAACCAGCAGATCGACGTAATCCCCGCGGCGGTCCCGGTATTCCAGCGGCAGCGCGTGGGCGCCGAGGAACGTCGTCTTGACAATCACATCGCGTTCGCGCGCGAGCCTTCGCGCCGCCCGCAACATCTTGCGCTCGCTCGCCAGATCGAGCCCATAGCCGGATTTGATCTCGACCGCGCCGACCCCTTCGCCGATCAGCGCGTCGAGCCGGCGCAAAGCCTGCGCGACCAGCGCGTCCTCGCTCGCCGCGCGGGTGGCGGCGACGGTCGAGAGAATTCCGCCGCCCGCCCGCGCGATCTCCTCATAAGACGCGCCGGCCAAACGCTGCTCGAACTCGCGCGCGCGATCGCCGCCGTAGATGAGATGGCTGTGGCAATCGATCAGCGCCGGGGTGATCCAGCGACCCTCGCAATCGACGACGCGGGGGGCGCGCGGCGCCTCCGACTCGGCGCCGGCGTACACGATCCGCCCGCCGCCGGTGACCAGCGCGCCGCGCTCGACCACGCCGAGCCCCGCGCCCGCGCAGGCGGCGAGGCGGGCGTTGCGCCAAAGTGTTTGGGGAGCTTCCATCGTCGCCAGCCCTTGCCTGATGGCGGTTTTAATGTATAGACATAATCAGGTCAAGCCACTTGAGGCACACGATGACGGCCTTGCATTTCGCCCGCGCCCTCACGCCGCAGGGCTGGCGTTCGGACGTTCGCGTCACGATCTCAGGCGCGCGGATCGCCGCCGTCGAGATCGACGCCGCCCGGCAGCCCGACGATGAGTTGCACGCGCTGGGCCTGCCTGCGCTCGCCAACCTACACAGCCACGCCTTTCAGCGCGCGATGGCGGGGCTCGCCGAGCGACGCGGCGACAGCCTCGACACGTTCTGGACCTGGCGCGAAACCATGTATCGCTTCGCGCTGACGATGAACCCCGATCAGGTCGAGGCGGTCGCCGCGCAGCTTTACGTGGAGATGCTGGAAGCGGGTTTCGCCGCCGTCGCCGAGTTCCACTATCTCCACAATGCGCCGGACGGCGCGCCCTACAGGCGCCGCGCCGAGCTTGCCGAGAGAATCGCCGCCGCCGCCGCGTCAACGGGGATCGGCCTCACGCTGCTGCCGGTGTTCTACGCTCATTCCACTTTCGGCGGAGCGCCGGCGCGGCCCGAACAACGCCGCTTCCTCACCGATCTCGACGGATTTGCCCGACTGGTCGAGGATTGCCGCGATCTGGCGCCGATGGTCGGCGTCGCCCCCCATTCGCTGCGCGCCGTCACGCCGCAGGAGCTTGGCGAAGTGATCGCGCTGGCGGGGGACGGGCCGATCCACATGCATGTCGCCGAGCAGATCAAGGAGGTCGAGGATTGCCTGAACTGGTCGGGCGCCCGGCCGGCGCGCTGGTTGCTCGATCACGCTCCCGTCGATCGGCGCTGGTGCGCGATCCACGCCACGCACCTGGACGATGGCGAGGCGAAGGCGCTGGCCGCCAGCGGCGCGGTGGTCGGCCTATGTCCGATCACCGAGGCCAATCTCGGCGACGGCGTGATCAACTCCGGCTACTTCGAAGCCGGCGGCGCTTTCGGGATCGGCAGCGATTCGAACGTGGAGATCGGCGTCGCGGCGGAATTGAAACAACTCGAATATGCGCAGCGTCTGGCGCGCCGTCAGCGCAATCTGCTGGCCGCGCCGGGGCGCTCGACGGGCCGCGCGCTGTATGAGGCCGCGGCCAGCGGGGGGGCCCAGGCGCTTCAGCGCGACGGCGGGCGAATCGCGCCCGGCGCGCTCGCCGATCTCGTCTCGCTCGACCGAAGCTCGCTGCATCTGGCCGCGCGCGAGGACGACGAAATCCTCGACACATGGATTTTCACCGCCGCCCGCGCCGTGGATTGCGTCTGGAGCGGCGGCGTCAAACAGGTCAGCGGCGGCCGCCATCGCGCGCGCGAGGCCATCGCCGCGCGCTATGTCGCCGCGGTAACGAAACTCGCGCACATATGAGCGAACCGCTGCACGAGCGCATCCGCGCCGAGGTCGAGGCGCGCATTCTGTCGGGCGATTGGCCGCCCGGCCACCGCATTCCCTTCGAGCACGAATTCACCGCGCAATATGCCTGCTCGCGCATGACGGTCAGCAAGGCGCTGTGCGAACTCGCCGACGCCGGGTTGATCGAGCGGCGCCGCAAGGCCGGCAGTTTCGTGCGCCGGCCGCAAGGCCAATCCGCCGTGATCGAAATTCACGACGTCGCAAGCGAGGTCGCAAGCCTCGACCGCGCATATGGCTACACGCTGCTGTCGCGCGCGCGACGGCGCGCGACGGCGCAAGACCGCGAGCGGCTCGCGCTCGCTCGCGGCGCGACGGTCGTGGCGCTGCGCTGCCGGCACGACGCCGACGGGCTGCCTTTCTGCCTGGAGGACCGGCTCATCAGCCTCGACGCCGCGCCGGATGCGGCGTCCGAATCATTCGCCGCCGACCCGCCGGGCGCTTGGTTGCTCGCGCGCATTCCGTGGACCTCGGCCGAGCATCGCATTCGCGCGGAACGCGCCGGCGCCGCCGCCGCCACGCTGGGGCTCGGTCAGCCCACGCCCTGCCTGGTCATCGAACGGCGCACCTTCGCCGGCGAGGCGCCCGTCACCCAGGTGATCCTGACCTATCCCGGCGCGGCGCATGAGTTGATCGCGCGGTTTTCACCCGGCCGCGATTGACGCCGCCGGGCCGCTGGCGTCAAAACGTCGCCGACATGACCCATCCCTACGCATCGCTTCCCGCCCGCGCCTTCTGGCGCAGCGGGGTCGCCGGCCGCACCGCGCGCGGCCTCGAAGACGTCTGGCGGCCGAAATTCGCGATCGGGCCAGCGACGCCGATCGCCACCTTCGGCTCGTGTTTCGCCCAGCACATCGGCGCGGCGCTGCGGGCGCGGGCGTTCAACTGGCTGCAAACCGAACCGCCGCCGCGCGCGCTGTCGCCCGATCACGCCAAGGCGCATGGCTACGACCTGTTCACCTGCCGAACCGGCAATATCTACAGCGCGAAAATGCTGCGGCAATGGACGGACTGGGCGTTCGGCCGCGACAAGCCCGCCGACGAGTTCTGGGAGAGCGGCGGGTGCTGGTTCGATCCGTTCCGTCCCACCCTTGAGCCCAGTGGATTCGCCTCGTGCGAGGAAGCGCGCGTCTTGCGCGATTTCACGCGCCGCGCCTTCGCGCGCGCCGTCGAAGGCGCCGAGATTTTCGTGTTCACGCTGGGGTTGACCGAGGGCTGGCGACATCGCAGCGACGGCTACGAGTATCAGATCTGTCCGGGAACGCGCGAAGGCGCCTTCGACGCGCAAACGCATGTGTTCCACAACGCCGATTACGGCGAAATCCTCGCCGATCTCGGCGAGGCGATGGCGACGATGCGCCACGCCAATCCGGGCCTGAAATTCCTGCTCACCGTCTCCCCGGTGGCGCTCGCCGCCACCGCTTCGGGAAATCACGTCCTCGTCGCCGCTATGGAATCGAAATCGATCCTGCGCGCGGTCGCGGGGAAAGTCGCGCGCGCAAACGAAAACGTCGATTACTTTCCCTCCTACGAACTCGTCTCCAGCGCGGCGCTGAGCGGCGACCGCTTCGCGCCCGACCGCCGCAACGCCAGCGTCGAGGGGGTGGCCGAGGTGATGGACGTGTTCTTTGCCTCGCTTGGGCCCGCCCCCGCCCCGGCGCGCGAGCCCGAGCGGACGCCGCAGGCCGCAGCCGACGCCCGATGCGACGAGGAATTGCTGGAGGCTTTCGCGCCGCGCGCTTAAGCGAAAGCCGCGTCGAGCTGCGCGATCAAGCTGTCCAGGATCAACCCGCCCGCCTCGCGGTTGTAGTGCCATTCGTCGGGGGTCGCCGCCGGTCCCTGCCGGCCGTGGACGTTGACGTAGCCGCTGTAGAATCTTCGCGCCACCTGCCCGTCGTCCTCGAACAAGGCTTGCGGCAGCGCCACGAACCGCAGCGGAGCCAGCAATTGGGCGAAAGCGGCGTCGGCGGCCTCCCGCTCCGGCCTTTCGCCCGCCCGCTCGCTGGCGAACACGTTGCGCGAGATCGTCAGCGCGGGTCGGCCATAGCGTTCATGCAGGGTCAAGGCCAGGGTCCAGCCCTTGTGGCTCTCGCGCCAGTCGCGCAACGCGAGCGTCCGCACCGTTTGGGAATAGCGCAACGGCGCGAGGTGGCGCTCGAAAGCGAGCGCTTCATAGGCGGTCGGCAGCCGGCCTTGCAGCACGAAAGCGTCATAACAGCGCAAATCCCGCTCGCCGCCGCTGTCGACCTCGAACCCCGTCAGCCGGTCGCCGTCGAGCGCGATCGCGTCGAATTTCGGGCCGCCGCTGGCGAAAAAGGCGAATTCGTAG
The DNA here is from genome assembly GCA_025358745.1 of Hyphomicrobiales bacterium. Taxonomy (GTDB): domain Bacteria; phylum Pseudomonadota; class Alphaproteobacteria; order Rhizobiales; family Beijerinckiaceae; genus Roseiarcus. Next base: position 6,565 of record JANYIH010000276.1, on the reverse strand, counting down.
GCGCCCGGCGCGCCCCGGTCGCCGAGCGCCATCCGCACCGCGCCGATGCTGGAATTGCCGATCACGCAAACGCGCCGCGGCAGGCTCTCGCGCGATGCCGTCAGAATCGAACCCCTCGCGTAAACCTCGTCCGCCCGATTCCCCGAACGGCGCGCGCTTGTCAATCGCCGTCGCGTGTGGATCACGCAAGGCGAGGGAACGAAAAGCCGGCGACGCATGCATTCCCCTTGCGGGGCGATGTTCAGGCCAGTTTCCTCCCCATCGACGGCAAAAAGGCCGGTCACGGACCGGCCCTCGCTGAGGCAAGTCGAGACTCCTCGCTCCCCAAACTTCCTGCGCGTTACGGTTTGTGCCCGCCGCCGCCATGGCCGCCGCCGCCGTGACCTCCGCCGCCGCCCATATGCATGCCGCCACCATGCATGCCGCCGCCGCGCATGTGCATGCCGCCGCCGTGCATGTGGCCCCTGTGGCCCGTTCCGCCGCGTCCCCGGAAACCTCCACGCCAGCCGTGCCAGCCGTACCCACCGCCCCAGCCATATCCCCGACGGAAGGCGTAGCCGCACCAGTACCAACCCGGGCCGCGCCAGCCGTCGGCATACCAGCAGTAGTTTTGGCCGCCGAAGATGAACTGCGCGTTCTCAACCTGCGTGGGCAAGGCGATATTGCCCGCTTCGCCCGCGCTCATGCCCACGCCTGCCTTGGCCGCGCCCACAAAAGTAAAGATTGCCGCTGATGACACGACGAGCGCCGCTGCCAATTGTTTCAGCATGGGTTTGATCCTCGAACGAGCTATGCAATTGCAGCTCCCGCCACGCAGAACGATCTGAAATGCATTCGGTTCCGGCTGGCGACAGGCCGCCGAGCCTTCACGGCCGCCTCGGCCGAGCGCCGACCTTGCGCCCTTCCCTATTCGTTGCCTCGACCGCCCCTTCGACGCTCGATTCGACTAAGGCTTGACTTGGCCCGCGCGGGCAGGCCAAAGCCCAAGGGCGCCACGAGGAGTTGTCATGACTGCGGGTTCGTTCGCCCTCGCCTTCGCATCCGCTCTGGCCGGCGCCGGTTTGTACGTCAACGGCGTCGAGCAGCCCGCGCGGCTGACCCTCGATGACGAGGCCATGCTGAAGGAATGGGGGCCGAGCGACCGGCGCGGCGTGGCGCTGATGGCGGTGCTGGCCTTGCTGGCCGCCATCGCCGGCCTGTCCGCCTTTTTCGAGACCAACGACGTGCGTTTCGCGCTCGGCGGCGTGCTTGCGCTGGCCAGCTGGCCCTACAGCCTGTTCGCGATGGCCCCGGTCAACAACCAGATCATCGCGCTCGCGCCCAAGGATCTGGGCGCCGCGCGTGCGCTGGTGTGGCAATGGGGCGTGCTGGAATATGGCCAGACCGGCATCGCGCTGGCCGCGGCGGCGACGTTCCTTTGGGCGCTGTGACGGCGTCGCGCTTCGTCGCCGACCTCGCCGACAATCTCCGTTTTTTCACCCGCCTGCCGCTTCGCGGGCCAGCGCGGGCGCCCGATTTCCAGCGCATCGCTTGGGCGGCGCCGCTGGCGGGGGCGCTGATGGGCGCGATCGGCGCCGTCCTTTTGGTCGCGGCCCGCGAGGTCGGTTTCTCCGGCCTCATGTCGGCCACGCTCGCCGTCGCGGCGCAAGTCGCGCTGACCGGCGCGTTGCACGAGGACGGCCTCGCCGATGTCGCCGACGGATTCGGCGGCGGGCGCGACCGCGAGGCCAAGCTCGCGATTTTGCGCGACAGCCGGATCGGAGCCTACGGCGCGGTCGCGCTGATCCTGGCGCTGCTGCTGCGGATAGAGGCGATCGGCGCCCTGTCGCGACTTTCGCTGGGTTTCGCAGCGACGGGGATGATTCTCGCCGGCGCCGCCTCGCGGGCGGCGGCGCTCGCCCCGCTGGTCTGGCTCGCGCCCGCGCGCGCAGACGGCCTCGGCGCCGGCGTCGGCCCGCTTGGGCTGCGGATATTGCGGCCCGCGGCGGCGGTCATGACCGCGTTGGCGGTCGGGCTCGGCCTGCTCTCGCTCGAAATCGTGCGCGCGCTGTTTGCGTGCCTGGCGGCGGCGGCGGCGGCGCGGCTGTTGGTGGCGTTGGCGCGACGACAGATCGGCGGCCAGACCGGCGACGTCTGCGGCGCGGCGGCGGCGCTGGGCGAAATCGTCACGCTGATAGCGCTTCTCATCGGCGGTCGGGACGCCTAGATAGACACCATGACGTCACTCTCTTCGCCCTGCGTGAAAATCTGCGTCGTCGATCCGCTCGCGGGCCTGTGCATCGGTTGCGGACGCACGATCGCCGAAATCGCGCTATGGGGGGAAATGGGCGAGGGGGAACGGCGCGGCGTGATGGCGCAATTGCCGCCCCGGATGGCGGCGGCGCGCTCGCGCGCGACGCGTGGCGGGCGGGTGCGCTCGCGGGCGCCGTGAGGGCGCTCGCGCCGCTTCTCCTGCTGGCGGCGGCGTTTTTCGCGCTATGGCGCACGCCGGCCGAGCAAATGCTGTTCGGCCTTTCGCACAACGATTTCGCGCGCGGAGCGATCGGCGTCGCCCTTTTGCTGTGGCTGACCCTGAGCGGCCTGGCGCGCGCCGGGCCGGCGGGCGCGGCCCGGGTGTTGGCTGGCGTGGCGTTGTGGGCGATGATCGGCCTCGTTCTCGTCGCCGGTTACGCCTACCGGTTCGAATTCGGCGAGATCGCCGACCGCGTGATGGGCGAACTGAGCCCATCGGACGCCCGAGTAGGCCCCGCTGGCGAAGTTGTCCTCCGCCGGCGCCACGGCGGCGAATTCATCGTGCCGGCGAAAGTGAACGGCAAAGAAATCGCGTTGGTGTTCGACACCGGCGCCTCGTCGGTGGTGCTGTCGCAGGAGGACGCCGCCGCCATTGGACTCAAATTCGCCGACGACGATTTCGAAGTCGGCGTCACCACGGCGAACGGCGCGGCCACCGCCGCTCCGATTCGCTTGGAGCGGGTGCAGATCGGGCCGATCGTCGTGTCCAACGTGCGTGCGTTGGTGGCGCGGCCGGGCGCGCTGCGGCAAAGCTTGCTCGGCATGAGTTTTCTTGAGCGACTCAAGAGCTTCTCGGTCGCGAACGGAAGTCTTGTGCTGAAAGGCAAATAGCGGCCGCTTGTGCGCTCCTTCCCGCTGGGATTCGCGTCGCTTTACGTAACTTGCGCTAAGACAATGTTTAGGTTCCCGTCCCACAATGCGACGTAGGGTGGGAACTTCGCGGTTTCGCTGAGGTGTTCCTTCGTCCGGGAATCTTAAAGATCGCGCGTCCATGACCCAACAAGACGCCAGCGGCGCTGCAACCGACCCGCATCCCGATGCGGCGGATGATCGTCGGCGTTTTCAGCGTGTCGAAGTCCATCTGCCCGGTCGCTACATGCTCGACGACGGCAGCGAACATCCCTGCGTCTGCATCGACGTCTCCGTCGGCGGCGTGCGGCTGCGCGCCGCGCAGGCCGGCCCATGGGGTTCGCGGGTCGTCGCCTACATCGACGGGATTGGCCGATTGGAGGGCTACATCGTTCGCCGCGCGCCCGGCTGGTTTGCGCTGGAGACCCGCGTCACCCCGCGCAAGGGCGAGCGGGTCGAAGAACGGATCGCCTGGATCCGGGAATCGGAGGCCATCGCGACCCCCGACACCCGCCGCCTGTCGCGCCAGTTCGTCGAGCGCCAGGACGTGACACTGTCGACGGTCGACGGACGCCAGCAGATCGCGCAGCTTACCGACATTTCCAAGGATGGCGCGGCCTTGCTCACCGACGCCGCTGTGGAACTCGGCGAACGGGTGCGGCTCGACAACCGCCGCGCCCGCGTGATGCGGGTGTTCCCCGGCGGCATGGCGCTGAAATTCGAAAACTGGGCCGTGGATAAGGCCGCTGGCGTTCCGGCGGCGCGCGCGCGCCGCGCCTGAGCCTCAACCTCCCGAGGGGTAATTCGGGCTCTCGCGGGTGATCGCGACGTCGTGCACGTGGCTCTCACGCAGCGCCGCCGAGCTGATTCGCGTGAATTTCGCCTTTGCCTGGAACTCGGCGATGGTCCCCGCGCCGACATAGCCCATCGCGGCGCGCAAGCCGCCCGCGAGCTGATGCAGGATCGCGCCCGCTGGTCCGCGGTGCGGCACCCGTCCCTCGACGCCTTCCGGCACCAGCTTCATCTGGTCGCGCACCTCGTCCTGGAAATAACGGTCGGCCGACCCGCGCGCCATCGCCCCCAGCGAGCCCATGCCGCGGTAGCTCTTGTAGGAACGGCCCTGGTAGAGGAACACCTCGCCCGGGCTCTCGTCGGCGCCGGCGAGCAGCGAGCCGATCATCGCGCATTCCGCGCCCGCCGCGATCGCCTTGGCGAGATCGCCGGAGAATTTGATGCCCCCGTCGGCGATCACCGGCACGTCGGCGCGCCGCCCCGCCTCCGCCGCTTCGAGAACAGCCGTGAGTTGCGGCACGCCGACGCCGGCGACGATGCGGGTGGTGCAGATCGAGCCCGGCCCGATCCCGACCTTGATCGCGTCCGCGCCCGCGTCGATCAGCGCCTGCGCGCCCTCGCGGGTGGCGACATTGCCGGCGATCAGCGCTATCCTGTTGTTGGCCCGCCGCAGCCGGCGAACCTGCGCCAGCACATGTTCGGAATGACCATGCGCGGTGTCGACCACGAGGCAATCGACGCCCGCCGCGACCAGCCGCTCGGCGCGCTCGAAGCCCTTGTCGCCGACCGTGGTCGCCGCCGCGCAGCGCAACCGGCCCTCCGCGTCCTTGGCGGCGTTCGGGTGCTCGGTCGCCTTCTCGATGTCCGTCACCGTCACCAGCCCGACGCAACGGAAATTCTCGTCCACCACCACCAGCTTCTCGATGCGATGCTGGTGCAGCAGCCGCCGCGCCTCGTCCTGGCCGACGCCCTCGCCGACCGTGACCACCTTGCGGGTCATCAGTTCGGCGACGCGCTGGCGCGGATCGTCGGCGAAGCGCACGTCGCGATTGGTGAGGATGCCGACCAGCGCGGCCGGTTTGCCGTCTGGCCCACGATCGACCACCGGAATGCCCGAGATCGAGGCCCGCTTCATCAGAGCCAAAGCGTCGGCCAGCGTCGCGTCGGGAAAGATGGTGATCGGATCGACGACGATGCCGCTCTCGTATCGCTTGACCTTGCGAACCTCCTCGGCCTGCTCCTCGGGCGTCAGATTGCGGTGGATAACCCCGATTCCGCCCGCCTGCGCCATCGCAATCGCGAGCCGGCCCTCCGTCACCGTGTCCATCGCCGAGGAAATGATCGGCAGATTAAGTCGGATCGCGCGCGTCAGGCGCGTGCCCAGATTGACTTCGCCCGGCAATACGCTGGAAGCGCCCGGCCGCAGCAGCACGTCGTCGAAGGCCAGCCCCTCGCCGATCTCGAATTTATCGTCAAACGCCATAATTGCCTCGGTGGCGGCGAAGGCGTCCAAGAGAACGCCAGCTTGGCGGCGCGACGTATCACGCCAAACCGCGGGCGCCTAGAAGCGCGGCCCGTCGCGTCGGTCGCCAAACCGCTCCGCAAGTCCCGCGCCGGCGTTCGTTGACAACCCCTGCCGCCTATGGTTGATGCGGCGAATGTTGTAACAGTTCTTTTCCGCTCAAACATTTTTGAGTTGGCCGCCACGAAAACGCGCCGACTTAGAGGCGTTTCGTCTCGCATTTATTGGTAAGTGAGCCGAGTATGCGCGATATGCGTTCGCAAATGCAATTTTGATCTTGACCTTCTTGATCAGTTTGCAGCAGGTGCGAGCTGCTCAGGTTCGGCGGCGCGAATTTGTTTTGCAATGCGTAGGGCGAAGGGCGGAACTGTAAAATGCGGATGACGATCGTCGGGAAAAATCCGCGCGCTGGCGGGTCGGAATGCATTATTTTCGGTCACGTCGCCGACGACGACTCGTTCGCGCCCGTCAGGCCTGACATTCGCGACGCCGGGGCCGACAACGAGGCGCTGTCCGCACACGGCCGCTGGGAGCTGCGCGAGATGCGGCCGGCGGCCGACGTTTCGATGGCGCCGGCGCTGGTGGGCTGGAACGCGGGCGACGATTATTGCCGCACCACCGGACGTCTGATCATCGTCTCGCACCGATGGAGCGGCAAGCTTCAACTCAACGACATCGGCCGCAAATATACCATCGACCTCTATTCCCAGGCGACGCGGCTGGTGCTGCTCGATGTCGTCAACGAGATCATGGTCGACGTCACCTCGCTTGCCGCCACGGCTGGCGGCGTTCTCGCGCTGCCGAAAATGAGCCTGGCGATCCTGGTCGAACACATCCTCGAACGCAACGCGTGGTTCCGCTTTCTCGAACGCGACGCCGATTTCGAGCCTGGCCTGGCGCGCCGGACGATCGAGCGCTTCCGCCGCCGCAAGGGCGAAAAAGTGAGGCTGCGCCTCTTGTCTTCGCTGCTGCCTCTATTCGCCGCGCGCCGCGCCACTGGCGCCGCGCCGCTCGCGCCTCTGCCCTCGCCGCCGCCTCAACCGCCGGCGGAGGAGGCGAGCCGCCTGCGCGACGAGCTTCGCCTGCTCGCCGCCGCCGTCGAGGGGCTGG
>JANYIH010000274.1 GCA_025358745.1 Hyphomicrobiales bacterium | reverse complement strand
GAGTTGGCCATGAAATATTTGTTGATGTTTGTTCCCTGCCTGCTTGCGCTCTGGGCGCCGCTCTATAACAGGGTCGATCCGCAACTCCTGGGCATTCCCTTTTTCTACTGGTTCCAGCTCCTGCTGGTTCCCGTCTCGGCGATCGGCCTTTACGCCGCCGACCGCGCGCGCCGGGGCTGAAACAATGTTCGAGCACCTCAACGTCGTTGCGACGAGCGTCTTCGTCTTCTTTTTCGCGCTGGTCACCGTGATCGGCTTCTTCGCCGCAAACTGGAAGCGCGCGAGCCTGGATTCGATCGGTGAATGGGGATTGGGCGGGCGCCAGTTCGGGCCCTGGGTCACCTGGTTCCTGCTGGGCGGCGACCTCTACACCGCCTATACCGTGATCGCCGTTCCCGCTGTCATCTATGGCATTGGCGCGCAAGGCTTCTTCGCGGTGCCCTACACCATCATCATCTATCCATTCCTGTATTTGACGATGCCGCGGCTGTGGGCGGTCACCCACAAGCATCAATATCTCACTGCGGCGGATTTCATCCACGGCCGCTACGGCAACCGGGCGCTTGAGCTGGCGGTCGCGCTGACCGGCCTCGTCGCCACCATGCCTTACATCGCGCTGCAACTGGTCGGGCTGGAGAAGGTGATCGGAGCGCTCGGCTTCGAGGGGCAGGGGATCTACGCCCACGCGCCCATCACCGTCGCCTTCGTCATCCTCGCGCTTTACACCTACAAGAGCGGGCTTCGCGCGCCGGCGCTGATCGCCTTCGTCAAGGATGCGATGATCTATGTCTTCATCATCGCCGCGATCATTGTGATCCCATACGAATTGGGGGGCTGGGCTAAGATTTTTTCCGCCGCGTCCGACGTCTATGCGGCGAAAGTGACGGCGGGCAAGGTTCCCGCGGCGGGGCTCACCTTGGCGCCGCAGCAACTTGGTCCCTACATCACGTTGGCCATCGGCTCCGCCATGGCTTTGTTCATGTACCCCCATGCGCTGACCGGCACGCTCGCCGCTTCCTCCGGCCGGGCGATCCGCTTCAACACCATGACGCTGCCGGCCTATTCCTTCGTGCTCGGCCTGATCGCGCTGCTCGGCATGATGGCGCTCGCGGCGGGGGTGAAGGTCAACTCGAACACCGACGCCGTTCCGCAACTGGTGCTGTGGGCGTTTCCGGACTGGTTCGCCGGCTTCTGCTTTTCGGCCATCGCGCTGGGCGCGCTGGTGCCGGCGGCGGTGATGTCGATCGGCGCCGCCAACACCTTCACCCGCAATGTGTGGAAGCCGTTCATCCATCCGCAGATGACGCCGGCCGAGGAATCCGCAGTCGCCAAGATTATCTCGCTGGTCGTCAAGATTGGCGCGCTGGGGGTGATCTTCTTCATGCCGACGCAGTTCGCACTCGATCTGCAATTGCTCGGCGGTGTTTGGATGGTGCAGATCTTCCCCGCCGTGGTTTTTGGCCTGTTCACGCGTTGGTTCTCGGGCTGGGCGCTGTTGATCGGCTGGGCCGCGGGCATCGTCGTCGGCACGGCGCTGTCGTGGACACCGAAGGCCTGGGCGCCCGTGCACAAGCTCGCCTGGGACGTGCCCTTTCTCGGTCCGCTCGACAGCCACCTGGGCTTTGCCGCCTACAACGGCCTGACCTCGGTGCTGCTCAACATCGCCATCGCGACGCTGCTGTCGCTGGTGATGCGCTCGAAGGCGCCGGACGCAACGCGGCCGGAGGATTACCTGGATTGAGGCTTGTTGTATGTACACGCTAGGTGTACATTAAGCGATGCCGGGTTTCGATCCCGGAAGCGCTTGGCGACGATAGAGGAACGCCGGTCTCGACTTCATCGACGCTGTCGTGTTGTTCGACGACAGGCCGATGCTCACTGTTCCATCGAATAGGAACGATGAAGAGCGGTACAAGTCGATCACATTGGGCGATGACGGCAAGGTCTATTCCGTCATCTGGACTTGGCGCGAAGGCGATCTGTGGATTATCTCGTTCCCGAGAGCGCACGATGACGAAGCGCGCAAATATCGTGAACATGTCGGTTGAGGATGCCAAAAGGAAAATTCGCCGCGGCGAAAGCCACAGCGATTTCGCCGCCCTCGACAAGTTGACCGATGCCGACATCCGGGCTCAAGCCGCGCAAGACCCGGAAGAAGGAGATTGGGACGGGGCGCGCGCGTCGCTGGAGATGCCTGCGCCCAAGATCGGCATTCACATCAAGCTCGACGCCGGTGTCGTCGAGTTCTTCAAGCGCCAGGACGCCGGCTATCAGACGCGGATCAACGCGGCGCTGAAAGCCTATGTGAAGCATGCGGAGCAGAAGCGGGCGTGACGGTTCTTACCGGGGACGTGTTGGCGCTGCGCGTCCAAGCCCCAGAAATCGTCTCTCCCGTCCCGTCCTGCGCGCCTACAACCCCCGCGCCCTTATCGCCGCCGCCACCTCCTCCAGCGCGCCCACGTCCTCGATTGTCGCCGGAATCGTCCACGCGTCGGCATCGGCGATCTTCTTCATCGTGCCGCGCAGGATCTTGCCTGAGCGCGTCTTGGGCAGACGCGCCACCACTATCGCCAGCTTGAACGCCGCCACCGGCCCGATTCTGTCGCGCACCAGGGCGACCACCTCTTTCTCGATAACGTCGTTGGCGCGTGAAACCCCCGCCTTCAGCACCAGGAAGCCGCAGGGTTGTTCGCCCTTGATCGCGTCCTTGATCCCCAGCACCGCGCATTCCGCGACATCGGGGTGACCCGCCACCACTTCCTCCATGCCGCCGGTCGAGAGCCGATGGCCGGCGACGTTGATGATGTCGTCGGTGCGGCCGAGGATGGTGAGATAGCCGTCCGCATCCTTAAGGCCGGCGTCGGAGGTCTTGTAATAGCCGGGGAATTCGGCGAGGTAGCTCTCCCGCATCCGTTCGTCGGCGCGATAGAGCGTCGGCAGGCAACCCGGCGGCAGCGGCAGTTTTATCACGATCGACCCCATCACCCCGTCGACGACCGGGCGGCAGGCCTCGTCGACGATGTCGACCTGATATCCGGGCATGGCGACCGTCGGCGAGCCGCGCTTGATTGGCATCAGGCCCAGGCCGACCGGATTGGCGGCGATCGCCCAGCCGGTCTCGGTCTGCCACCAATGATCGACGATCGGCCGCCCGACCACGCGCTCGGCCCAGGCGACCGTATCGGGGTCGGCCCGCTCGCCGGCCAGGAACAGCGTGCGCAACGCGCTGATATCGTAGCGTTGCAGGTGCTTGGCCTCGGGGTCTTCTTTCCGCACGGCGCGCAAAGCCGTCGGGGCGGTGAAGAAGGCGGAGACCTTGTATTCGCCGATGACGCGCCAGAACGCGCCGGGGTCCGGCGTGCCGACTGGTTTGCCCTCGTACAGCACCGAGGCGCAACCGTGGATCAGCGGGCCGTAGACGATATAGGAATGGCCGACTACCCAACCGATGTCGCTCGCGGTCCAGAACGTCTCGCCGGGCTTCAGCCCATAGATATTCTCCATCGACCAGGCCAGCGCGACGAGATAGCCGCCGATGTCGCGCACAACGCCTTTGGGGACGCCCGTCGTGCCGGAGGTGTAGAGGATATAGAGCGGATCGGTCGCTTGGCATTCCACCGGCGCGACCCTCTGGCCCGCCGCGCGGGCGACGCTCTCCGCCCAATCGTGGTCGCGCCCCGGCGTCATGGCCGCGGCTGCCTGCGGGCGCTGGAACATCAGGCAGGCTTTCGGCTTATGGCGCGACAGGTCGAGCGCCGTATCGAGCAGCGGCTTATATTGCACCACGCGGCCCGGCTCGATGCCGCAAGACGCCGCCAGGATCAGCTTCGGCTCGGCGTCTTCGATGCGCGTCGCCAGTTCCTTGGCCGCAAAACCGCCGAACACCACCGAATGCACCGCGCCGATGCGGGCGCAGGCGAGCATCCCGGCGATCGCTTCCGGGATCATCGGCATGTAGATCACCACGAGGTCGCCCTTGCCGACGCCGAAGCCGGCGATCACCGCGGCCAGCGTCTCCACCTCGCTGAGCAGTTCGCGATAGGTGATCTGCCGCTTGGTCGCGGTGACGGGGCTGTCGTAGTACAAGGCGACCTGATCGCCGCGCCCCGCCGCGACATGGCGGTCGAGCGCGTTGGCGCAGGCGTTGCAGGTCGCGTCGGGAAACCAGCGGCCATAGACGCCGGCCTGCGCGTCAAAGATGCGGGAGGGCGGCTTGATCCAGTCGATGGCCTTGGCGGCCTCGGCCCAGAAGCCTTCGGGGTTTTCGCGCCAGCTCGCATAGACGGAAGCGTATCGGCTCATCGTGCATCCTCCGCAGGACTCTTTCGCGCGAGGGGCCGCCAAACGCAACGTGGGCGGCTTAGTCACTTCGGCGAACCGGCGCCGCGTTGACTTTTCCGCTGGCCTTGCCGAGATGCGCGCTCTTTCGTGCCGAACCCGATGGAAATGATGGAAAAGACCTTCGATTTCGCCGCCGTCGAGCGCCGCATGTCCGACGCCTGGGAGCGGACAGGCGCGTTCCGCGCCGGCCGCCCCGAGCGGGCCGGGGCCGAGCCATTCTGCATCGTCATCCCGCCGCCCAACGTCACCGGCAATCTGCACATGGGCCACGCGCTCAACAACACGTTGCAGGATATCCTTGCCCGCTACTGGCGCATGAAGGGCCGCGACGTGCTTTGGCAGCCCGGCACCGATCACGCGGGCATCGCGACGCAGATGGTGGTCGAGCGCCAACTCGCCGAGAAGGGCGAGGACCGGCGCGCGATGGGCCGCGCGGCGTTTCTCGACAAGGTGTGGGCGTGGAAGGCGGAATCGGGCGGGGCCATCGTCGGCCAGTTGAAGCGGCTGGGCGCCTCCTGCGATTGGAGCCGCGAGCGCTTCACTTTGGACGAGGGCCTGTCGAAGGCGGTCGCCAAAGTGTTCGTTCAACTTCACCGCGAGGGCCTGATCTATCGCGACAAGCGACTGGTCAACTGGGACCCGAAGTTCCAAACCGCGATCTCCGATCTCGAAGTGCAGCAGGTCGAGTGCAAAGGCTCGTTCAAATGGTCGCGCGAGGCCGGCGAGCCGCTCGACGAGGCCGCGCTCGCCAAGGCTTTGTCGAAAAACCCCAACGGACATCTCTATTATTTCGACTATCCGCTTACGCAGGGAGAAGGCGTCCTCACCGTCGCCACGACGCGGCCCGAGACCATGCTCGGCGACACCGCGGTCGCCGTTCACCCGGAAGACGAGCGCTATCAGGGGCTGGTCGGCGCGAAACTGCGCCTGCCGCTGGTCGGGCGGCTGATCCCGGTCGTCGCCGACGAATACGCGGACCCGGAAAAGGGCGCCGGCGCGGTGAAGATCACGCCCGCGCACGATTTCAACGATTTCGAGGTCGGCAGGCGCCACGAGGCCGAGGGGGTCAGGCCGATCAACATTCTCGACGCCGAGGGGCGCGTCACGCTGAATGGCAATCTCGCCTTCTACGAGGGCGTCGAGGTGGGCGATCACGAACTGACGCAACTGGTGGCGACGCTCGACGGGCTCGACCGCTTCGCCGCGCGGCGCGCGATCGTCGGCATGATGGCGCGGGAGGGAAGGCTCGCCAAGATTGAACCGACCACGCATTTAGTTCCGCACGGCGACCGCTCCGGCGTGGTGATCGAACCCTGGCTGACCGACCAATGGTACGTCGACGCCAAGACGCTCGCCCAGCCCGCGCTGGCCGCCGTGCGCGAGGGCAAGACGATCTTCACGCCCAGGAACTGGGAGAAGACCTATTTCGACTGGCTCGACAATATCCAGCCCTGGTGCGTTTCGCGTCAACTCTGGTGGGGTCACCAGATCCCGGCCTGGTCCTCGCCTTGGGGGGGAACCTATGTCGAGGAGGACGAGGAGACCGCGTTCGCCAAAGCGCTCGCCGACGGCGTCGAGCGCGGCGTGCTGACGTCGGCGGACGCCGAGGCGTTCGCCGAAGCGCCCGACAAACTGGCCGAAATGTTCCCGCGCGACGAGGACGTGCTCGACACCTGGTTCTCCTCGGCGCTGTGGCCATTCTCGACGCTGGGCTGGCCCGAGGGGACGCCGGAGCTGAAGCGGTTCTATCCGACTTCGGTGCTCGTCACCGGCTTCGACATCATCTTCTTCTGGGTCGCCCGGATGATGATGATGGGGCTGCATTTCCAACAGGAAATCCCGTTCCGCGACGTCTACATCCACGCCCTCGTGCGCGACGAGAAGGGCGCCAAGATGTCGAAGTCGAAGGGCAACGTGATCGACCCGTTGACCCTGATCGACCAATGCGGCGCTGACGCCCTGCGCTTCACTCTGGCGGCGATGGCCGCGCAAGGGCGCGACATCAAGCTGTCGATTCCGCGCGTCGAAGGCTATCGCAATTTCGCGACCAAGCTCTGGAACGCCTCGCGCTTCGCCGAGATCAATCTTTGCGCGCGGGTCGAAAGCTATGACCCGCTCAGCGTGCGCGATCCGCTCAATCGCTGGATCTTAAGCGAGGCCCGGGCGGCGCTGGCGCAGGTCTCCGGCGCGGTCGAGGAATACCGCTTCAACGACGCCGCCAACTCGGCCTATCGCTTCGTCTGGAGCGTGCTGTGCGACTGGTGCCTGGAACTGGCCAAGCCCGTGCTTCAGGGCGAGACGAGCGACGCGGCCAAGGCCGAGACGCGCGCAACCATCGCGCACGTGCTCGACCTCTCCTACGCCATGCTGCATCCGTTCATGCCGTTCCTGACCGAGGAGCTGTGGGCCATCAAGGGCGCCGACGGCCCGCCGCGCGTCGCCCCGCTGGCGCTGAGCGAATGGCCCTCGGCGGCGGCCCCGCTCGACCCGGAGGCGGAGGCGGAGATCGGTTGGGTGATCGAACTGATCGAGCAGATCCGTTCGATCCGCTCGGAAATGTCGATCCCGCAAAACGCGCCGCTGCGGCTGGCGCTGGTGGCCCCGAGCGCCGAGGTCGAGGGCTATCTCGCCCGCTGGCGCCCGACGCTGGAGCGGCTGGCCCGCATCGAGGGCGTCGACGTGACGGCAGAACCGCCGCCGGGATCGGTGGCGCTGCTGGTGCGCGAAGGCCAAGCCGCGCTGCCGCTCGCCGGGCTGATCGATTTCGCCGCCGAGCGGGCGCGGCTGGAAAAGGAAATCGCCAAAGAGCAGGGCGAGATCGCCAAGGTCGACGCCAAACTGGGCAACCCTGATTTCATGGCCCGCGCGCCCGAAGAAATCGTCGAGGAGAATCGCGAACGGCGCGAGGCGGCGCTGGCGCGCATCGGCAAACTCGACGCCGCGCGCGAGAGGCTTGACAATCTGTAAACGCAGACCGCCGAACCCGGTCACAAACGTGGCATTTGCGCCACATGCCGGGTCCAACTCCGCGGCTGCGAATTTCGCCCGATTTCGCGCCGCGATTGCGCCATAAACGCCGAGCTTTACTTGACCACGGACGCGGCGACAAAAGTCAACGCGACGTGCGTAAGCGGGGGCGTTGGCGCGGTGGCGTCACGGTGGATTGGATCGTTGGACATGTTTGCGGGTTCGTTGGCGGGATTAAATGTCTCTGCAAGACTACGCTTTGCCGTCCTGGGCGCGGCGCTCGCGTTCACCGTCGCGCCCGCTTTGGCGCTCGATGGTTCTACGACCCCCAGCGGGCAGAAGATCACCCCCGGCCGCACCTTTAAGAGCGCGCGCGAGGCGTTGCGCATCGGCGTCGACGATCTCAATGCCGGCAACGCGCAATCCTCGGTTCAGGCGCTGACCTACGCGGCCGAAGGCGGCGAGACGCTGGCGCAGTGGAAGCTGGGCTCAATCTACGCCGCCGGCGAACTGGTGCCGCGCAACGACGTGCTCGCCTACAAATATTTCGAGCAATTGGTCGACAACTACAACGAAGAGGAAACCGACCAGCGCTCGCTGACCGCCATCTCCAACGCCTTCGTGCAGGTCGGCCTCTATTGTCTCTCGGGCGTCTCCGGCAGTCTGAAGGCGGACCCGGAGCGCGCGGTCGAAATGTTCGAAATGGCGGCGACCCGCTTTGGCGACGCCGACGCCGAATATCATCTGGCGCGCATGTTCATCGACGGCGTCGGCGGTCTGGAGAAGGATCGACTGCGCGCCGCCAAATGGCTCGGGCTGGCGGCGGAGAAGGGCCATCGCGGCGCGCAGGCGCTGCTCGGCCACATGCTGTTTCGCGGCGACGGCGTGCCGCGCCAGGCCGCGCGCGGCCTCATGCTGCTGACCATCGCCAATGTCTACGCCAAGACCGGCAAGGAGGCGTGGATTCACGATCTCCACGCCAAGGACCTCGGCGCCGCCAGCGAGAACGATCGCAACGCCGCCGCCGCTTATCTCTCCGCGCGCGGCAAGCGCGAGATCGCCGCCGCGGTGGCCGTGCCCGCCCACGCCGCTCCGGCCGCGGCCGCCGCCGCGCCGCCGCTGCAATTGACCGGCGCCGCCGGCGCGCAGCAATAGGTCGAGGCGTCGGTTTCGGCCTCCCACGCGTTTTCCGCCATTTTCCCCCACGCAATGCGACGCGCGGCGCGAAATTGAACGCAGCGTCTTCCGGCGCTGCGAATTTTGGATATGCTGGATCACGCTCCGGCTGCACCTCCGGGCGACGCGCCTGGGCACGGCATAGGGCAGGGGGGATGAATTGAGAATTTCCATGACGACGGCGGCGCTCTGCGCCGTGCTTGCGCTTTCCGCCTGCGCGAAAGGCGACGCGGGCGATAAAGGCCCGGCCGGCCCCAAGGGCGATCCCGGCGCGGTCGGCGCCGCCGGCCCCGCCGGGCCGAAGGGGGAGCCGGGCGCGGCTGGCCTGAAGGGCGAGGCGGGCCCCGCCGGCCCGGCCGGCCCCACCGGGCCTGCGGGCGAGAAGGGCGACAAGGGCGAGGCAGGGCCGGTCGGCGCCAAGGGTGACGTCGGACCTGCCGGACCAAAGGGCGAAGCAGGTCCGGCCGGACCGAAGGGCGAGGCGGGCCCCGCTGGCCCGCCCGGCGCAAAGGGCGAGGCCGGGGCGGTCGGCGTCGCGGGACCGGCGGGCCCGGCGGGAGAAGCCGGCGCCGTAGGTCCCCCGGGGCCGCTGGGACCGAAGGGCGAGCCGGGACCTGCCGGACCGAAAGGCGACGCCGGCGTAAAGGGAGACAAGGGCGACGCGGGCCCGGCCGGCCCGGCGGGCGCCTCCATCCACGTCATCACCGGCGGCGCGGATGCGACTTGCCCGCAGGGCGAGTCGATGATCACCGCCTATTGCATCGGCAAGGATGTGACGCCGCTCATCTCCAGCACGAGCGCCGCCCATTGCGACGGGGACAACGCCAAGACGGTGGTGGCCTGCGTGAAGAAATAGACCGTCCCGCCGTCCCGACGGCGCTTTGGCTCAGGGCGAAGCGTGCGAAAACACGTCCATCGCCTCGAAGCCGGCCATGTCGAGCCGCGCCCGTTCCGGCAGATAAGCGAAGGCGGCGCGCGCGTGGCCATCCCGGCCTTCGCGCGCCAGCATGGCGTCGAGTTTTTCGCGCAAGGCGTGCAGGTGCAGCACGTCGGAGGCGGCATAGGCGAGTTGCGCCTCGCTCAGGCTCGCCGCGCCCCAATCGGAACTCTGCTGCTGCTTGGAGAGATCGACGCCGAGCAATTCCTTCACAAGATCCTTGAGCCCGTGCCGGTCGGTATAGGTGCGCGCCAGCTTGGAGGCGATCTTGGTGCAATAGACCGGCGCCGGCATCACGCCGAACGCATGCGCCAGCACCGCCATGTCGAAACGTCCGTAATGAAACAGTTTTACCACCTTGGGGTCGGCCAGCATCGCGGTGAGGCGCGGCGCGGCGCGCTGGCCGGCGCCGATCCGCACCACTTCGGCGTGGCCGTCGCCCCGGCTCAGTTGCACCACACACAGCCGGTCGCGCCCAAGCGCCAATCCCATCGTCTCGGTGTCGATGGCGACCGCCGCACCCAAATCGCAGTCCGCGGGCAGATCGCCCTCGTGAAACCTGATCGCCATAGCGCATCTCACATCAAGCTATTGAAGAAAAAGAGAATTTTCTTCATCATCCGCTCGGCGGGTTAGCAGCGGG
>JANYIH010000050.1 GCA_025358745.1 Hyphomicrobiales bacterium | reverse complement strand
CCGCAGTGCCGGGCAACACCACGGGCCCGGATAGCGGCGTCCGGAAGTAGGCTCCGGCGGTTAGATCTCGCGCTGTTCCATCATCCTCGCGATGCTGTCCGCCTGACGGATAGCGAGCGAGACGATGGTCAGCGTGGGGTTGCACGCGGCCCCGCTGGTGAACTGGCTGCCGTCCGACACGAACAGGTTATTGATGTCGTGCGTCTGGCCATATTTGTTCACCACGCCGTCGCGCGGCTTCTCGCTCATCCGGTTGGTGCCCAGATTATGCGTCGAGGGATAGGGCGGCGTCGGGAACACCCGCGTCGCGCCAACCGCTTCGTAGACCGCCGCGCCCTGCTTGTAGCCGTGGTTGCGCATCGCGATATCGTTGGGATGATCGTCGAAGTGCACGTCGGCGACGTTCAGGCCCCACGCGTCCTTGGCGTCGCTGATCGTGATGCGGTTGGTCTCCTGCGGCATGTCCTCGCCAACCAGCCACATGCCCGCCATGTTGCTGAAGCCGTCGAGCGCGGTGGTGAACTCGCGGCCCCAGGCGCCGGGGTCGAGGAACGCGGCCATGAACGGCAAGCCGAGCGACAAGGTCTCCATCTCGTAGCCGCCGACGAAGCCGCGGCTTGTATCGTGGCGCGACTCGTCGCGGATGATGCCCGCCATGGTCGTGCCGCGATACATGTGCACCGGCTTGTCGAACACGGCATAGACCGAGCCCGTCATGTGGCGCATGTAGTTGCGCCCGACCTGACCGCTCGAATTGGCCAGCCCGTCGGGGAACTTCGCGGAATGCGAGTTCAACAGCAGGCGCGGGCTCTCGATCGAGTTGCCGGCGACCGCGACGATGCGCGCCTTCTGGCGCTGGATCTTGCCCGCATTGTCGAAATAGACCACGCCCGTCACCTTGCCCGAGGCGTCGTGCTCGATCTGCGCGACATGGCTGTCGGGGCGCACTTCGAGATTGCCGGTCTTCTCGCCCTTCGGGATTTCGGTGTAGAGCGTCGACCATTTCGCGCCCCATTTGCAGCCCTGGAAGCAGAAGCCGGTCTGCTGGCAGGAATTGCGGTCGTCGCGCTCGACCGAGTTGATCGCCATCCGGCCGGTGTGGCATTCCTTGTAGCCGAGCTTGTCGGCGCCGGCCTTCAGGATTTTGAAATTGTTGTTGCCGGGCAGGCCGGGGCGGTCGCCGGTGCGCGTCACGCCCATCTTGTCCTCGGCGCGGGCGTAATAGGGTTCGAGATCGGCCAGCGTGATCGGCCAGTCCAGCAGATTGGCGCCTGCGACGCGGCCATAGGTGGTCGCGCCCTTGAACTCGTGCTCCTGCAGCCGCAGCGACGCGCCCGCCCAGTGGACCGTCGAACCGCCGACCCCTTTGACGATCCACGCGGGCAGGTTGGGGAAATTCTTGTGCACGCGCCAGCTGCCCGAGGTCGTGCGCATGTCCTTCCAGGCGAGCTGGACGAAGCTCGACCATTCGTCGTTGATGAAGTCGGCGTATTCGGTGCGCGCGCCGGCCTCCAGGATGACGACCTTGACGCCCTTCTGCGCCAGTTCGTTGCCGAGCGTGCCGCCGCCGGCGCCGGAGCCGACGATGACGACGACGCTATCGTCGTTCTGATCGAATTTCGCGGTCATGACGTTTCCTCGAAAATTGTTGGTTGCCGCTCAAAGCCAGTCGATGTCGTCGAATCCGCGGTGGATGTATCCGCCCTTCGAATAGGATTCGCCCTCATAGCCGAAGATCGGCCAGACATCGGGGTTGTTGTAGAGAGACACGACCAGCCCGCCGCGGATCGCCTGGAACATCGGATCGCTCTCATGGGCGCGCAGCACCGCGACGCGTTGCGACTCCCAACCGAGGCCCAGATAGCCGCCGGCGCCGGCCGCGCTGTCCAAAGAGGCGACGAAAGCTTCCGCCCCCGCCTTCGCGGCGCCATCTTTGGCGGCGGCGTCGTCGTAGGATTTCATCGCGGTCGCGTAGAAACGATCCGCCACCTTGTCGTGGGGATAAATGTCGCGCGCGACCTGGATCAGCGTCTTCATCGTCTCGGGCTTGAGGCCCTTGACGTCCAGCGCCCAGGCTTCCGACGCGTTGAGCAGGCAACCCGCCGGCGTGACGACGATCGCGGCGGCGCCAAGCGCGGAACGTTGCAGGAAATCGCGTCGAGAGACGCGGGGCTGGCCCTCGGTGAGCTTCATTTGGTTCCTCCCTTTTTTATCTGACCGTTCAGTGAAAACGGCCGTGTTTTTGCAGCACTTCGATCTTATAGCCGTCCGGGTCTTCCACGAAGAAGAATCTCGCGATCAGCCGACCGTCCCGCTCGAAGGCGACAATCTTACGGGGGCCAAGGCCGGCCGCCTCGAAGCGGCGATGCTCGGCGTCGAGCTCGTCGACGACGAAGGCGATATGGCCGTATCCGTCGCCCAGCGCATAAGGCTCGGCGCGTCCCTTGTTGACGGTCAATTCAAGCTCGAACGCCGCTTCGCGATTGGAGAGATAGATCAGCGTGAAATCGGGAAAGTCCAACCGGTCGGCGATTTCGAGGCCGAACGCGGATTGATAAAATCTCAACGACCGCGCCTCTTCGAGCACGCGGATCATGGAATGAATCGCTTTCGCCATTACGCCGCCAGACACCCCGAAGATTCGACGTTTCACCCTAACCCGCGGCGACCCGCGCGGGTGTTATGCGCTTACTACATCAGGCCGCCTGCGCCTGACCGCCGCTGCGCCGCGCCCGCCCGTCCTCGACCGCGACCAGACAAATGCAGCGCAGATGCGAGGTGAAATTCGCGACCTCGCCCCAGACCAGCAACACTTCGCTGTGCAGCGTGGAAATGAAACGCGGTACGGTCATCCCCTCGCCCGCGGCGATCTGCTCCAGAATGGCCCAGAAGACTTTTTCGAGCCGCAAGCTGGTGCTTTGACCATTGAGCCGGATCGAGCGGGTTTCGAACGCATAACTTTCCGGAGACTGGTTGGCGAACAGGTGGCACATGTTTCCCTCCTCCGCCGGCGTCGCCCCGGCTTTTGTTCGGCAAGAGTGCGGCGGATCGCCCAAATCTGTCAAATGGGCGCGAGCCTGACGCCATGAGCGCGTTCGAGCCAGGCGAGATCGGCCAACGTCGCGGCTTCGATGCGCCTGATGTGATCGGGCGAAAGCGCGGCCGGCGCGGGCGCAAGCAGGCGCGTCCATAGCCCCTCCCCCGCATTGGCGCGCCGGCGACGCTCCGTGCGCGCGCCCGAAGGCGATACATTGCGCCTATAGGCCCCCGTCGAAATTGCGATGTCCGGCAGCAGACGCGCGGCCAGCGTCGCGACGATGTCGGCCCCTTCGCGATAGGCCACCACGATCATTCGATCTCGACCAAACACATTTGTCCAGGACTCCAACGTGTCGCGACAGCGCAGGTAAGGATTGGACGGTTGGCAAAGCTCGTCGATGAAGGCGTCGAGCGTGATCGCGCGGTTCGAGGCCACCGTCGTCGCGTAGGCCGCGCGGGCGCGCGCAAACGGGTGGCGCACGACGACGGCGACTGAGGCGTCGAACCCTTCGAGATCGGCGCCGAGTTGGGCGATGCGGTCGGGGTCGAAGCGCGACGAGAAATGCTCGGCGCTGATCAGCGTCAGGCGCGCATCGGCCGCTTCGATTTCGGCCCTCAACGCGGCGATGGCCTCCGCCCGCCCGACGTGCCGCCCGGCGATCAGCAAGGCCTCGGCCTGTTCGGCGCTGAAATAGCTCGCCGCCAGCGGCGCGTGATTGAGGCGCAGGAAGCATTCGGGATGGTGAGGATAGAGCGCGCCCAAAGCTTCGCGGTTGTCGGCGCAAAAGGCCTGGAACGAGGTCGTGCCGGTTTTCTCCAGCCCGATATGCAGGACGAGCCGCCTCACCCCGATACAATCCCGCCGAGATCGCCCGCGCTCTCGCCGCCCTGGCTGGCATGGGCCTGTCGCAGATAGTCGCGCGAGCGCATCTCCATCAGCCGCGAGGCGGTGCGGGCGAATTCGAACGCCTCCCCGCCCGTCAAGCCGGGAGCTAGCCCCTCCGGTTCGGCCGCCGCCGAGGCCAGCAGTTTCACCCGCGCGTCATAGGCCGCGTCGATGAAATTGATGAAGCGCTTGGCCGCATCGCGTTCGCCCTCGGCGAAGACTGGGATATGGTCGATCAGGATCGTCTCGAACCGGCTCGCCAGCGCGACGTAATCGCCCGCGCTCAGCGGGCGCCGGCACAAGGCGTCGAAATCGAACCGCGCCACGCCGCCGACCGCCTGCGGCACGGAGATGACCCGCCCGAGCCGGGGCACCTCTTCGGGCGCGCCGCGCCCGGCGCCCGTCAGCCGCGCGAAGGCCGCGTCCATCGCCGCATCGGCCGCCGCGTCGGCGGGGTGATAATAGACCGGCGCGCGGGCGAGTTTTTGCAGCCGGTAATCCGTGCGCGCGTCGAGCGAGACGATCTCCATGCGTTCGCCCACGAGATCGATGAACGGCAGGAACAGCGCGCGGTTGAGCCCATCCAGGTACAAATCCGCCGGCGCGACATTGGAGGTCGCGACCACGACGACGCCGAGCGAAAACAGCGCGCTGAACAGCCGCGCCAGAATCATCGCGTCGGCGATGTCGCGCACGGCGAATTCGTCGAAGCACAGCAGCGTCGCCTCCTGCGCCAGCGCGGCCGCGAGTGGCGCAATCGGCTCCTCGCCGACCGGCTCGCCGCGCTTCCTGGCCTGCCGCCACGCATGGCCGCGCGCATGCACGTCGGCCATGAAGGCGTGGAAATGCGCGCGTCGCTTGGGCGGTCCTTCGACGGCGGCGAAGAACAGGTCCATCAGGAACGTCTTTCCGCGCCCGACTTCGCCATGGATATAGAGCCCGCGCGGCGGCTCGGCGGGCCTGGTCCGCAACAGCCGCCCCAACACGCCCGGCCGGCCGGGCAGGCGATAGGATTTCAGCTCGGCGGCCAGCCGGTCAAGCCGGGCGACCAGCGCTTCCTGCGCCGGATCGAGCTCGATGGCGCCTTTTGCGACGAGTGTGGCAAAACGGTGATGGACAGTCGCGTTAAGCAATCCTAAACCTTTGTCCCAGCGGAGGGCGAAAAGCCTTTAAGACAAGCCGCATATGGGGGTTTTGAGATGAAGGCGGCCATCGCGGGCGCGTTGTGTCTTTTTGCGCTCACCGTGTCAAAGGGTTCGGCGCTCGAAACCGGGCGGCTCGCCTTCTCCGGATTGCCGGTTACGCCGGTGGTGGTGTTCGGCGCCGATGCGCGCGCCTCGATCGAGGATTTCGCGATTGCCCGCCAGCTCGACCTCGCCGCGCTGCGCCGCCGCTACGCCGGCACGGGCATCGTCCATTGCGGCAATGCGCATGGCTCGGGCCAGTTGACGCTGTCGGACGACGTCGTCACCACAGCGGCGCATGTGCTTTACGACCGCAACGGCCAACTGCGCGGCGACAGCGAGCATTGCCGCTTCGTGGTCGAGGCGGACGGCAAGGAGATCTCCACACCGCTTCAGGTCGAAAGCGCAATTCTCGGCTCGACCGATCCCTATAACCAGAGCGCCGTGCACGATTGGGCGGCGGTCCGGCTCGTCCGCCCGCTGCACGAGGCTGACCCCTATCCGCTCAGCCCGCCGACGCGCGCGGCGCCGGTGCTGTTCGTTGCGCGCGGCGCGGTGGACTGGCGCGGCGGCCTCGGCATGTCGCTGCAATCGTGCCGGCTGCGCGACGGCCTGGAGGACGGGGCGGAAGGCACGCGCGAAATCTCGTTCGATTGCGCCGCCAGCGTCGGCGCTTCCGGCGCCGGCCTGCTCGACGGCGACGGTCGCGGCCTGATGGCGATTTTCGTCGGCTTCCGCTCCGTCGCGCCCGACCGCGCGCTGCCGTTCTCAGCCACCCATTACAATTTCGCGGTGACGGTCGAGGGGGCTTTCCGCCGCGCGGTCGAGCGGCAGGCGACGCTGGGAGCGACGGCGCAGGTGAAGTAGGGGGCGTCGGGCGCCGATCACGCGACGAGGACTTCGACCGCGCCGAGCCCGCTGAGTTCGAACCGAAAACGGCAAGGATTTTCCGGAAACTTCGTCGTCACGATGCTGCCGGTCATGACAATGTCTCCCGCGCGCAGCGCGCCGCCCGACTTCGCGAGATGTTCGGCGAGCCAGGCGACGGCGTGAAACGGATGATCGAGCACGTCCCTGCCTCGCCCGCGATCCGTTGTTTGGCCGTCCAGGCTCACAAATCCTTCGATCTCGGCCAGATCGGGCCAGTCGCTTTGGAAGGCGCCAAGCACGATTCCCGCGTTCCAGGAATTGTCGGCGATGAGCGACAGAACATCCAGACTTCCGTAGTCGCAATGGCGATCGTCAACGATCTCGATCGCCGGGCAGACCTGATCGACGGCATTTGCAACATCGGCGACGGTCAGCGGTCCCCCGCCGAGGTCGCGCCCCATCTTGACCGCGATCTCGAATTCGAGCCCCAGCCTGCCGTAATCGGCGCGCGTGAGCCGCGCCCCTGAGGCGTGGAGTCGGTCGTCAAGGACGACTCCGGCGATGGGGCTGTCGATGCGGCACATCGCCTGCATCCGCGCCGAGGTAAGGCCGATCTTGTAGCCTTTGGCGACGACGCGTCGCTGCTCCTTTTGCAGACGGACATATTCGTCCTGCACGGCATAGGCGGCGAGGGTGTCGGCGATTGCGAATTGGCTCGCGAACGGCCGAAACGGAACGCCCCGGCTATGCTCGTCAACCAACATGAGCGCCGCTCGGACGGCTGCGCGGTCGGGAGCCTTCATGTTCGTTTCCCCTCAAAATGCAGCGAGCGGATGGCCTTTGGCTGCGCTCCATAGGATCATCGCATCGGTCCGCCCGAATCTGAAATCGCAAAGCGCCCCGCCTATCCCCCCGCCTTCTTGATCTGCGGCAGCAGGACCGTGTTGAGCGTCTCGTGAGTCAACGGCCCCACGAACTTATAGGCGATCGTCCCGTCGCCCTTGACGACATAGGTCTCGGGCACGCCGTAAACCCCCCATTCGATGCCGGCGCGCCCGTCCGGATCGAGCGCGACGCGGGAAAAGGGGTCGCCGTCGGCGCCGAGGAAGCGGCGCACGTTCTCTGGGCTGTCCTTCTGCGCCATGCCGATCAGCCGCACCCTGCCCTCCTTGACGTCGGGCAGCGCGGCGAGCGCGAGTAGCACGGGATGTTCGAAATGGCACGGCTGGCACCACGAGCCGAACACATTGACGACCGTCACCTTGCCCTCGCGCAGGTCCGCGTCGGCGAGCGGCGACCCGTCGAGCGTCGCCAGTTTCAGGCTCGGCGCGGGATGGCCGACCAGCGCCGAGGGCAGTTTCGCGGCATCGCCGGCGTAGAGGCGCAGATAGAGCAGCCCCGCCAGCGCGAGAAACACGATCAGCGGCAAGGCGGCGAGCGCGGCGCGGCGACCCGCGCCCGGAGCGGCGGCCTGGCTCATGTCGGCGCGCCCGGCTCGCGGATATCGAGCCGCGCCAGTTTCGCTCGAAGGTCGCGGTAGTCCCAAAGCACCGCGCCGATCATCGCGGCGATAACGACGCCCGCGACAGTGAAAGCCGCGACGATGAAGCCGAGATGGGGAACAGCGCTCATGGCGCGGTCCTTAGCACGGGCGCGGCCGCGTCGCCTTGGGCGGCCGCAATCATCGTCAGCCGGGCGAGCCGGCGGCGCAGGATTTCGTTGCGGATCGCCATCACATGCAGCGTCAGGAACAGAAACGTGAAGGCGATCGCCATGATCAGCAGCGGCCACAGCAGCTCCGGCGCGATGGTCGGCCCGCCCATGCGGAACACCGAGGCCGGCTGATGCAGCGTATTCCACCAGTCGACCGAGAATTTGATGATGGGAAGATCGACCGCTCCGACCAGCGTCAGGATCGCCGCCGCGCGCGCCGCCCGGCTGGGCTCCTCGATCGAGCGCCACAGCGCGATCAGCCCGAGATAGAGGATGAACAGCACCAGCACCGAGGTCAACCGCGCGTCCCACACCCAGTAAGTCCCCCACATCGGCTTGCCCCACAGCGAGCCGGTGACGAGACAGATGAAGGTGAAGCCCGCGCCGAGCGGCGCGGCGGCCTTTTGCGCGGCGTCGGCGAGAGGATGGCGCCAGACCAAAGTGCCGAGCGCGGCCAGCGTCATCACGCCATAGATGAAGGTCGACAGCCAGGCCGCCGGCACGTGCAGATACATGATCTTGGCCGTCTCGCCCTGCTGATAGTCGGGCGGGGCTTGCAAGCCCAGCGTCAGCCCGACCGCGAACAAAATAGCCGTCAGCCCCGCCAGCCACGGCAGCAGCCGGCGCGCGACGCCGAGGAACACGGTGGGATTGGCGAGATTGAGCATCGGCGGAATTTACCCCCGCGACGTTAAAGCGGCAACAAGCGGGAAGCCGGGAGGGTTGGCGCAGCCACTCCGGGAGATCAAACGAACGCCTGCAACCCCGTGATCGCGCGCCCCAGAATCAGCGCATGGACATCGTGCGTGCCTTCATAGGTGTTGACGACTTCGAGGTTCACGAGATGGCGGGCGACGCCGTATTCGTCCGAAATGCCGTTGCCGCCGAGCATGTCGCGCGCGACGCGGGCGATTTCAAGCGCTTTGCCGCAGGAATTGCGCTTGAGCAGCGAAGTCAACTCTACCGGCGGGTGGCCCGCCTCCTTCATGCGGCCGAGGCGCAGGCAGCCCTGAAGTCCGAGCGCGATGTCGGTCGCCATGTCCGCGAGTTTCTTCTGGATCAACTGGTTGGCGGCCAGGGGCCGCCCGAACTGCTTGCGGTCCATCACATATTGACGCGCGGTGGCGTAGCAGGCCTCCGCCGCGCCGAGCGCGCCCCAGGCGATGCCGAAGCGGGCCGAGTTGAGGCAGGTGAACGGGCCTTTCAGGCCGGAAACGCCCGGCAAGAGGTTCTCCTCCGGCACGAAGGCCTCATCCAGCAGAATCTGTCCGGTGATCGAGGCGCGCAGGCCGATTTTGCCGTGGATCGCCGGCGTCTCCAGCCCTTTCGTCCCCTTCTCCAACAGGAAGCCGCGAATCGCGCCGTCCTCGGTCTTGGCCCAGACGAGGAACACGTCGGCGATCGGGGCGTTGGAAATCCAGGTTTTCGCGCCCGACAGACTGTAGCCGCCGGGAACCTTCTTCGCGCGCGTGATCATCGAGCCGGGGTCGGAGCCGTGGTCGGGCTCGGTCAGGCCGAAGCAGCCGATGAAGCGGCCCTGCGCCAGCTTGGGCAGGTATTTCTCCTTCTGCGCGGGGCTGCCGAATTGCTCGATCGGCAGCATCACCAGCGAGGATTGCACCGACATCATCGATCGGTACCCGGAATCGATGCGCTCCACCTCGCGCGCGATCAACCCATAGGAGACATAATCGAGCCCCGCCCCGCCGTATTCCGGCGCGACCGTCGGCCCGAGAAAGCCAAGCTCGCCCATTTCGCGGAAGATGGCGGGGTCAGTCTTCTCATGCCGGAACGCTTCGAGCACGCGTGGACGCAACCGGTCGTTGGCGTAGGCGAAGGCGGTCTTCTGCACCATCCGCTCGTCTTCTGTGAGTTGAGACTCGAGTTCGAACGGATCGGCCCAGTTGAACGCGCTCATCTCCGCCTCCTCATTTCGCCCGCGCGGCGACGAAGCGCGCCGCCTGCCGCAGTATATCGCCTTGCGCCTGAAATTCGGCCGCGTCGAGCGCCGCCAGCGCCTGCTGCACGAAAGCGTCGCGCAGCCGCTTGGCGCCGTCGAGGCCGTGGATCGACACGAAAGTCCCTTTGTTGCGCTCGGCGTCCTTGCCGGCGCGCTTGCCCAGTTGCTCCGAGGTCGCCTCGGCGTCGAGAATGTCGTCGGCGACCTGAAACGCCGAACCCAGCGCCTCGCCGTACTTCACAAGCGCGGCGCGGCGGGCGGCGGGGGCGCCGGCGACGATGGCGCCCGCCTCGACCGCGAAACGCAGCAGCGCGCCGGTCTTCATCGCCTGCAAGCGGCGGATCGCGGAATCGTCGAGCGGGCTCGCCGCGCTCTCGGCCTCGATGTCGAGCATCTGCCCGCCGACCATGCCGCCCAGGCCGCTGGCGCGGGCGAGGCCGAGGCACAGCGCGACGCGAATTTCGGCGTCCATATGCGTGGCGGGGTCGGCGAGAATGTCGAAGGCGAGGGTGAGAAGGCCGTCGCCGGCGAGGATCGCGCTCGCTTCGTCGAACGCCTTGTGCGTGGTGGGTCGGCCGCGGCGCAGGTCGTCGTCGTCCATCGCCGGCAGGTCGTCGTGCACGAGACTGTAGCAATGCACGCATTCGATCGCCAGCCCCGCACGCAGCGGCGCGTCGCCGACGACGCCGAGCGCGCGCGCGGTCTCGATGGTCAGGAACGGCCGCAGCCGCTTTCCCCCGCCCAGCGCGCCATAGCGCATCGCCTCCATCAGCCGCTTCGGCCGGGCGATCTCGCCGGGCAGGCTCGCGTCGGCGAGAACGGCGGCGAGACCCGCCTCTACCTGTTCGGCGACCGCGCTCAGCCGCTGGGAAAAGGCGTCAGTGCTCATTTGGGGTAATCCAAGGGATCGAAAATGCGTTTGACCGAGCAGAATTCGCAAGTGACGCCGATCATGCCGTCGTCGCCGACCATCGCTGCCCGTTCGGCCGGCGAGAAGCTTTGCAGCATCGAGTCGATGCGATCGGCCGAGCAGCGGCAGACGTCCGCGAGCGGGCTCGGCTCGAACACGCGCACCCCGCGTTCGTGGAACAGGCGGAACAGCAGCCGCTCGCTCGACAGGGTCGGATCGAGCAATTCGTGATCCTGCGTGGTCGCTGCGAGCGATTTCGCCTCGATCCAGGCCTCGTCCTCGGGAATCTGCGCCGCGACATGGCCCTCCGGCGCATCTCCGGGGTCGAGATCGGCGCGGCGGCGGCGCTCCTCGGAGGCGGGCAGGAATTGCGCGATCAGGCCGCCCGCGCGCCAGCTGGGGCCCTTCGTCGTCAACGTCTGCCCGACCGCGATCCGCACCAGCGTCGGGATCTGCTCGGAACGGTCGAAATAGCCTGCCGCCGCGGATTGCAGGCCGCGCCCGTCCAACTCGACCACGCCCTGATAGCGCGAGGACAGACCATCCGGCTCGATGGTAAAGGCGAGATAGCCCTTGCCCAGCAGATCGCCGCCGACCGCAAGCCGGGCCTCGACCGCTTTTTCGTCGAACCGCGCCAAGGCGCGCAGGTTGGTGGGCGCGTCGAAATCGACCAGCACCATGCTGACCGGCCCGTCGCTCTGGGTCTGCAACTGGAACCGGCCGTGTTCCTTCAAAGCCGAGCCCAGCAGCATGCGACGGTCGCGGCCTCCGCGACGAGATGTCCGACGGCGGGGGGATAATCGTGGCGCTTGAGGATTGCGTCGAGCGCCGGTCCCAGCCGCGCCGCCCGGCCGCGCGTGGACAGGCCCTCGACAGTGTAGGAAGTGACGATGTCGTCTCGGGCGACGTCGGAGACGTCGCGGATCTCGTCGTTCATGCCGGAAGGGCTCCCAGGCACCAGGCGAGCACGCCCTTCTGCGCGTGCAGCCGGTTCTCCGCCTCGTCGAACACGACCGAGGCCGGCCCGTCGATCACTTCGTCGGTGACCTCCTCGCCGCGATGGGCGGGCAGGCAGTGCAGGAAGATCGCGTCTTTGGCGGCGCGGCGCATCAGCTTGGCGTTGACTTGGTAGGGCGCGAGCAGATTGTGGCGCCGGCCCGCATCCTCGTCACCCATCGAAACCCAGCAATCCGAGATGACGGCGCTGGCGTCCTCGACCGCGCGCTCGGCGTCGTCGCTGACGACGATGCGTGCGCCGGCCGACCTCGCTCGGGCGATGCGGCTGGCGGTGGGCTGCAAAGCTTCGGGGCAGGCGATGGCGAGATCGAAGTGGAAGCGCGCCGAGGCGTCGATCCACGACGACAGGACGTTGTTGTAATCGCCGCTCCAGGCGATCTTCCTGCCCGCGATCGGGCCGCGATGTTCCTCGAAGGTGAGAATGTCGGCCATCACCTGACAGGGATGCGACTGTTTGGTGAGCCCGTTGATGACCGGCACCGTCGCGTTGGCGGCGAGTTCGTTGAGATCGTTGGGATCGAGAATGCGGATCATGATGGCGTCGACATAACGCGACAGGACGCGCGCGGTGTCGGCGATGGTCTCGCCGCGGCCGAGCTGCATTTCCGCGCCGGTCAGCATGATCGTCTCGCCGCCGAGTTCGCGCATCCCGACATCGAACGAGACGCGGGTGCGGGTCGAGGGCCGCTCGAAGATCATCGCCAGCGTCTTGCCTTCGAGCGGTCGCGAAGCCGCGCGGCGATCTGCAGCGCGCGCGGCCTTCATCTTGGAAGAAGCAGTCAGGATCGCGCGCAACGTCTCGCTGGAATGGTCCAGCAGATCGAGGAAATGCTTCGGTTGCGCGCCGCTCATGCCGCCGCCTTCGCCGCGTCGAGCGCCTTTTGCGCGTCCACACAGGCGCCTTCGAGCCGGGCGACGGCGTCGTCGAGTTCGGAGTCGGATATGGTCAGCGGCGGCAAGAGCCGCAGCGTGTTGTCGCCGGCGGGAATCGTCAGCAGCCTGCGATTGCGCGCCAGCGCGGCGAAATCGCCGGGGGGCACGCGCAGCTTGAGGCCGATCATCAGCCCCTCGCCGCGCACGTCCTCGATGATGCGGGGATGGGCGTCGGCGAGACCGGCGAGCTTCTGCTTGGCGAGCAGGCCGAGCCGGGCGACGTTATCGAGAAATCCCGGCGCCAGCACCACGTCGAGCACCGCGTTGGCGATCGCCATGGCGAGCGGATTGCCGCCGAAAGTGGTGCCGTGCACGCCGGCGGAAAGACCGCGCGCGGCGTCGGCAGTCGCCAGACAGGCGGCGACCGGGAAACCGCCGCCGAGCCCCTTAGCGGAGGTCAGAATGTCGGGCGCGACGCCGACATGTTCGTAGGCGAACAATTTGCCGGTGCGCCCGACCCCGGTCTGCACCTCGTCGAAAATCAGCAAGAGGCCGAGCCGGTCGGAAATCTCGCGCAGGCCGCGCAGGAAAGCCGGCGGCACAGCGCGCACGCCGCCCTCGCCCTGGATCGGCTCGATCAGGATCGCAGCCGTCTCCGGCGTCAGCGCCGCTTCGACCGCCTTGAGATCGGTGATCGGGATCTGGTCGAAGCCCTCGACCTTGGGGCCAAAGCCTTCGAGATATTTGGCCTGACCGCCGGCGGCGATGGTGGCGAGCGTGCGGCCGTGAAAGGCGCCCTCGAAAGTGAGGACGCGAAAGCGCTCGGGATGGCCGTCGATATATTGGCGCCGCCGCGCCATCTTGATCGCCGCCTCGTTCGCTTCGGCGCCGGAATTGGCGAAGAACACCAGATCGGCGAAGCTCGCCTCCGTGAGGCGTTTGGCCAGCCGCTCGCCCTCCGGCATCTGGAACAGGTTGGAGGTGTGCCAGAGCTTGGCCCCCTGCCGCGTCAGCGCCTCGACGAGATGGGGATGCGAATGGCCGAGCGACACCACTGCGATGCCGGCGCCGAAATCGAGATAACGCTCGCCCTCGACGGTCGTCAGCCACGATCCCTCGCCACGCTCGAAAGTCAGGTCGGCGCGGGCGTAAGTCGGCACGATAGCGGATGACAAGGGCTGACCTCCTTGCGAGCGCGCGGGAGCGAACACCCCGCGAAAACAAAAAACGCCGCCCCTGAGTGGGACGGCCGCTAGGGCAAATCTATAGCGAAACAGCGTCTGACGGTCAAATCGCGGGCCCGGATGAGAAAAAATTTCAGATTCGCAAAGCCCGTCAGCCCGGCGCAAGCTGGCGCGCAAAGCTTTGTTTGGATTCAAGCAATCGTTCGACCCGCCGCCTATCGCGGACAGGGCCGCGAATCAGGTTGGGGAAAACTGCGGTTTGCGCAAGGGGCCGACTCTTGCGCGCGATTCAACGAGTAGTGTAGCGTTTTGACCAGTCGCCACGAGATATCGTGGCCAGTCTCACACGAGAGCGTCTCGCGTCGAGCCCATCGGCGAAGGCCGGTCGGGCGCAGGCGAGGGATTCCGCCTCGTGCGCGAAACAAGTTCTTCGCGGTGGCGGCGGGTCCGCCGCGAAGCGCTGGAAAACGAGGCCGAAATATGTCCTGGACGGATGAACGAATTGATCAGCTAAGCCGACTTTGGCTGGAGGGCAGGTCGGCCAGTCAGATTGCGACGGCGCTCGGCGGCCTGACCCGTAACGCCGTGATTGGAAAAGTTCATCGACTGGGACTGGCGGGCCGCGTCAAATCGACCGTCCCGGCTCCAGGCGGCGGGGAGAGCGCCAACGGACATCAGCCGAACGGCGACGCCGGGGCGAGCGTCGAAGGCGCCGCCGCACCGCGCCGGGCGGCGCCGCGGCAGAGCGCTGCCGCCGCCAGCGCCCCCGTATCCGCCGTCGCGAGCGCGCGGATCCAGGGAAATACAGCTTTGGCGATGGCTGAAGCTCCGGCGGAGGCGGCCAAGCCGGCGCGTTCGCCCGAGGATGTCGTAGTGCCGATGTCGCTCAAGGTGACGATCGTCGAACTGCGCGAGTCCATGTGCAAATGGCCGATCGGCGACCCTTCCTCCATGGAGTTCCGCTACTGCGGCTCGCCATCATATACCGGCACGCCCTATTGCCAATATCACGGCAAGCTCGCCTATCAGCCGGCGCAGGATCGTCGTCGCGAGCGCGACCGGCGGCCGTTGCTGGCGCGCTGAAGCGGGTTCAGCCGCCGACGTAGCGCACCCGCCAGATCACGCCGCCGAGATCGTCGGAGACCAGCAGTTCGCCGGCCTTGGTGACGGCGACGCCGGAGGGACGGCCCCAGACGCCGTCGTGTTCGTCAATGAAACCGACCAGAAAATCCTCGTATTCCCCGGTCGGGCGCCCATTGTCGAACACGAGCCGCACCACTTTGTAACCGGTGCGCTTGGCGCGATTCCACGAGCCGTGCATGGCCACGAACGCCCCGTCGCGAAATTTGGCGGGGAAGTGCGAGGAATTGTAGAAGGCGATGCCCAGCGGCGCCGAATGGGGTTGCAGCAGCACGTCGGGCACCGTGACCTGACCCTTGAGATCCGGACGCTCCTTGCCGCGCTGCGGGTCCTCGTGGTCCCCGGTGTAATACCACGGCCAGCCATAGAACTTGCCGTCGCCGACTGTGGTGGCGAAATCGGGCGGAAGGTCGTCGCCAAGATTGTCGCGCTCGTTCACCACGCACCAGAGCGCGCCGTTTTGCGGCTGCACGCCAAGCCCCGAGCAATTGCGCAGTCCCGTCGCCAGCACACGCATGGCGCTCCCGTCCGGCTTGAAGGCGAGCACGTCGGCGCGCCCCGCCTCGGGTCCCCAGGCGGCGCCGAGCGCATGGGTCTTGCGGAACGCCTCCAGGCCTGCGAGCGGCTTCATCTCCTCCGCGAGATTGGAGGCGG
The DNA here is from genome assembly GCA_025358745.1 of Hyphomicrobiales bacterium. Classification (GTDB taxonomy): domain Bacteria; phylum Pseudomonadota; class Alphaproteobacteria; order Rhizobiales; family Beijerinckiaceae; genus Roseiarcus. The sequence continues at coordinate 8,088 of JANYIH010000050.1, read as the reverse complement.
AGCCGACGGAGGCGTAGAGGGCGGAACCGTCGGCGGCGACGGCGAGGTCGCGCGTCCAGTGGCCGCCGCCGTCCGGCAGGCCGACAATCTTTTCCGGCTTTGCGGACGCAACGAGATCGCCGGACTTGTAAGGGAAGCGATAGACCTCGCCCGGGGTCGCCACATAGACGAATTTCGGCTCCGGGCCGGGAGGATAGAAGGCGATCCCATAGGGGCGATCGAGCTTTTCCGCGAATACGCTTGTCTCGGGCGGCTTGCTCGCGTCGTCGGCGCCGCGGATCACGCTTACACGGCCCGCCCCGCTTTCCGAAAGGAAGACATCGCCGTTGGGGGCGGTGCGCATCACACGCGGTTCGCTGAGTCCCTGCGCGAGAATGTCGATCGTGAAACCGAAGGGCGCCTTGGGAATGGCGGCGGGCGGCCGCTGCGTTTCGATCGGCGGATTGGCGGTCGAAGGCGTGGCGCCGGGGGGAGGCAGGTCGGCGGGCGTGATGCGAAAACGCAATCCCGGCGCGTCGATGCGCCAGTCGCCGAACGCCGCCGGGCCGGTCAGGGTGCGGGCGAAATCGCCGCGAGCGAAGCCGGAGGCGCAGACAATCGCCATCAAGGCCACTCCCGCGACCACCCACCCACGCATCGCCGTCTCCCTGCTGATTTTTCCTTTATCATAAACGGCGCGGCGCCCAAGGGGGCTGACGCCGCGTAAGACGATTTGAGTTGAACTCAAATTCGCCGCCCCCTATTTAGGCGCAATGAAGCTTGCGGACTGGCTCGCGCATAACAGCGTCAAACGCGTCGATTTCGCGCGCCGGATCGGCGTTTCACCCGGCGCGATCACCCTGATCTGTCGCGAGGACGGCGCCTGGGCGTCGCGCGAAACTGCGGAGCGGATCGTCGTCGAGACCGGCGGCGCCGTCACCCCGAACGACTTTCTCGACATTCAAAGCACGGAAAAGCCCGCCATGTCCGACAGTGTCAATGAAACCCTCGAAGCGTTCGCACGCGGCGAAATCGTCATCGTCACCGACGACGACGACCGCGAGAACGAAGGCGACCTCATCGTCGCCGCTTCCCATTGCACGACCGAAAAGATGGCGTTCATAATCCGCAATGGATGCGGCATCGTCTGCGCGCCCCTTACATCAGACGAAGCCAAGCGGCTTCACCTCAACCCGATGGTCGCCGTCAACGACGCGCCGCTCGGCACCGCCTTCACCGTCTCCGTCGACGTGCGCCATGGCCTGACCACCGGCATTTCCGCCGAGCAGCGCTGCAATACGGTGCGCGCGCTCGCCAACGGCAATATGGGCGCGGGCGACTTCGTGCGGCCGGGCCATGTGTTTCCCCTCGTCGCCAAGGACGGCGGCGTGCTGATGCGCTCCGGCCACACCGAGGCCGCGGTCGACCTGTGCACGCTCGCGCAATTGCCGCCCGTCGCCGTAATCTGCGAACTCGCTAACGACGATGGCACGGTCATGGTCGGGCCGCAGATCGCGGCTTTCGCCGAAAGGCACAGCCTGAAGCGCATTTCGGTCGCCGACCTCATCGCCTATCGCCAGGCGCGCGAGAAGCTGGTCGAGCGCGTCTCAACCCATAAGATCAAGTCGCCGATCGGCGAGTTGACGGTGCACGCCTATCGCACCCGGTTCGATTCCGTTCTGCATTTCGCCTTCGTGCATGGCTCGCTCGGCGACGGGCGCGAGGTCCCGGCGCGGCTGCATCGCGCCAATATTCTCAACGATATTTTCGGCGGCGGCGCGATCGACCGCTGCATGAAGCGCTTTAAGGAGGAGGGCAGCGGCGTGCTCGTATATCTGCGCGACGGTTCGGCGGGCGTGCCGCTCAACACCTCGGGCGCGACGACCGATTCGACCGAGGACGCGCGACAGACGCAGTGGCGCGAAGTGGGTCTGGGCGCGCAAATCCTGCGCGACCTCGGCGTCACCTCGATCCGCCTGCGCAGCGATTCGCCGCGCAAATATGTCGGTCTGGCCGGCTTCGGCGTCGAGATCGCCAAGATCGAGCCGATCGACGGCTGACGCGCTTTGGAGCGCCTTCGCCGCCAGGGCCGGCATTGCGCTGTATTATGAATTGTGTGAATTTCCGGACTGCGGCGATTCGCCGCTGTCCGGAGAATGCGATGCGCAAAATTGTACGTCCGCTGATTGTTCTGGCTGTCTTCGCCACATCAGGAATGGCCGCGCCGGCTTTCGCCGACGGCGACGACGCCGCCTGGATCAAGAAATGCGTAAGCGACAATAAGCGCGAAGGGGCGACGCCCGAGGTCGTGGCGGCCTATTGCTCGTGCATGAACGGCAAGATGTCGTCCAGCGAAACGCTTTCCGTTACGGCGTGGGAAAAGACCCATCCCGATGAGATGGCGGCTTGCGACAAGGAATCCGGCTGGAAGTGATCGCGCCGCTATAGCCGCTCGACGATGGTGACGTTCGCCATGCCGCCGCCCTCGCACATCGTCTGCAAGCCATAACGCAGACCGCGCGCGCGCAAGGCGTGGACGAGCGTCGCCATCAGCTTGGTCCCCGAGGCGCCGAGCGGGTGGCCGAGCGCGATCGCGCCGCCGTTGACGTTGAGCCTGCGCGGATCGGCGCCGGTATGTTTCAGCCAGGCCATCGGAACGGGCGCGAAAGCTTCATTGACCTCGTAGAGATCGATCTCCTCGATTCCCATCCCGGCGCGCTTGAGCGCTTTATCGGTCGCAAACAGCGGCTCCTCCAGCATAATGACGGGATCGCCCGCCGTCATGCTCATCGCGTGGATGCGCGCCAGCGGCTCGACCCCGAGATTTTTGAGGCCGCGCTCGTTGACCACCATCAAGCCGGAAGCGCCGTCGCAGATCTGGCTCGCCGTGGCGGCGGAGATGCGGCCGCCCTCCTTGATGAGGCGCACATTTCGGACGCCCTCCAGCGTGACGTCGAAGCGGATGCCCTCATCGACCGTGTGATATGAGCGCGCGCCGTCGGGGCCGACGACCTCGATCGGCGTAATCTCCGCGTCGAACCGCCCTGCCTTCGTGGCGGTGATCGCCTTTTGCTGGCTGTCGAAGCCGAAGGCGTCCATTTCGTCCTTGGTGAAGCCGTGCTTTTCCGCCAGCATTTCGGCGCCGGTGAACTGGCTGAACACGATGTCGGGATATTTGGTCTCCTGGCGCGGGCTTTTGGCGCGGCCGTAGCCGTTCTTCGCCAGCACCTCGGAGGAGAGCCCCATAGGCGCGCGCGTCATGCTCTCGACGCCAGCGGCGATCACGCAATCCATCACGCCCGACATGACGGTGGCGGCCGCGAAGTGCAGCGCCTGCTGCGAGGAGCCGCACTGCCGGTCGACCGAGACGCCGGGGATATGCTGCGGCAGTTTGGAGGCCAGCACCGCGCCGCGCGCAATGTTCTGCGATTGCTCGCCGGCCTGGATGACGCAGCCCATGACGACGTCTTCGATCAGCGCGGGATCGCAACGCACGCGGGCGACGAGGTCGTCGAGCACGGCGCCGGCGAGATCGGCGGGATGCCTGCCGGAAACGCGGCCGTTGCGTTTGCCGCCGGCGGTGCGCGCGGCGGCGACGATATAGGCCTCACCCATGATTGGCTCCCTGCAAGTCATGGGCAGGATAGCGGGGGAAGCGGACTGGGAGCAAGCGCGCTGAGACCGCGTCAGAAATCGGCCCTGCCCGGCCCCCTCAGCTCAGCGCCACGTTGAGCGCGCTCTCCGGCAATTCCTGGCCGAAACAGCGCTGGTAGAACTCCGCCACCAGCGTGCGCTCCAATTCGTCGCACTTGTTGAGGAAGGTGAGCCGGAACGCGAAGCCGATGTCCTTGAAAATGTCGGCGTTCTCGGCCCAGGTGATCACCGTGCGCGGGCTCATTACCGTCGAGAGGTCGCCGCCGACGAAGGCGTTGCGGGTCAGGTCCGCCACGCGCACCATCTTGTTGACGATGTCGCGCCCGTCCTTGCGCGCGCGGTAATGCGGCGCTTTGGCGAGCACGATGTCGACCTCCTTGTCGTGGGGCAAGTAGTTGAGCGTGGTGACGATCGACCAGCGGTCCATCTGGCCCTGATTGATCTGCTGCGTGCCGTGATAGAGGCCGGAAGTGTCGCCCAGTCCCACCGTGTTGGCGGTGGAGAACAGCCGGAAGCCGGGGTGCGGCTTGATGACGCGGCGCTGGTCGAGCAGCGTCAGCCGGCCTGACTGCTCCAGCACGCGCTGGATCACGAACATCACGTCCGGGCGTCCGGCGTCGTATTCGTCGAAGCAAATCGCGATATTGTGCTGCAACGCCCACGGCAGGATGCCGTCGCGGAATTCGGTGACCTGCTTGCCGTCCTTCAAGACGATCGCGTCCTTGCCGACGAGATCGATGCGGGAGACATGGCTGTCGAGATTGATGCGCACCAGCGGCCAGTTGAGCCGGGCGGCGACCTGCTCGATATGGGTCGACTTGCCGGTGCCGTGATAGCCGCTCACCATCACGCGGCGGTTGTAGGCGAAGCCGGCGAGGATCGCGAGCGTGGTCTGCTTGTCGAAGAGATAGTCGGGATCGAGTTCCGGCACATGCTCGTCGGACCCGCTATAGGCCGGCGCCTCCATGTCGGAATCGATGGCGAACAGCTTGCGCACCGACACTTTCCGATCTGGCGGCCCCGCCACGGCGGTCACATCGGCGGGCGATCCAGTCTCGACTTTCATGAATCCTCCAGGCCCGGCGCTCGGGCGGCGGGCGATGAGCCTTATAAACGATCCAGGTCTCGGGAAAAGGGCGCCTCAGACCAGCTTCTGGCCGCGCAGGAAATTGTACGCCTTGATGATCTCGCGCAATTTCTCCTCCGACGAGCGGTCGCCGCCGTTGGCGTCGGGGTGGTGGCGCTTTACCAGATCCTTGTAGCGGGCCTTGATCGAGCTTTCCGTCGCGTTGCCGTCGAGATCGAGCGTGTGCAGCGCCTTCATCGCCAGCGCGTTGTAGCGCGGCGCCTGCGCGGCGTCGCCGGTGCGGCGCGCGCCCTTGCGGCGCATGGTGCGCGCCTCCGCGTAGACCGTCTCGTCGACATGCGCCGTCTGCGCGCCGCGCGGCCCCATTTTCCAGGTCGGGCGATGGCCGATCACTTCCGCGGCGCGGAATTTGGCCAGCGCGTCGTCGTCCATGCCTTTGAAATAATCGTAGGTCGCGTTGTATTCCTTGACGTGGTCCTTGCAGAACACAAAGAACTCGCCCTCGCGGTCGCGGCCCTTGGGCGCCTTGAACTCGCCCTTGGCGATGCAGCCGGGATGGCTGCAGGGGGGGCCCTGCTCGACGAGCTTAGGCGCATTGGCCGTCTTGCGCGTCTTGATGCGAATCTTGTCGAATAGCGGTGAGGTCAGATCCATGTTCAACGTTCCGTCCGCCACGCGCGCCCCCGATGGGCCCGCCCGACGCCAACTTCCCCAGTATCGATCGGATTACGACACTTCGGCCTTTCCGAACCCTGAAAGTCCGGCCGCCGCTTCGCCTCCTATTTGGCAAGACCGCGCCCGCGAGGCAAGCCCGGATTGACAGGAACGCATCCGGCGCGGCAGGACGGCGGGGAAAGTGCGATCTGCGGCGACGACAAAACCGGGGCGAAACGCTTTTGGGACTCGACGAGGGCGACGACAAATCGGGCCGAGGGCCCGGCTCCAGGCGCTCCCCGCGACTGCGCCAGCGGGTCGCGTGGATGTATTACGTCGAGGAGATGACGCAAAGCGCCATCGCCGACGCGCTCGGCATCGGCCGCATCACCGTCGTGCGACTGCTGGCCGAAGCGCGCGCGGCCAACGACGTGCGGATCTCGCTCAGCCGCGAGATCGCCGAGCTCGCCGGGATCGAAATCGAAGTCCAGAAGCGCTACAACGTCGCCGAGGTCATGGTCGCGCCGTTGATGGGGGCTGGCGGCGACGGGCGCGCAGTGATCGCGGCCGCGGCGGGCGAATATGTATCTCGGCTGCTGCGCCCGGACATGAAGATCGGCCTCGGCTGGGGCGAGACGCTGAGCCGCATGCTCAATTTTCTCGACGAAAAGGCCGCGCCTCGCCTCTCCGTCGTCTCGCTGCTCGGCGGCGTGATGCGGGCGCGGGCCGCCAATCCGGCGGAATGCGCGTGGCAATTCTCGCGCGTCTACATGGCGGATTGCTTCATGCTCTCCGCCCCCGCGATCGTCGACAGCCGCGAGACCAAGCGCGCCTTGATCGAGAATTGCGGCTTGCGTGAAGTTTTCGATCTGGCGCAGGCGCTCGATGCGGTGGTGGTGGGCGTGGGCGGCGAAAGCAGCTTTCGCGCCGCGCGCGCCTATGGTCTCGTCTCGGAGGTCGAAATCGCGGAATTGAGGGCGCGCGGGGCGATCGGCAATCTGCTCTATAATTTCTTCGACGCGGACGGCTGTCTGGTGGACCATTCCATCAACGCGCGCGTGGTGTCGATCCCGATCGACAGCCTGCGCAAGGCGCCGGCGCGCATCATGGTCGCCGGCGGGGCCGACAAGGTCGAAGCGATCTCCGCCGCCTGCCGGCTGTTGCAGCCGACCGCGCTCGTCACCGACGAGGCCACGGCGAAGGCGATGGTCGCGCGGCGGTAGCTCACGCCTCCTTCTGGTAGTCCTTCACGTCGGTGAAGCGGATATTCGGCCAGCGTTCCTGTTCGTAGCGCAGGTTGAACGCCGAACTCGCGAGATAGACCGGCGCGCCGTCGAGATCGGCGGCGATCGAGGCGGGGAAAGCGGCGACGAATTTCTCCAGTTCGCCCTTCTCGTCGGAAGCCACCCAGCGGCAGACCTCGAACCGGCTCTGCTCGAACGAAACGGGAAGCCCATATTCCGCATTGAGCCGTTCGGTCAGTACGTCGAGCTGCAACGCGCCGACCACGCCGACGATGGCGCTCGCCCCGTCGTGCGGCAGGAACACCTGCACGACGCCTTCCTCCGCCATCTGTTGCAGCGCCTCGCGCAGCTTTTTCGCCTTCATTGCGTCGGCGAGCTTGACCCGGCGCAGGATTTCCGGCGCGAAGCTCGGCACGCCGCGAAACACAATCTCCTCGCCCTCCGTCATGGTGTCGCCGATCCGCAGTAAGCCATGATTGGGAATGCCGACCACATCGCCTGCGAACGCCTCCTCGACCAGCGAGCGGTCCTGCGCGAAGAAGAACTGCGGAGCCGACAGCGTCACCGATTTTCCCGTCCGCACCAGCTTGGCCCGCATCCCCCGCTGCAATTTGCCCGAGCAGACGCGCATGAAGGCGATGCGGTCGCGATGGTTGGGGTCCATGTTGGCCTGGATCTTGAACACGAAGCCGGTCATCTTCGGCTCGTTCGCCTCGACGGTGCGGGTGGAGGCTGCCTGCGCACGCGGGCTCGGCGCGAATTCCGCCAAGGCGTCGATCAGGTCGCGCACGCCGAATTCCTTCAACGCCGAGCCGAACAGCACCGGCGTCAGGTGCCCTTCGAGAAACGCTTGGCGGTCGAACGGCTTGCAGCCTTCGACGGCCAGCGTCATCTCCTCGATGTATTGCGTCCGCTCGTGCTCGGGCAGCAGTGCGGCGATGGCGGGATCGTCGGGCCCGTTGGCAGGCGTATCGACCGCGTCCTTGCCGAGCCGGCGGAACACTTTTTTGCGGATGTCGTAGGCGCCGGCGAGCGCGCGCCCGCGCCCGATGGTCCAGTTCAGCGGCGCGGTGTCGAGCGCGAGCGTCTTTTCCACCTCGTCGAGCAGGTCGAACGGATCGCGCGTCTCGCGGTCCATTTTGTTGATGAAAGTGACGATGGGAATGTCGCGCAGGCGGCAGACCTCGAACAGTTTTCGCGTGCGCGACTCGATGCCCTTGGCGGCGTCGATCACCATGACGGCCGAGTCGACCGCCGTCAGCGTGCGGTAGGTGTCTTCCGAGAAGTCCTCGTGACCGGGCGTGTCGAGCAGGTTGAAGACGCAATCGCCGTATTCGAACGTCATCACCGAGGTGACGACGGAGATGCCGCGCTCGCGCTCGATGCCCATCCAGTCCGAGCGGGTCTGGCGCCGATTGGCCTTGGCGCGCACTTCGCCGGCAAGCTGGATAGCGCCGCCGAACAGCAGCA
>JANYIH010000144.1 GCA_025358745.1 Hyphomicrobiales bacterium | reverse complement strand
GAACAGCGCGTGCGCCAGCGCCACGCGCTGCTGTTGCCCGCCCGAGAGCTGCGCCGGCACGCGCTCGGCGTAAGGCGTCATCGCCACGAGTGCGAGGAACTCCATCGCCCGCGCGCGCCGCTTTGCTTTTTCTACGCCGCGCATCTTCAGCGAGAACGCGACATTGTCGACGCAGGTGAGGTGGGGAAACAGCGCGTAGCTCTGGAACATCATCGCCGTGCCGCGCTTGGCTGGCGCCAGCACGGTCACGTTCTGGTCGCCCATCAGGATGTCGCCGGCGCTGACGCTCTCGTGGCCCGCGATCATCCGCAACGTGGAGGTCTTGCCGCAGCCCGACGGCCCGAGCAGGCAGCAATAGGCCCCCGCCGGCACCCGCAAATCCACCGCGTCGACCGCCAAGGTCGCGCCGTAGCGTTTCGAGACCTTGACCAGCTCCAGATTTCCCGCCGACGCCATATACCCCCGCACGCGCTGATCGACGCTGGGCAGCAAGGCCTATGCCAGCCGCCCCGCCCCCCGGACGGCCGTCCATCGTAGCGCGGCGTCGATGCGGCGCCTAGTTTCTAGGCGTTGCCTGCGCGAACCTTCGGCAAATATTTTCGAGCGGCCGCCCCGCTTGCGTTTAGCCCCCGGAGGCTAGATCTAGGGACAATGTTGAAAACCCCGCTTTCGATCCTCGATCTGGCTCCCGTGCGGCAGGGCGACACGCCCGGCGACGCCTTGCGCAACTCGCGCGATCTCGCCCGCCACGCGGATCAATGGGGATACACAAGGTATTGGCTGGCCGAGCACCACAACATGGTCGGCATCGCCAGCGCCGCGACGGCGGTGGCCATCGGCTATGTGCTGGAGGGCACGTCGCGCATTCGCGTCGGCTCGGGCGGAATCATGTTGCCCAATCACTCGCCGCTCGTGATCGCCGAGCAGTTCGGCACGCTGGAGTCGCTTTATCCCGGCCGGGTCGATCTCGGCCTTGGCCGCGCGCCGGGAACCGACCAACTCACGTTGCAGGCGTTGCGGCGCGCGCCCGACTCGGCGCAGGATTTTCCCCACGACGTAATGGAGTTGCAGGCCCTGTTCGGCGAGCCGGCGCCGCACCAGAAGGTGCGGGCGGTGCCGGGCGCCGGGCTCAAGGTGCCGCTGTGGATTCTCGGCTCCAGCCTGTTTGGCGCCCAACTCGCCGCCATGCTCGGCCTGCCCTTCGCCTTCGCCTCGCATTTCGCGCCCGAGGCGCTGAAGCCCGCGCTCGACGTCTATCGCGAGAAGTTCGCGCCCTCCGAACAGCTTGCGAAGCCACACGCGATGGTCGGCTGCAACGTGATCGTCGCCGACACGGAGCGCCAAGCGCGGCGGCTGTTCACCTCGCCGCAGCAGAGTTTCGTCAATCTCGTGCGGGGCGCGCGCGGCCAGCTGAGGCCGCCGATCGACGACATCGATGCCTATTGGACGCCGGCGGAAAAGGCGCATGTCTCACGCATGCTGGCCTGCTCTTTCGTCGGCGCGGGCGGGCAGGTGGCGGACCGGCTGCACGGCTTCATCGCGGAAACCGGCGCCGACGAGTTGATCGTCGCGGCCGCGATCTACGATCACGGCGCGAGGTTGCGCTCCTACGAGTTATTGGCGCAGACGATGGCCTAGTGGGTCGGCGACCTTTCGATCCCGATCGCCTTTTGCAGCGCAAGGCCCTGAAAATACGGGCTGCGCTCTCCGTTGCGCCTCGGGCGGGACCGTTGGATCGGCGCCTCCGCCACACCTTCCAAGTATCTGCGCTAAAACTAGGCGCCTAGCCCAAATTGTGGATTGTACCGTTCGCAGGTGAACCTTACCTTGGGGGTTGGATAAAGCGAAATCCACGCACCGTCCGGGAGCCCTATATTGCTCAACGCCACGTCTCAGTACCAGCTCTACGAGATGGCCCATGCCGCGCTGGCCCCTGCCCGCGCCTTTTCCGACGCGGCGCATTACATGTTCCGCAATCCCTTCAATCCGCTCACTTCGACGCCGTTCGGCCGCAACGTCGCTGCCGGCGCGGAGCTGTTCGAGCGCATGACGCGGCGCTACGGCAAGCCGATTTTCGGCCTCAACACGGTGCAGGTCGACGGCGTCGAACACGAGGTGCTGGAGGAGGTCGTGTGGTCGCGACCATTCTGCAACTTGTTGCATTTCGTGCGGCCGACCGTGCCCGGCCACGAGACGCAGCCCTCGCTGCTGATCGTCGCGCCGATGTCGGGCCATTACGCGACGCTGCTGCGCGGCACGGTCGAGGCGTTCCTGCCCACCCATCGCGTTTACATCACCGATTGGGCCGATGCGCGCATGATCCCGCTGGCCGTGGGACGGTTCGATCTCGACGACTATATCGATTATCTCAAGGAGATCCTGCAAACGCTCGGCCCGGGCGTGCATACGTTGGGCGTGTGCCAGCCCGCCGTGCCGCTGCTGGCCGCCGTGTCGCTGATGGAGGCCGAGGACGATCCGTGCAGCCCGGCGACGATGACGCTGATGGGCGGGCCGATCGACACCCGCAAAAGCCCGACCGCCGTCAATCTGCTGGCGGAGAAGCGCGGCGTCGAGTGGTTCCGCAAAAATTGCCTTCAAACCGTGCCGTTTCCCTATCTCGGCCTCGGCCGGCAGGTCTATCCCGGCTACCTCCAGCTCTCCGGCTTCATGGCGATGAACATGGACCGCCACGTCAACGCCCACATGGACATGTTCCAGCACCTCGTCAAAGGCGACGGCGATTCGGCGGAAAAGCACCGCGAGTTCTACGACGAATATCTCGCCGTGATGGACCTCACTGCCGAATATTACATGCAAACGATCGAAACCGTGTTCGTGCGCCATCAACTGCCCAAGGGCGAGATGCGCCATCGCGGCGACCTGGTCGATCCAGGCGCGATCCGCCGCTGCGCCCTGATGACGGTCGAGGGCGAGAAGGACGACATCTCCGGCGTCGGCCAGACCTTCGCCACCCACGAGCTTTGCGCCGGCATTCCGCCGGAGCGAAAGCGCCATTACCTGCAAGTCAATGTCGGGCATTACGGCGTGTTCAACGGCTCGAAATACCGCTCCGAGATCGCGCCGCGCATCGCCGCCTTCCACGCCGAAATGAGCGCCTGATTTCGCCACGCGCGCGGCGGATTTGCCGTGCAAAGCCGCGCCCGCGACGGATCGGGAGCGCGGCTTTGCGAGCACTATGGGCTTTAGGCGCGGCGCTGCTGCTGGCGCATGCGGCGGGCGCGGAGACGCCGGCGGAACGCATCGCGACGCGCGCCTTCCCTTCCGTGTTCGAAGCCTGGAACGGCGCGGAGAACCTGTTCGACAACGGCGCCGAGACGCCGCTCGGCTCCGCCGAAAGCGCCGACGCCACTTTGGCGCGGCATGATTTCGCCTTCCTCACCTTCAACGCGCTGGGGCTGCGACCGGCGACGGGCGAGGCGCTGGCGACCGCTTTCAACCCGAAAAGCCTGGCCGAGGCGCAAAGCCGCCGCGCGGCGATTCAGCGCCTCAACCCGCATTTCGTGGCGCTGGCGTCGATCCCCTACCGCAACGCGCCCGGCGACCGTTTGTCCGAGGCCTCCCCGCTGTGGCTGCGCGACGCGGCGGGCGGGCGCGTCCCCGCCCGCTTCGGCCTCGGCGGCAAACAGCTCTACCTCGACTATCGCAAGCCGCAGACCCGGGCCGCCATCGCCGCCCATTGCAAGGCGTTGATCGACAGCGGCGTGTTCGACGGCTGCATGTTCGATTTCTGGAGCGAAAATCTGCCCGACGACCCGGTCGACCCGCACGGCGATTTCCGTGCGGCGCTCGCCGCCGAGGTGCGCGCCGCCGTCGGCGACGCGGCGATCCTGGTCGCCAACACCAATGACCGCCGGCCGGAGAAATCCGCGCGCTATCTCAACGGTATGTATATGGAGGGGTTCGGCGCCTCCTATTTCCTCGACTGGCGCAAGGCCGCCTTCGATCTCGCCTGGGGCGAGGCGCATTTGCGCAAGCCCGCGATCACGCTGCTGGAGGGCTGGCCGACCGGCCCGCAAGGGCGCGCCGAGCTTGCCCGCATGCGCGAGGTCACGACGCTCGCGCTGACGCTGTCGGACGGCTACGCGCTCTACGCCGACCGCAACCAGCACAAAACCGATCACGCGCACGACTGGTATCCGTTCTGGCGCGCCAGCCTCGGCCGGCCGAAGCAACCGCCGCGCAAGATGGACACGGCCGCCCCCTATGTCCGCGAGTTCGAGCAGGGCGCGGCGGTGTTCAACCCGCCCGACGCCGCCCCGGCCAGGGTCAGCTTCGCGCAGGACCGCGTCAGCGCCGCCACCGGAAGGCGCGGGCGCGTATTCACCATTCAGCCCGCCGACGGCGACTTGTTCCTGAAACGCTGACCGCGCATAGTGGTATAGGCCGCCAGACCGAGGAGCCCCGCATGAACGCCCCGCGCAAGCCGCGCATCGCCGTGATCGGCAGCAACATGGTCGATCTCGTCACTTATGTGAACCGGATGCCGGTCAGGGGCGAGACGATCGAGGCGCCGCGGTTCGAGATGGGTCACGGCGGCAAGGGGGCCAATCAGGCGGTCGCGGCCGCCAAGCTCGGCGCCGAGGTCGTCATGGTCACGGCGGTCGGCGACGACCTGTTCGGCGAAAACACGATTCGCAACCTCGCCGCGCTCGGCATCGACACCACCCATGTGCGGCGCGTCGCCGGCAAGGCCAGCGGCGTCGCGACGATCATGGTGGAGCCCAGCGGCGAGAATTGCATCCTGATCGTCAAGGGCGCCAACGCCGATCTGTCGCCCGCCGACGTCGAGCGCGCCGGCGACGCGCTCAAGCGATGCGACCTGATCCTGCTGCAACTCGAAATTTCGTTGGAGACGGTCTACGCCGCGATTGCCTTCGGCAAGCAGCACGGCGTTCGCACCGTCCTCAACCCCGCCCCCGCTACGCCGCAGCTCGACATCGCCCATGTGCGCGACGTCTCCTATTTCGTTCCCAACGAAACCGAACTTGCGATCCTCACGGGACTCCCAACCGAGAGCGAAGCGGATATCGAGGCCGCCGCGAAGAGCTTGTTAGGTCAGGGCATGCAGGCCGTGATCGTGACTCTGGGCGGGCGCGGCGCGCTGCTGGCGACCGCCGACGGGTGTAAACGTATTGCCCCGACCCGGGTTCAACCCATGGACACCACCGGCGCCGGCGACGCCTTCGTCGGCGCGTTCGCCCGTTACCACGCCGCCGGCGCCGATCTCGACGCCGCGCTCGCCCGCGCCGCCCGCTACGCCGCCGATTCCGTCACCCGGCCCGGCACGCAAAAAGCCTATGCGACGGAAGCGGAATTCGAGGCGTTCGAGCGCGGTCTCTAAGTCAAAATACATCGCCGGGTTCCGCCCCGAATGACTGCTGGGTGCAGGACGCGGGCATTCAGGGTATGAAATTCGATTGTGGCCGATCTCTCGAAACGGAACCTTTTCCAGAGAGTCTCGCCGGCGCTCCTGCTTCCTTTAAGAGCGCCCGAAAACGGCTCTCGAAACTCATTCTCGAAAACCATCTCTCGAAACTCCAAAATTGCGCCGAGTTTCGAGACGTCGCAATTCCCCGTCGCGCGCACATCCGCACCCTTCCGATCGCGCCCCCTCCTCACGACCGCCAAGCCTCAGCGCTCCCCCAGCCGCCCGTGGGACAACTCGACAGCGACTCGTGCTTTATTTGCGACCGCTCAAAGCGCCGCCTGCCGGATCGGCGCAACTGCGCTGTACGGCTCCGGTCGCATGCGCTAACAGCCGGCGACTGAGTTTCAAACACGGCGCTGCGGAAAGGCGATGCGATGTTGTGGGTCGCGCTGGCCGTGATGACCGGCCTTGCGATGGGTTTTGCGCTCTGGCCGCTGGCTTTCCGCACGCGACCCCTGCGCGACGACGCGCGCGAGGCGGATTTTTACCGCGCCCAGCTCGCCGAGATCGCGCGTGACGTCGAGCGCGGGCAATTGCCGGCGCAGGAAGCCGCCTCCGCCCGCGCGGAAGCCGCAAGGCGGCTGCTGGCGGTCCAGGAGCCGACCCAAGGCGCCGAGCCCGGCGCGCTGTGGCGACGCAGGCTCGCGGCCGTCGTCGTGTTTCTGGTCGTTCCTGCGGTGGCGCTGGCCGTCTATATCAGGCTCGGTCAGCCCGATTTGGCCGACGAACCGCTCGCCGCGCGCAAGGTCGACGCCAGTTCCGCCGACGCGATCGAGGCCGCCGTCGCCAAGATCGAGGCGCATCTGACACAGGCGCCCAACGATCTGCGCGGCTGGGAGGTGGTCGCCCCCGTCTACATGAAGCTCGGCCGCTTCACCGACGCCGCCGCGGCTTATGCGCGCGCTTTGGCGCTAGGCGACGACAAGCCGCCGTTGCGCGCCGATCTCGGCGAAGCGATGGTGGCGAGCGCGCAAGGCGTCGTCACGGCGGAAGCGCGCCAGCAATTCGATCACGCGTCCGACGCGCCGAAAGCGAAATTCTATCTCGGCCTCGCCGCCGAGCAGGACGGCAAGACGCAGGACGCGATCGCCGCCTACCAGGCGCTGGCGCCGCAGGCGAAGGGCCGCGAGCCGTGGATGCTGGGCCTGCGCGCGCGCCTCGACGCGCTGACGGGGGAAGCAACCAAGAGCGAAGACGCGGCCGCGTTCTCGCCCGACCAGCAAAAAATGATCGAATCCATGGTGCAGGGCCTCGCCGAGCGGCTCGCCGCCCAAGGCGGCAGCGCGCAGGAATGGGGCCGCCTCATTCGCGCCTATTCCGTGTTGCACCAGCCCGACAAGGCGCGCGAGGCGCTCGCCCAGGCGCGCAAGGCGCTCGGGGCCAACGCCGACATCGACGCGCTGGCCAGCGAACTCAGGCTTTGAAAATGACGCGCAAGCAGTTCCGCCTCGTCTTCATCGCCGGCGCGCTCGGCGTGATCGGCGTCTCGGTCGGGCTGATGCTCTATGCGTTGCGCGGCAGCGTCGCCCTGTTTCTCAGCCCGAGCGAGATCGTCGAGAAGGCCGTCAAGCCCGGCGCGCGGCTGCGCATCGGCGGCCTCGTCTCCAAAGGCTCGACCGACAAGACCGCCAGCCGTCTCGCCTTTACCGTCAGCGACGGCGCGCATGAAATCGGCGTCGACTGCGTGGGCGCGTGCTATGGAGGCATACCCGACCTGTTCCGCGAGGGTCAGGGCGTGGTCGCCGAAGGGGTGCTGGAACCGTCCGGCCGCTTGCAGGCGGATCAGATCCTCGCCAAACACGACGAGCGCTACATGCCGCGCGAGGTCGTCGAGGCGCTGAAGAAACAGGGCCGCTGGCAGGAGAGCCAATGATCGTCGAAGCCGGCCATTTCGCGCTGACGCTGGCGCTGGCGTTGAGCCTGCTGCAATGCGCGCTGCCGTTCTGGGGGGCGCGCAAGGGCGATGCGACGCTGATGGGCGTCGGCGACAGCGCCGCACTCGGGCAATTGCTGTTCGTCGGTCTCGCCTTCGCCGGGCTCGCCTACGCCCACATGACGTCCGATTTCTCCGTCGTCAATGTGGCGGAGAACTCCAACAGCGCGCTGCCGCCGATCTACAAATTCGCCGGCGTGTGGGGCAATCACGAAGGCTCGATGCTCCTATGGTCGCTGATCCTGGCGCTGTTCGGCGCGCTGGTGGCGACGACCGGGGCCGGCCTGCCGCGCCGCCTGCGCGCCGACGCGCTGGCCGTGCAGGGCCTGATCGGCGCCGCCTTCCTCGCCTTTCTCCTGTTCACCTCCGACCCGTTCGCGCGGCTCAGCCCCGCCCCGTTCGAGGGCCGCGACCTCAACCCGATCCTGCAAGACCCCGGTCTGGCGATCCATCCGCCGCTGCTCTATGTCGGCTATGTCGGCTTCTCCATCGTGTTCTCGTTCGCCGCCGCCGCCTTGATCGAGGGCCGCATCGACGCCGCCTGGGCGCGGTTCGTGCGCCCCTACACGCTGGTCGCCTGGGGCTTTCTCACCCTCGGCATCGCGATGGGCTCGTACTGGGCCTATTACACGCTGGGCTGGGGCGGCTTCTGGTTCTGGGACCCGGTCGAGAACGCCTCGCTGATGCCCTGGCTCGCCGGCACCGCGTTCCTGCATTCCGTCGCCGTGATGGAGAAGCGCGACGCGCTGAAAGTGTGGACGATCTTTCTGGCGATACTCGCCTTCTCGTTCTCGCTGCTCGGCACGTTCCTGGTGCGCTCCGGCGTGCTGACCTCGGTGCACGCCTTCGCCAGCGATCCCACGCGCGGCGTGGTGATCCTCGCGATTCTGGGCGCCTTCATCGCCGGCTCGCTGTCGCTGTTTGCGTGGCGGGCGCCGTTGCTCAAGCAGGGCGGCATTTTCGCGCCGATCTCGCGCGAGGGCGCGCTGGTGGCCAACAATCTGTTCCTCACCTCGGCCTGCGCGGCCGTGCTGGTCGGCACGCTCTATCCGCTGGCGCTGGAGCAGATAACGGGGGCGAAAATTTCCGTAGGCGCGCCGTTCTTCAACGCCAGCGCCGGCGTGCTGGGGCTGGCGACCACTTTCCTCACCCCGTTCGGCTTCTCGCTGGCCTGGAAGCGCGGCGATCTCTTAGGGGTAGCCCAGCGGCTCAGCGTGGCGTTGGCCGGCGGCGCAGCGACGCTGGTCGCGTTGCTGGCGATCTCCAACGGCGGCCCGGTGCTGGCGCCCATCGCGGCGGCGCTGGCGGTGTTCGTGATGCTGGGATCGCTCGCCGAGGCTATCGCCCGCGCCTTCCGAGGCGGGGCCGGACTGGGTTCCGCGCTGCATCGTCTGCTCGGCCTGCCGCTGTCGTTCTGGGGCGGGGCGATGGCGCATTTCGGCGTCGGCGTGGTACTGCTCGGCCTGTCGGCGACCGGCTTCGGCGCGGAGGCGATCGTCGCCATGCGGCCGGGCCAGCCGGTCGAGGTCGGCCCCTATCGCGTCACCTACGAGCGGCTCCTGCCCCGCCCCGGCCCGAACTATGCCGAGGTCGCGGCGCGAATGAAGGTGACGCTCGACGGCGCGGACGTCGTCACGCTGGAGCCGGCGCGGCGCAATTTTGGCGCGCGAAAGATGTCGACTTCGCAGGCGGGCATCGCGACGCTGCATCTGGGCCAGCTCTATATCTCGATCTCCGATCCCGCCGCCGACGGAACCCTGCCCGCCCGCCTTTACTGGAAGCCGCTGGTGACGCTGATCTGGCTCGGCGCGCTGTTGATGGCGTTCGGCGGCGCGGTGTCGCTGGCGGATCGCCGCCTGCGCATCGGCGCGCCGATCCGCGCCAAAGCGCCGGCCGGAACGGCGGCGGCATGAAGCGGCTCGTTCTGCTCCTCCTGTTGCTGGCGGCCCCGGCCTTCGCCGTGCAGCCCGGCGAGATGCTCAACGATCCCGCGCTGGAGGCCCGCGCGCGCGACCTGTCGGCGGGCCTGCGTTGTCTGGTCTGCCAGAACGAGTCGATCGACGAATCCGACGCCGACCTCGCCCGCGACATCCGCCGCCTGATCCGCGAGCGGATCACCCAAGGCGAGAGCAACCGCCAAGTGCGCGATTTCCTGGTGTCGCGCTACGGCGATTTCATCCTGCTGAAACCGCCGTTCAAGCTATCGACCGCGCTGCTATGGTTCAGCGCGCCGCTGACGTTTCTCTTGGGCGCGCTGGCGATCTGGTTCGCCTCCCGCCGCCGGCCCGCGCCGGTCGCGGCGCTGAGCGCGGAGGAGGAGAAAAGGCTGCGGGAGATTGGAGAGGGCTTGGGCTGAGGCCGATTTCACAGGCGCAAACCGCCGACTTGGTTAAGCCGCGTTCAACGCCGTCACGATAGAATTTGCTAAGCTTTGCGGGTGAGCCTTCGACCCATCGAAGACTTGTTGGCCAAAAAGGTCGGACCGTAACTCGCCTATGCGGCTCTCATCCGACACGGGAAGGACCGCAACAACCCGTTTGCCGAGCGCGCGCGCCGCTCCGGCTTCGAAAAAGGCATTGTTCGAATTCCGCGCGCCCGGCTCCGGGACGACAAGGATGAAGGCGTGCGTGGCCTCCAGTGCTTTGCGCAGAGCATGGTCCCATGCCTCGCCGCTGCTGATTTCCGCGTCGGTGAAAACGTTGTTGCCCAACGCCTCGATGTCCTTCCGAAGGCGTTCCGCGAACGGCCGGTCGGCCTTTGAATAGGAGATGAACAGGTCCATCGTCGCTCGCTCGCTTCAATCCGCTCTTGAAGCTCTCTGATATAGTCGTCGAATTCGTCAATAGAGAGGATATTCGTGGGCGCCAACATCGCCAAGCCGCCCCTGACGCGCTCGATTTCCGTCACCGTCAGCCCATATAACACACCACAGTAGCGCTTGCGCGGCGCCCACACTGCCGCGATTTCCGCCCAAACCCAATTTCGGTCCACCGACCAAGGCGTAAGCAAAGCCACAAGCTCATGCGACTTTTCAATTCCTTGATGCACTTTGGATTCGATGCGATCGCCTTTCTTGATGTCGAAAATATCAATAAAAGGAGTAGCGCCACAATCGGAAATCGCACGCGCCATTTGCTTGGCGATCCAACGATCGTGCCAACCGTGCGATATGAAGACGCAATAAGACATTCACAAGGCTCACAAATCCGCCGCCGAACTGGGAGATGTTTGTGCTTCAGCATATCAAGTATGGAGAAACAATCCAGCCTGTCTTGCGCGAAGTTGTTGCGACCTTGCTTGTCTCACCCTACGCCACCCCCTCCGCCGCCTTGGCTCTCTCCGCCCGCTTGCGATCGTTCGGGTCGAGCAGCGACTTCCTCAACCGGATCGACTTCGGCGTCACTTCGACCAGTTTGTCGTCCTGGATGTAGGCCAGCGCCTTTTCCAGCGTCATCTGCATCGGCGTCGTCAGCCGCACCGCCTCGTCCTTCGAGTGGGTGCGGATGTTGGTGAGCTTCTTGCCCTTCAGCACGTTGACTTCGAGATCGTTGTCGCGCGTGTGCTGGCCGACAATCATGCCCTGATAGACCTTGACGCCGGGCTCGATCATCATCGGGCCGCGATCTTCCAGGTTCCACATCGCATAGGCGACCGACTCGCCGGCTTCGTTGGAGATCAGCACGCCGTTGCGCCGGCCCGCGATCTCGCCCTTCCAGCCGCCCCAGTTGTGGAAGATGCGGTTCATGATCGCGGTGCCGCGCGTGTCGGTCAGCAACTCGCCGAGATAGCCGATCAGGCCGCGCGTCGGAGCGAGGAACACCAGCCGCAGCCGGTCGCCGCCGGAGGGGCGCATCTCGATCATCTCGCCCTTGCGCTCGCTCATCTTCTGCACCACGACGCCGGAATGCTCCTCGTCGACGTCGATGACGACTTCCTCGATCGGCTCCAGCAACTCGCCGTTCTCGTCGCGGGTGAACAGCACCTTGGGGCGCGACACGCCGAGTTCGAACCC
>JANYIH010000095.1 GCA_025358745.1 Hyphomicrobiales bacterium | reverse complement strand
GCAAGGTCGAGCGCGTCCTCCACGTCATGTGTGACCAGCACCGCCGTCAGGCGGGTCGCGGCGATAAGCGCCGCCAGATCGGCGCGGATGGCGCGCGCGAGCGGGGGATCGAGCGAAACGAACGGTTCGTCGAGCAGCAGAAGATCGGGTTTTGCGGCCAGCGCGCGGGCGAGCGAGGCGCGGCGGGCGAGGCCGAGCGACAATTCGCCGGGATAATGCGTGCGATGCTCGGCAAGTCCGAGCGCGGCAAACAACGCGACGCGTTCCGGGCCGGTGGAGTCCGGCGCGGCGATCCGCACATTGTCCTCGACGCTGCGCCACGGCAGCAGGCGCGGCTCCTGGAACGCCATCGCGATGCGAACGTCGGGCGGGCGGCGGATCGACCCTTCGTAGTCGCCGTCGAGCCCTGCCAGAATGCGCATCAGGGTGGACTTGCCGCAGCCCGAGGGGCCGATCAGCGCCGCCGTCTCGCCCGCGCGCAAGCAGAAGGCGAGACCGGCGATGATCTCCACCTCCTGCCCCCCCGCCGTGCGCGCCGCCTTGCGCGCGACCTCAAGCGCGAGCGGGGCGGGGTCGCCAGCGGCTGACATGACGTTCAAACGGTTGGACAAGCGTACTCTCTACGATCAGCATGAGGGCGGTGAAGGGGAGGGCGTAAGCCAACAGCGTCGCCACGTCGAACAGTTGAAACGCGGAGCCGATCTCGAAACCGACCCCGTTCGGGCGACCGAGCAATTCGACCACGAGCACGATCTTCCACACCAGCGACAGCCCCGAGCGGGTCGCGGCGGCGAAGAACGGCGCGAGTTGCGGCAGAATGACGTGACGAAAGCGCTTCCATTTGGAGAATCCGAACACGGCGGCCATTTCGTCAAGCCCGACATCGAGCGTGCGCGCGCCCTCGCGCAAAGTCACGACCGCATTGGGCAGCTTGTTGAGCGCGACGGCGCCGATCGCGGCGACTTCGTTGAGGCCGATCCAGATATAGGCGAGCACGATAATGACGAGCGCGGGCAGGTTGAGCAGCACGACGACCGGCGCGTCGAACCATTGGTCGAGCCACGCGCGCCGCCCCATGGCGTAGCCCAGCGCCGAGCCGACGGCCATGGCGAGCACGAACGCCGCCACGACGCGGGCGATCGTCACCGCCAGCGCGGCCAGCAGCGCTCCGCTCCCCACCTGCACGCGGATCGCGTCGAGCACGGCGAGCGGGCTCGGCAACAGGCGCGGATTGGCGAAATGCGCGGCGATCTGCCAGGCCACGAGCAACGCCAGCAGTGAGCCGAGCCGCGCCGCCATCTCACGGCGCCTTTGCCGGATCGTAGAACAGGGCGGGGTCGAGATCCTTGGCAGGGCCGACCAGTTGTTCGCCGCCGACTTCGGCGATGACTTTGAACAAGGCGCGCGAGTCGGCCGCCTCGTCCGCGACCGAGCGCTTGGGCGCGCCGTCGAGATAGCGGCGCCGATAGACCTCGAACGCGGCGTCGTCCTTGGCGCCGACGCGGGCGCGGATCGGCTCCCAGGCTTGCGCGTCGTCGTTCAGCGCCGCGCGGGCTTTGCCCAGCATCTCGAAATAGCGCTTGAGCGCATCGGCGTGAGCCTTGGCGAAGTCGGCCTTGAACACATAGCCGGTGAGCGCGACCGGCCCTTTGGCGCCGAGCGCTTTCTCGACATCGGCCATTTCCATGACGCGCTTGAAGCCGCGCGCCTCCAACCCGGCGCTGAAATTCCAGAATTCGAGCGCCGTGTCGATTTCGCCCTGCGCGAGTTTCTCTGCGATCAGCGGCGGCGCGCCATAGACCGGGCGGGCGTCTTTGGCGAGATCGGCGCCCGAGCGCAGGCTGAGCGCGCGCAGCATCAGCCAGCTCTTGTCGATGGGGCCGCCGGCGACGCCGATCGACTTGCCCTTGAGATCGGCGAGCGAGGCGACGGGCGAATCCTTGGCCGCCATCAGCGCGCCAAGCGCGGTCGAATAGGGCGTGAACAGGAGATCGTCGCCGAGCGCGCGTTCGCGCGCCACCCACAGCCAGTCCGATACGATCATGTCGGCGCCGCCGCCTTGCAGCGCGATTTTGCCCGCTTCGGTGGAGGCGAGTTCCTGGATCTGGATGTCGAGATCGGCCGCCTTGTCGAGCCCGCGCGCCTTGGCGACGACGATCTCCCACGCGACCGTGCCGGTCTTTTGCACGGAAATGCGAAGCGTGTCGGCGGCGAGGGCGGAGGTCGCGAAAGCCACAGCGACCGCCGCGGCGACCGCCTTCCAGCGTAGGTTCATCATCTCAACTTCCTTTTCGCATCAGAATGCCGCGCGAGGGATCGTAGGCCCAGATCGCCGCGGCAAGAAAGGCGATTGTGCAGCCGACGACGACGACGAACGAGATCGGCTCGAACTGGCCGTAGAACGCGAATCGCGTCAGCTCGACGGCGTAGGTGAACGGATTGAGCTTGCACACCAGCGCCAGCCAGGGGCTGCCCTCCTGCACCCGCCATAGCGGATAGAGCGCGGAGGAGGCGAAGAACATCGGGAAGATGACGAAATTCATCACCCCGGCGAAATTCTCAAGCTGTTTGATCAGGGAGGAGAGCAACATGCCGAACGCGCCCATCATCAACCCCGAGAGCATCAGGGCGGGCAGCACGGTCAGGTAATTCCACCAGCTCGGCGGCGTGATCTCCCAGAAATAGGCGATGACGAGGAAAGTGTAAACCTGAAGGATCGACACCGTGACGCCGGCGATCAACTTCGCCGTCAGCAGGAACCAGCGCGGCGCGGGGCTGACCAGCAACATCCGCATCGAGCCCATCTCGCGGTCGTAGACCATCGACAGCGAGGATTGCATGCCGTTGAACAATTGGATCATCGCCATCAGGCCGGGCGTGATATAGACTTCGTAGAGCACGTAAGTGTCGTAAGGCGGGATGATTGAGACGCCGAGCGTCTGCCGGAAACCGGCGGCGAAGATGAACAGCCAGACCAGCGGGCGCACCAAAGCGGAGACGAAGCGCTCGCGCTGATGCAGGAAGCGCAAGCTCTCGCGCCAGACAATGCCGTTGAGGCAGATCCACAGCCGGCGCGGGCCGAACGCGCGGGTCTCGTCACGCGCAAGGGTCGCGCTCATGCTTCGATCTCCCCGGCCAAAGCAGGCGCGCCCGTCAATTTCGTGAACGCCTCGCCGATGCCGGCGGCGCCGGATTGCGCCACGATCGCGGCGCAGGAATCGTCGCCCCGCAGCTTGCCCTTATGCAGCACGACGACGTGATCCTCCGCGCGGATTTCGTCGACGAGATGGGTGGTCCACAACACGCCGACGCCGTCGTCGCGCGCCAGATCGCGCACAATCGACAGGATGTCCGCGCGCGACTTGATGTCGAGCCCGGCCGTGGGCTCGTCGAGCAGCACGAGCTTGGGCTGATGCAGCAGCGCGCGGGCGATCTCGATGCGGCGCATCTGGCCGCCGGAGAGGTGGCGCGCCTTGTCGCGCGCGCGGTCGGCGAGGCCGACCCGTTCCAAGAGGATCTTCTGCCGCTCGCGTCGTTCGCCGCGCGTCATGCCTTGCAGCGCGCCGTGATAGGCGAGGTTCTGCTCGACCGAGAGATCGGGGTCGAGCGTGCGGCTCTGGAACACGACGCCGAGCCGCGCCAGCGCCGGGCCGCTCTCGCGTGCGACGTCGTGGCCGAAAATGCGGACACGGCCGGAACGGGCGGCGTAGAGGTGTGTGATGACGGAGAACAGCGTGCTCTTGCCGGCGCCGTTCAGCCCCAGCAATACGCAGAAACTGCTCGGCGCGACGGCGAAGCTCACGTCGTCCAGCGCCACGCGCGCGCCATAGGCGTGGGTGACGTGCTCAACTGTCAGGGCGTCCACATCTGCGCTCATTGCGAGGAGATCGCCACGCCCCAGGGGAACGAGCCGACGGGAATCGACTTCATCACCTTTTCGGCGGCGATGTCGATCACCGAAATGTCGTTGGTGACCCCGTTGGTGGAGACCAGATACTTGCCGTCCGGCGTCAGCGCCAATTGCCAGACGCGCTGGCCGACCAGCAGATATTTGATCGGCTTGCGGCTGGCGACGTCGATGACCGCGACGCGATTGGCGGGGCCGAGCGCGACGAAGGCGAACTTTCCGTCCGGCGAGAAGCGTATGCCGACGGGCTGGATCTGCTCCTTGGCGAGGCCCGGCACCTCGAAGCCGATCTTGGCGACGACTTCGTGCTTCTCCGCGTCGATCACGCTGACGCCGCCGCCGACCTCTGAGGAAACCCATAGCTCCTTGCCGTCGGGCGCGAACTCGGCATAGCGCGGCCGCGCGCCGACCAGCACGTTGGCGACGACCTTCTTGGCGCGCCAGTCGATGAAATGCGCCATGCTGGTCGTCTCTGACGTATTGACGACAGTCTCGCCGTCCTTGCTGACGGCGACGCCTTCCGGCTCGACGCCGACCGGAATCTCAGAGATCGCCCGCCTGGTTTCGAGGTCGATCGCCGTCAGCATGGCGTCGTTCTCGTTGGCGACGAAGGCGAGCTTGCCGTCGGGGCTCAATCTTATCTGTTCGGGATCGACGCCCGACGGCAATTCGCCAACGCGCTGAAGGGTTTTCGCGTCGAGAATGGCGATGGTGTCGTCGTCGCCGAGGCAGACATAGATGAGCCTCTCGTCCTTCGACAGCACAATGCCGCGCGGGCGCTGCCCGACCTCGACCGTCTTGACCGCGACGAGCTTTTCAAGATCGACCAGGGTGACCGAATTGCCCTTCTCGTTGGTGACATAGGCCGTGGCGGCCTCGGCGGGCGCCGCCGCCAGCAGCGCGATCAGCGCATAGGGAATCAGGGAAGTTTGCATTTCGTCTCCGGCTGATCGAGGCCCAATGTGTCCAGCTCCGACACCTGATGCTGGTAGCCTTCCTGGGGCGAGGCTGAGACCGTCGTGCGGCCGTCGGTCAACAGGATCGGCTGGCGCAACTGCTGATTCCACGGCCTCAGCGTGAGCCGCGTGCCCTTGAAATCGGCAACGTTGAAATCGGGGCCGCGCAGATAGGCGCGCAGGGTTTGGACATCAGCCGATTTGCTGTGCGCGACCGCTTCGCCGATTATGCGCGTCGCCGTCCAGGCCTGATTGTCGCGCTCGATCATGGCGCGCCGGAACGATTTGAAGAACCGGTTCTGCAACTGGTTGGCGCCCCAGAGATCGTGGCTCGGGTCCCAACTCGTCGGCATCAGGCCCGCCGAGCCGGCGACGGGGCGTGCGTCCCAGGTGCGATAGGGGAGATAGCCCGCGAACACGTTGCTTTCGTCGGCGGCGATCAGCACGTCGTAATCGGGCGCCTTTTGCGTGAACACCGGCATTTGCCGTTGCACCTGCACGACGCCGCTGTCGGAGCGCCTGCCACCGCCGGTGTCCTCGAACGTTCGCGTCTCGACGATCTTGGCGCCGAATTTTCGCGCGGCGCGAACATAGGCGTCGCCAAGCAGCTTGTCGTCGGGGTGCGAGCCCACCACGAGAAACCAGCGCCGCCATTGCTTCCACATCAGATATTCGGCAAGCCCGTCCGCGCGCATGGCGCGGCTCGGCGTGGTGTGGAACACGTTGGCGCGGCAATCCTGTTCGCGAACGCGTTCGTCTTCGGCGCCCGCGTTGAAGATCAGCGCGTCGCGAGCGTGATCGGCGGCGGCGAGCAATTGATCGGGCGGCAGATCGACGACAAACAGCTTGACGCCTTGCGCGATCATCGCGTCCATTTTCGCGGCGGGGTCTTCCTTTGCGCCGACTTTCGCATCCAGCAGCGAGAAGGTCTGGTCGTTGAACCGTCCCGTCGTATTGTTGTCCTCAAGCGCCATCTTCGCTCCGGCGACGAAATCGTCGGCCGCGGGAATGTCGAGCAGCGAGACCGTCTCGCGACTGTGGACTTGCCGCAGCACGCCGATCTTGACTTCGAGCGGATCAGCGGCCGCGGGCGCCGCGAGAAGCATCCCCAAGCATTGCGCCGCGCCGGCCAGCCATGCGAGGCTTTTGCAAAAAGCGCGAATCGTCGCGCCAAGGGGAGGTCGAAGCATGACACGCAAAGCGCTGGGATTGGCCTTTTGTCTCCTGGCTGCGAGCGCTTCGGCGGCGGACAAACCGACGCGGTTCTGGAACCTGACTTCGTCCACGGTCACGAGCCTCAAACTTTCGCATGCGGGATCGGGCGAATATGGCGACAATGTCGCGGTCGGCGACGCAGACGGGATAGACCACGACGAGCGCGTGAATATCGTGAATCTGCCGAGCGGGCGATATGACCTTGAACTGACGTTCAAAGGCGGGCGCGTCTGTTTCGCGCGCCATGTCGAGGTCGTCACGGGAAAGGTGTTCTCCGTCGAGGACAATGCGCTCACGTCCTGCACGAAGAAATAGGCGCGCGTTGGCTCACGGGCTCCCTCCCTTTGGCGTTGAACGCGCCGGAGGGCTAACATCGAAAGCGGCGCGCGTCGACGCCTAGATGCTGCAAGGTTGGCGAATCTCTTGAATTTTGCATCAGCGCGTTTTCCGGCCTCCGCGAGATCGCTACATGGAATGCTCGCCTGGAGTAGGCCTATTACGACAGGCCGCAGTGGAGTGAGATTAAATGAAAACATTCGTCTTCTGGACGGGGCTGTTTAGCGTGCTGGCCGGCGTGGGTCTTCAGTTTTCTGTTGTCGCATCAACCCTTATGCCTACAGAACAACCAGGAATGCTATTGCATTTGTTTGGTTTAATCGCAGTTTTCCTAGGAATCATGCTGATCCTTAGCGCACGCGACTTGGCTCATCGCGCGCCATTGGTCATGTGGGAGGGAATACTTAGAATTGGTGGCTTCCTAGTCATGACCGCTTTCGGCATATGGGGCGGCGGCGGCACCCTTATGATTGGAAGCGGCGTTTTCGATCTTGTTGTAGGTGTCGCTTATCTTGTATTTCTGCCTCGTTACCTTCGAACTTCGGCATACGATCTGCTTCTAGATACCCACGCCCTGCGTGCATAATTCAAGCAGACCGTGCGAAAACTCGGTCGGCGGTGATTGAAGCGACGCGTGATCATGCGGGCGTCGGCGCTTTTCTTGGGTCATGGCCTGAAATCACGCTGGCGGCGTCTGGGATGGCATAGGGAACGTGTCTGTGCCCCGGTTTGCGGTCGAACAGCGCGATAGCGCTCCCTGTCAGGCGGCGACGGCCGCCATCATCTTGTCCATGCCGAGGATGTTGATCACCCGGCGTAAATTGTAGACGAGCGCCGTCAGGCTGAACTCGGCGCGCACCTTTTCGAGGCCACGCGTCAGGAACGCGCCTTGATTCATCCATTGCTTGATCGTCCCGAACGGGTGTTCGACGGTCGCGCGCCGAATGTCGAGAATGCCCGGCCTGGCCTTCAGGCGAGCCGCCATGCGGTCGAGCGCGTCCTCGTGCTCCAGCCGCGAGACGGCGCGATAACCGGCGTCCGTGCAACGCGGGCGTAGCGGGCAATCGCGGCATGCTCCCTTGTTGGCGTAATCGGTCTTGGTCATTTCACGTAGCTTGCCGTGGCGAAACGGCTTCAGTTCGTGACCGCCCGGACACGCATAGGCGTCCCGCTCCGGATCATAGCGGAACTCGTCCTTGCGAAAGAAGCCGTTGGCGGCTGATGATCCGCGCTGCGGCCGGGGCACATGCGGCGTCAGCCCCGCCTCTTCGCAGGCCGCGATGTCCTCGGTTCTGAAGTAGCCCGCGTCGGCGACGACATCGATTGTTTCGACTTCGAGGATTTCCCGCGCCGGTTCGGCGGTCGCCTGCAACAGCCCCATGTCGACGACCTGATTGGTCACCTCCTGCGCAACGATCAGCTTGTTCTTGGCGTCGACGGCGACTTGAACGTTGTAGCCGACCGCGACTCGCGTGTGCGCCGCCATGGCGCGGCTGTCGGGATCGGTAAGGGATATCTGGTCTTCGCCCGTGCGTTCAAGCTGCCTCAGCATGGCGTCGTATTTGCCGCGCTTCTTGGTCAAGACCTCGATCTTCTCCGCGAGATTTTTTACCCGCGCGCCGCCCGTCGCTTTCTCAGCGGCGTCGCCTTCGTCGAGCCGCCTGAGGTAATCCGTCAGCCGCTCGTCGGCAGCCTTGATGAAT
>JANYIH010000087.1 GCA_025358745.1 Hyphomicrobiales bacterium | reverse complement strand
CCCCAGGCCGTCGCGCAACCATTGCACCGCCGCGCCGGCGACGAAGATCGCGCCCTCCAGCGCATAGGTGCGCTTGCCGCCGAGCTGATAGGCGATCGTCGTCAGCAGGCGATGGTTGGAGGCGACCGGCGTCTCGCCCGTATTGAGCAGCGCGAAACAGCCGGTGCCGTAGGTCGATTTCATCATGCCCGGCGCAAAGCACGCCTGCCCCACCATCGCCGCCTGTTGATCGCCGGCGACGCCGCGAATGGGAACGGCGCGGCCGAGCAAGTCGGGCGTCGCGGCGCCGAAATCGTCGGCGCTGTCGCGCACGTCGGGCAACATCGCCATGGGTGCGCCGAACAGTCGGCAGAGGTCCTCGTCCCAGCAGCCGCGATGGATGTCGAACAGCAAAGTGCGCGACGCGTTGGTGGCGTCGGTCGCGTGGATCGCGCCGCCTGTCAGGCGCCAGATGAGGAAGCTGTCGACCGTGCCGAAGGCCAGTTCGCCCACCTCGGCGCGCGCGCGCGCGCCCTCCACATGATCGAGCATCCAGGCGATCTTGGTTCCTGAGAAATAGGGATCCAGCAGCAAGCCGGTCTTCGCTGCGACGGCAGGTTCCGCGCCCTGCTGCTTCAGCCGCGCGCAATCCGGCGCGGTGCGCCGGTCCTGCCAGACGATGGCGGGCGCGATCGCTTTTCCCGTCTTGCGGTCCCAGACGACGGCGGTCTCGCGTTGATTGGCGATGCCGATGGCGGCGATTGACTCCGCGCTCGCTCCGGCGAGCGCAATCGCCTCGCGCATTGTCTTGAGCGAACTGCGCCACAGATCCTCGGGATCGTGCTCGACCCAGCCCGGCGCCGGGTAGTGCTGTGGAAATTCCTGTTGCGCCGTAGCCGCCACGGAGAGATCCTGGCGAAAGAGAATGGCGCGGGTCGAGGTGGTGCCCTGGTCAAGGGCGAGCAGATAATTCATGATCGCTTCCGGCGGCGTTGCGTCGCCACATCATATTGCGCCACGCCCGGAAGGAACAGCGGCGGTGCGCAGACCCTTTCGCGCTCGCCGGCGGTTCGAGTCAAGGCGACAGGGGGAGCTCTATCCGAACTTTCGCCGGCGCGTTCTTCATCGCGCTGTTGACCGCAATTCTCTTTGTGCTGCAAATGATCGTAGCGTCGGGTCACGCGACCCTCGGCGCTGCTATCCAGACTTTTCCACCGTTCGAAATCCGGGAGCCGACATGAGCCAAGCCCGCAACGTCGCCGTCATCGGCCTCGGCTCCATGGGATTTGGCATGGCGGTCTCACTGGCCCGAGCGGGCTTTACCGTCGCCGGCGCCGACGTGAACGCCGAGGCCGCGCAAAGGTTCGCCGCCCACGGCCGCGCCGCCGCGACGCCCGCCGCCGCTGCGAGCGGCGCCGAGATCGTCGTTGTCGTGGTGGTCAACGCCGCGCAAACCCGCGCGGCGCTGTTTGGTCGCGATGGCGCAGTCGAGGCCATGAGTCCGGGCGCCGTCGTCGTCTCCTGCGCGACCATGAGCCCGAAGGACGCCGAGGCCCTCGCCTTCGAGACCGAGGCGCGCGGGCTGCTCTATCTCGACGCGCCCATCAGCGGCGGCGCGGCGCGCGCCTCCGAGGGCGCGCTCACGGTGTTGGCTTCGGGCGGCGAGGCGGCCTTCGCCAAGGCTCAGCCCGCGCTCGACGCCATGGCGAAAACGCTCTACCGGCTCGGCGACAAGCCCGGCGTCGGCGCGGCCTTCAAGATGGTCAACCAACTGCTGGCGGGTGTGCATATCGCCGCCGCCTGCGAAGCGGTCGCCTTCGCCAAGCGCCTTGGCCTCGATCTCGCCAGGGTGTACGAAGTCATTACGAGCGCGGCGGGAAATTCCTGGATGTTCGAGAACCGCGTGCCGCACATTCTGGAGGGCGACTACGCGCCGCGCAGCGCGGTCGACATCTTCACCAAGGATCTCGGAATCGTAATGGACATGTCGCGCGACAACAAATTCCCCACCCCGATCGCGGGTCAGGCGTTCCAGATGTTCCTGATGACCGCCGCCGCCGGAATGGGTCGCGACGACGACGCCTCGGTCGCGCGTCTCTATGCCGAGATCGCGGGACTGAGCCTGCCGCCCAAACGGGATGCGCCTTGACGGCGCGTCGCGCGACGGCCAACCATCCTCACTACCGTCCGGAGGTTGTCTCATGCCGAAGTTCGCCGCCAATCTCTCCCTGATGTTCACCGAGCTTCCCTTCCTCGACCGCTTCGACGCGGCGGCGGAGGCGGGTTTTGCGGCGGTTGAATTTCTCTTTCCCTACGATCATCCGGCGGCGACGATCGCCGAGCGGTTGCGACGCCATAATTTGACGCAGGCCCTGTTCAACCTTCCGCCGGGCGATTGGGGCGCCGGCGAACGGGGCATCGCCGCCCTGCCCGGCCGCTTCGAGGAATTCAAGACCGGGCTAGACGGAGCGCTTGACTATATCGAGGCGACCGGCGTGAAGCGAATCCACATGATGGCGGGCAACGCCCGCCGCGCGGACGGCGAGGCCGAGGCGAGCTTCCGGCGCGCAATCGGACACGCCGTACCGTTGCTGGCGGCGCGCGGCGTCGATTTGTTGCTGGAGCCGATCAACAGCCGCAATATGCCCGACTATTTCCTCAACGACTTCAACTACACGCGCGATCTCATCGCGCAACTCGGGTTGCCCAATCTCAAGTTGCAGTACGACGTCTATCACCGGCAGATCCTGCATGGCGACGTCGCGATGTCGTTCCGGGCGTTGCAGCCGATCGTCGGGCATGTCCAGATCGCCTCGGTCCCCTCGCGCAACGAGCCGGACGGCGAAGAGCTCAACTTTCCCTATCTGTTCGCCGAACTCGACCGCCTGGGCTACGACGGCTTCGTGGGTTGCGAATACAATCCGCGTGGGCCGACACACGAAGGGCTCGGTTGGTTCCAACCCTATCGGAGGCATTGATGCCGCTTCTGCTCGGCGCCGTCGCGGACGACTACACCGGCGCATCCGATCTCGCCAATACGTTGACGCGCAATGGCCTGTCGACGATCCAGACCATCGGCGTCCCCGCCGATGACCTGGCCCTGGGGGATGTCGAGGCGGTCGTGATCGCATTGAAAATTCGCTCACTCGAGGCGTCGCGCGCGGTGGCCGCAGCGCTGGCGGCCTACGAATGGCTCATCGCGCGGGGCGCGCGCCACGTGATGTACAAGATCTGCTCGACCTTCGATTCCACCGACGCTGGCAATATCGGTCCCGTCACCGACGCGATTCGCGCGCGCGCCGGCGCCGGCGTCTGCCTGGTCACGCCCGCCTTTCCCGAGACCGGACGCACGGTTTATCGCGGCCATCTGTTCGTGGGCGACATTCCGCTGAATGAAAGCCCGCTGAAGGATCACCCGCTCAACCCGATGCGCGACGCCAATCTGGCACGCGTGCTCGCCCGTCAATCACAGGCGCCGGTCGGCCTGGTTGATCTCGCAACTGTCGCGCTCGGGGCTGACGCCATCTCGCAACGGCTGAAAGCGCTGGAGGCGCAGTGTTGCGGCGCGGCGATCATCGACGCCGTGTTCGAAAAAGATCTTGAGACGATCGGCCAGGCGGCGGCGCGCGGCCCCGTCTCAACTGGCGCGTCGGGTCTGGGGCTTGGCCTTGCCCGCGCGCTGCGGCGCGGCGGCGCGGCGAGCGCGGCGCCGCTTGATCCCGTCGGCGGGAGCGCGGCGATCCTGGCCGGCAGTTGCTCGCAGGCGACGCTCGAACAGATCGCCGCCGCCGCCTCCGAGATCGCGGTTCTGCGGCTTGACGTAGATCGGTTGATCGAGAGTGAGGCGGAGATCGGCGCGGCGCTCGCCTGGGCCAAGGATCGGTTGAGCGCGGGGCCGGTGCTGATCGCGTCGAGCGCCGAACCGGAGCGCGTGACGGCGTTGCAGGCGCGCGTCG
>JANYIH010000042.1 GCA_025358745.1 Hyphomicrobiales bacterium | reverse complement strand
CGCCAACGCCTTCGGCGAACTCACTGACCGCCACGAGCAGCGTCGCCGCTTCGAAGAAGATATGGCGCTGAAGGCGCAAATCTATGGGGAAAGCTATCCCCTCGACGAGGATTTTCTCAGCGCCCTGCCCTACATGGAGGCGACCAGCGGCGCCGCGCTCGGGTTCGATCGGGTGATGATGCTGGCCTGCGGCGCTGACAATATCGAGGATGTGCAATGGACGCCGGTGTTCCGGCCGTGACGATCGGGCGCGCGCGGGAAGCGCTGCATCGGGTGTTCGGCTTCGCCGATTTCCGCCTCGGCCAGGAGGAAATCCTCGCCGAGGTGCTCAACGGCCAGGACGTGATGGCGATCATGCCGACCGGCAGCGGCAAGTCGCTGCTGTTCCAGTTGCCCGCGCTGCTCGGCGACGGGCTGACGGTCGTCGTCTCGCCGCTGATCGCGCTGATGCGCGATCAGGTGGCGCAGATGCGCGCCTATGGCGTGCCCGCCGCCGCGCTCAATTCCGCCGCCGACGGCGCCGAGCGGCAGTCGATCTACGACGCGCTTTCCGCGCGCCGCTTACGCCTGCTCTATGTCGCGCCGGAGCGCCTGCTGCGCGACGACACGCTGGAGCTGCTGCACGCCTGCCGCATCGACCTGCTCGCCATCGACGAGGCGCATTGCGTCTCGCAATGGGGCCACGACTTCCGCCCCGAATATATCCGCCTGAAAGAGGCCGCGCAGGCGCTCGGCCGGCCGCCGACGCTGGCCGTCACCGCCACCGCCGACGCGCCCACCCGCGACGACATCGAGCAACGGCTGTTCTTCCAGCCGCCCAAGATCTTCGTGCGCTCGTTCGACCGGCCGAACCTGTTCCTCGCCATGCGGCCCAAGACCGACGCGACGCGCCAGTTGTGGGAGGCGCTGGAGCGCCATCGCGGCGAGAGCGGCATCGTCTATTGCGGCTCGCGCAAGCGCACCGAAGAGCTGGCGCGCGAATTCTCCCAGCGCGGCCGCCGCGCGCTGCCCTATCACGCCGGGCTTCCCGCCGACATTCGCTCGTCCAATCAAGACGCCTTTCTGCAAGAGGATGGCGTGGTGATGTGCGCAACAATCGCCTTCGGCATGGGCGTCGACAAGCCCGACGTCCGCTTCGTCTGCCACGCCGACATGCCCTCCTCGATCGAGAGCTATTATCAGGAGATCGGCCGCGCGGGCCGCGACGGCCTGCCCGCCGACACGCTGACGCTTTACGGCGCCGGCGACATCGAACTGCGCCGGCGCCAGATCGAGGAGGGCGACAAGACGCCCGAGCGTCGCCGCGTCGAGCAGGACAAGCTCGACGACCTCGTGGCGCTATGTGAGGCCGCGCGCTGCCGGCGCCAGATGCTGCTCGGCTTTTTTGGCGAGGAGAGTGGCCCTTGCGGCCATTGCGACGTCTGCAACGGCGCGGTGCGGCTGGTCGACGGTTCGCTCGAAGCGCAGAAGGCGCTGTCCGCCGTTTACCGCACCGCCGGCCGCTTCTTCTTCGGCCATCTCGCCAACATCCTCTCGGGCAAGACGACCGACGCGGTCGAGCGCCACGGCCATGATCAACTCAAGACCTTCGGCGCTGGCAAGGACCGTTCCCCCGCTGACTGGCGCGGCGTATTGCGCCAATTGCTGAGCGCGAAAATGATCGACCGCGACCGCGCCGACCGCGAGCGGCTCATCATCACCGACGCCGGCCGCGGCGTGCTGAAAGGCGAGACGCCGTTTCCTTTGCGTGAGGACGTGCTGGCCGCCAAGCCCAAAGGCGCCCGAAAGGCAGCCCCTGCCCCGCGCGACGCCGACGCCGAACTGTTCGCCGCGCTCAAAGCATTGCGCGCGGCGATGGCGAAGGCCTCCAACCAGCCGGCCTATGTGATCTTCCCTGATCGCACGCTGATTGAAATGGCGAAGGAGAAGCCGCGCAATCTCACCGAACTGGCGGAGATTCACGGGGTCGGCGAACAGAAGCTGAAGAAATTCGGCTCCGCCTTCCTGGCGGTGGTGAAGGACCATGCCTGAACTGCCCGAGGTCGAGACGGTGCGGCGGGGATTGGCTCCCACCTTCGAGGGGGCGCGCTTCGACTTCGTCGA
>JANYIH010000349.1 GCA_025358745.1 Hyphomicrobiales bacterium | reverse complement strand
GCTTCAGCGCCGCCAGCGCCTCAAGCCCGTTGCGCACGCTGATCTGACGCGTCGCGCCGCCGAACGCCGGGGGCAGGGCGAGGGCCTGCGCTTCAGGGCTCCGCGCGAGCGCGCTTTCGTAAAGCGCGGCGTCGTCGGGATGGATGACCGCGCAAATCCCCGCAAGTCCCGGCCCGGCGGCGAGCGCGCGCAGCGTGTGGCTCAGCAGCGGCGCGCCGGCGCAGTCGAGCCATTGTTTCGGCGTCGGACCGCCGAACCGGACGCCCCGGCCCGCCGCGACCACGATGACAAAGATCCGCATCGGCGCCCCTTAGCGGGACGCTTGGCGCGGCACAAGCGATCAGCCGCCGAACGCGGTGACGAGACAGGCGATCATCGTGACGAAGGCGCCGAGCGCCCCCAATTCGACGATGTCGAGTAGAAAGGAGAATGCGCGGTCCATATTTGCCTCCGACTGGTCTCTATATGTTCATGATATGTTCCTTTTCAACAGTAATCAACAGGTTTTCCACAGTCCGCGCGGGATGGTTAGCGAAAAGATAACTTGCGAGCGTGGTGCGTCAGGCCGAGACGCGCGCGGGCCGCGCGAGCCACAGCGTTAGCGCCGCCAGCCCCAGCGGCGCGATCGCCGCGACATGGCCAAGCGCCGCCATGCCGGTCGCGCCGGCCCAGCACAGCGACAGCCAATGCTCGACCAGGGCGACAAGCTTCGACTGCGAATGTCGCCGCAGCACCAATCCGCGCCGCGCCGGCGCCTGGCGCCACAGCATCAGCAGCGCCCCAGACGCCCCAGCGCCCGCCGCGCAAAGCCCCGCCACCGTCGCCGCATAAAGCGAGGCCCAGGCGAGAGCTGCGAGCGGCGCGGCCATCAGCAGCGCCACCGGCAGCGCGACGGCCGCGATCTTCGCCCGCTCCACCTGACGTCTCGTCGCCGGCGCGGTGGCGACGAAATCCGGCGCCTCCTCGCCGCAGAGCGCGATCCAGGCGAGCGAGGCCGAAAGCTGGCCCGCGATCACCACCAGCGTCGGCGCGAAGGCGACGCCGGGCTGCGCCGTGACGCCGCCGTTGCGCCACAGGATGAAGGCGATCGGCAGCGTGTAAAGCGCCTGCAAGCCCATCTGCGACAGCAGCCACGGGTCGCGCCACAGCAGCCGGCGCTCCTTGCGCCGCAACGCCGCGCCCAAGTCGGCGGTGAAACGGGTCGTGCGGTCGCTTCCGGCGGCGGCCGGCGCCCCCGCCGCCAGCAGCGCCGCGCGCGCGAAAGCCCCCGACAGCATGAGCCCGGCGAGGGCGAACGCGACCAGCGCGGCGAAAGCCCATTGCGCCAGCGCCGCCGGCTCGCCGAGCGCGGCGCGTTCGGGCAAGGTGAGCAGGGCCAGCGCGTTCGGCGCCGCCTGCAGGAAGGAAAACACGCGATCGCGCACACCCTCGGGCAGAAAGGCCGCCGCTTGGGCCGCCAACGCGGCCGAGCCGCCAATCGCCGCCGCCATGAGTTGCGATACAACGCGCGCCCGCCGTGGCCCGAGGGCGAACGCCAGCGCCAACGCAAGTCCCGCGCCAAAACTGGCGCCGATCAAGCCCGCCGCGAGCAAGGCGGGGTAGAGCGCCAGCCAATGCGGCCGGCCCTGCAAGGCGCACACATTGGCCAAGGGCGCCAGCAGCATCGCCGCCGGACTGACGCCCTCCAACCCCAGCGCCAACAACCGCGCCGTAAACGTCGCGCGCGGGCTCACCGGCGAGGCGAGCAGAAGGTCGAGATCGCCGCGCTGCGCCAACACCCGCGTCAGCGCCGACATCGGGCTCGCCACCGCCCAGGGTAGCACGAACATCACGCCCGCCCGCACGACGACCGTGTCGAAGCCGCTCTCGCGCGCGCCGAGATAAAGCCCGACCGGCCAGGCGACGAGATGCAGCGCCAGCGCGAGGCCGACGCCCAGCGCCCAGCGCACATGCGACGGCTTGTCCTGCAACGGCCCGGCAAGGCTGCGCCAGGAAAGGGTCAGGTCGAGCGCGACCAGCCGCGCGAAGGCGACGAGCATGGTCAGGCCGCGCGGGTGAGGTCGAGGAACACGTCCTCCAGCGTCGCCCCGGCGCGCTCGCCGCGCAACGCGGCGAACGTGCCCTCCGCCGCCAGACGCCCGCGCGAGAGAATGCCGATGCGGGTCGCGATGCGCTCGGCGACTTCGAGAATATGCGTCGTCAGCACGATCGCCGCGCCCGCCTGCACCCGCGCGGCGAGTATGTCTTTCACCTGCCGCGCCGAGCCGGCGTCGAGCCCGGTCAGCGGCTCGTCGAGCATCAGCAGACAGGGCTCGTGGATCAAGGCCCCGGCCAGCGCCACCTTCTGCCGCATGCCTTTGGAGAAGCCCTCGCAGCGCTGCCGCCGCTGCTCGGATAGGCCGAGGCTTTCCAGCAATTCGTCGGCGCGCGCGCGCGCCAGCGCCGGCGCCACGCTCCACAGGCCGGCGACGAATTCGAGATATTCGAGCGGGTCGAGCTTGTCGTAAAGCTGCGGTTCGTCGGGCAGCCAGGCGACCAGCCGTTTGGCTTCGACCGGATGGCGGCGGGCGTCGACGCCGAACACGCGGATCTCCCCGGCATCGGCGGGCAGCAGCCCGGCGATCATCCGCAAGGTCGTCGTCTTGCCCGCCCCGTTGGGTCCGAGCAGAGCGTAAACTTCGCCCGGCTGCACCGTGAGATCGAGGCCGTCCACCGCGGGTTTGCCGAAGGATTTGCCGAAGGATTTGCAGAGCGAGCGGAGTTCGAGCGCAGGCGTCATGACGGCTCCGGAGGAAGGAACCGCCAGCTTACGCGCGGCGTTTTGCATTCCGATTAATGTAATGCTGCAAATGCCCTCTTGGCGCCGGCGTCCGACTGCGCCAAATTTGCACACACGTTCAGGGGCCCGTCATGCAGCTTCGCCGTCTCGGCCACACCGATTTGCAAATACCCCCGCTCGTGTTCGGCGGCAATGTGTTCGGCTGGACGGCCGATAAGGCGACGTCCTTCGCGCTGCTCGACCGACTGGCCGAGGCCGGTCTCAACACGATCGACACCGCCGACATCTACTCCCATTGGGCGCCCGGCAATAGCGGCGGCGAGTCGGAGACCATCTTCGGCGAATGGATGCAAAGCCGGGCGAAGCGCGGCTCGACCCTAGTCATCACCAAGGTCGGCGGCCCGGCCGGACGCAAGCGGGGGCTGACGGCGGAGTCCATCGCTTGTGATTGCGAGGCGTCGCTGAAGCGATTGCGGATCGAGACCATCGATCTCTATCTCGCGCATTTCCCCGACGCCGACACACCCTATGAGGAAACGCTCGCGGCGTTCGACAAGCTCAAGCGGGCCGGCAAAATCCGCTGGTTCGGCGCCTCCAACTTCGACGCCGCGCAACTCGGCGCCGCGCTCGACGCCGCCAAGTCGGCGGGCCTGCCGCGCTACGAGGTATTGCAGCCGGAATATAATCTCTACGACCGCGCCAGTTTCGAAGGACCGCAGCGCGACCTCTGCATCGCCAGCGAAATCGGCGTCATCACCTATTTCAGTCTCGCCAAGGGATTCCTCAGCGGCAAGTACCGCACCGAGGCCGACCTGAAGCAGAGCCCGCGCGGGCAGGGCGTGAAAGCCTATCTCAACGCGCGCGGGTTCCGCGTTCTGGCCGCGCTCGACCGGGTCGCGGCCAGGCATCGCGCGGCGCCGGCCGAAGTCGCGCTGGCCTGGGTCGCGCACCGGCAAGGCGTCACCGCGCCGATCGCCAGCGCCACCTCGCTGGCGCAGGCCGAAAGCCTGATCAAGGCCGCCATGCTGTCGCTGAGCGCGGACGACATGGCGGCGCTGGAGGCGGCAAGCGCGGCGTAACGACATCGATCCGGGTTCGCCTCGCTTCCGACGCGATTGTCTCGGGTGGTTCGACGCGATAAGAACATAGCGCGAACTTTTATATTGACGCCCGCAACGCAAAGCGAAAATACGGCAAGTCGCGACGGAATGGGTTAATAACTCTGCGAAGAGCCGGGCCAAGTGCTGCAACCCGACCGCAATTGCGCGTCGACATAACGCAACGCGGCAGGCTTCGCGCGGGCTGAGCGGGGAAACGACATGCGGTGGATATTCGGCCTCATCGCGCTCGCGCTGGCGACCCCGGCGCGGGCGGATTGCGACCATTTCAAGTGGCCGCTGGCGCGCGAACGCGCGTGGTTCGCCGCCGGCGCCGAACCGCTGGAAGCCGGGGCCGAGATCGGCCCCGGCGAGCAAGCCTATGCGCTGACGCTGAAGCCGGGAGAGGCGGCCGGCTATGTCCTGGCGTCGAAAAAGCCGGTTGCGGGCACGTTTGGCGCGGTGGTGCGGCTGAAGGCGATTGCGAAACCCGGCATCTATCAGGTGACGCTGTCGCGCGAGGCCTGGATCGATCTGATCCAGAGCGGCGTCTCCGCCCGCTCGCGCAACGTGTCGCGGCAGAACGATTGCGCGGCAATCCACAAGAGCGTGCGGTTTCAGCTCGAAGCGGGTCCGGCGATCTTGCAGATCAGCGGCGTGGACGCGCCCGGAATCGATTTCGCCGTCGCGCCGTCGCCCTGATTCAATCGTCGTCGTCGATCGCGGCGGGCGGGCGGGGAGAACCGGCGCGCGCGCGCGCCAGCCCGAGAAAGCGCTCCGCCTCCACGGCGTCGGCATGGGCGCGCTGCGGCCACACCAACGGCTCGCCGGTCTTGGGCCAGACATAGACCATGCCGCCGACCTGCTCGATCTCCAGCCCGTCCGTAAAACGCCAGCGGCGCGAAGCGGCCCCGTGTTCGAGCGAGAAGCCGTCCTCGTCGAGCACGAGCCGACAGGGCTCGGCGCGCAGCCCCCTCGCCCAACCGGCCGCCGCGCGCTGCGCGCGGTAAAACCGCCACCGGGTCCACAATCGATAGATCATGTAGGCGGCGGCGGCGAGCAGTAGCGCGATTTCGGCGGTGCGGCGGGCGATCAGCCCGGTCCAGCCGAGAATGGCGGCGAACACTACGATCAACATGAAGGCGGCGAGCGGGGCGAGGTGTCGCGCCAGCAATCCGTCGCTCAGCGAGGCGCGCCAGGCCGCGCGTGCGGCTGCAAACTGCGCCTCCTCCTCGGTCAGGGCATATTCGATCATGGCTCGCCGGGCGCGCGCGTGACGAGCGCCAGCGCATGCACGCCGTCGGCGAATTCACTCGCCAGCGCGGCATAGACGAGGCGATGGCGTTGCACCCGGCTCTTGCCTGCGAAAGCGGGGCTGACGATCTCGACGGTGAAATGCGTCTCGCCGCCTTCGCGCGCGCCGGCGTGGCCGGCGTGGCGTGACGAATCGTCCTGAATCGCGATTTCCGCCGGCGCGAGCGCGGCGGCGAGTTTCGTCTGTATCCGGTCCTGCATCCGCATGGGGTCCTCCGCTTCCGGCGCTGACATAAGCCGATGCGAAGCGCCGCGCGAGACGCGTCTGCGCAACAGCGTCAGGAATGTATAGCGCTCGCGGCGATCGCAAGCCGGCAGCGCGATGTCGCGGCCCGGGAGCGTCGACCTCCAGGTCGACGGCCACG
>JANYIH010000335.1 GCA_025358745.1 Hyphomicrobiales bacterium | reverse complement strand
AGCGGAACATTCTCGCTTTTGGCGGCGGCGACCATGTTGCAAACGCGGCCGTGCTGCTTGGCGTTGATCAGCGGGCCCAGATCGTAATCGCCCTCGTGGGAGCCCGCGACAAGTTGCTTGAAGCGATGGGCGAACATCTCGCTTATGCGCCCGACCGCGCTCTCTTCCACCGGGGGCGGGGCTCGTCTCGCCGACGTAATAAGGCGCCAGCGCGGCCGTGCGGAGCAGACGCCGTCCGAACCTGACGCCGTCGATCATCACGCGTTGATCGATGGGATCGGAGAGGCAATTGGGTTGAATTCGCGGCGCAGCGGCCGGATCGGTTGAAGTCGCGCTGACATAGCCGACGCTTTCGGGCCGCTGCTGCCAGACGCCGCAGGTCATGCCGGGATAGGAATCGAGCAGGCCGGCGATGCCTTCCTTGTAGCTCGCCGGCGTGAAGGTGATCTGAAGGTCCGGTCGGTCCAGAGCGGGATTCGATCGCGCGAAGACGTGAACCAGCGAAGGGCTGAGCGAGAAAATGCTGGGGCGGCCCATCGACCAGAGGGCGATCTCGCGCGCCAGCCGCCAGCCGCGCGTGTTCTCGTTGATCGTCTCCACGTTCCTGAACCGCGCCGTCATCCTGACCGCGCGATGGTCGCGAAGATTTTCGCCGACGCCGGGCAGGTCCACGACGACCGGCGCGCCGATCTCGTTGAGAACGGCGCTGGGGCCGACGCCCGAGATCTGCAACAATTTCGGCGTGTTGATCGCGCCGCAGCGGATGACGATCTCGCGACGCGCGTGAAGGCGCCGAGCCTGCCCGCCCCGCAAATAACGCACGGCGACCGCCCGTCCGTCTGAGAATTCGACGCGCGACACGAGCGCGTCCGTGCGCACCGACAGATTGGGTCGGCGCAGGACGGGCTTGAGAAACGCCTTCGCCGAACTGACGCGCAGACCGCGATGAATGACGGGCTGACAATAGCCCACACCTTCCTGATCGGCGCCATTGAAGTCGTCGTTGCGGGGAATCCCGAGGCTCATGGCGCCTTCAACGAAGGCCTCGCAAAGCGGATGGCGCCAGTCGATGTCGTTGACGACGAGACCGCCGTCGCGCCCCCGGCATTTTTCGTCCGATCGCCCGAGGCGCTTTTCGCTGCGGCGAAAATAGGGGAGCACTTCGGCGTAGCTCCAACCGCGATTGCCGCGCTGCGCCCAATAGTCGAAGTCGAGATCCTGGCCGCGGTTCTGAACGAGCCCGTTGATCGAGCTGGAGCCACCGAGCACGCGCCCCTGCGTCGTGCCGATCGTCCGCCCCGCGGAGCCTGCCGAGGGCTCGGTGCGGAACTGCCAGGTCAGGCGCGGATTTTGCAGCGTCTTGATGTATCCCGCAGGGATATGCAGGAACGGATTCCAATCGCGCGGGCCGGCCTCCAATACGCAGGCGGTGGTCGTCTCGTTCTCTGACAGGCGCGCCGCCAGCAGCGCGCCCGCCGAGCCCGCGCCGACGACGATGTAATCGAAGGTCTCGTCCGCGCCTTCGTTCGCCATATCGGCGCCTTCTCGCGATTCGTGGGTGAAAGGCGTCAGCCATGCCGGCGGATGACGATGACTTTCGGTTCAGTGTATTCCTCAACCATCGAACGCACGCCCCCGCGGCCGAAACCGGACTTGCCGACGCCGCCATAGGGCATCTGGTCCACCCGCCACGCATTCGAACCGTTGATAATCACGCCGCCGGCCTCGACCTCGTCGGCGAGCCGCAGCGCGGTCTCGAGGTTGGTTGTGAAGATCCCGGTGTGGATCGCGCCGCCGATCGCGTTGGCTTGCGCGACGGCTTCGTCGAGTGCGTCGACCGGGGCGACCGCGACCACTGGGCCGAACGCCTCGCGGCGCATGATCCGCATCTCAGCCGTTGCGTCGGCGAGCAGCGTCGGCGGCGCCAGACCCCGAGCGATATTTCCTCCGCACAGGCGGCGGGCGCCGCGCGACAAAGCGTCGGCGATGAATTCATCGACGCGTTTGGCCGCAGCGACATCAACGAGCGGTCCGACTTGTGTGCGGGGATCCGTCACGGGACCGACGGGGATGCTGTCAATTTCGAGTTTAAGCAGTTCGAGAAACCGAGCGTAGACGAAGCGTTGCACATAGATGCGCTGAACCGAAAGGCACGCCTGGCCCGAGCGGACGAAGCGCCGCTCGCGCATTCGCGCGCCGCGAGGGGAAGATCGGCGTCCTCGG
>JANYIH010000334.1 GCA_025358745.1 Hyphomicrobiales bacterium | reverse complement strand
AGCGGAACATTCTCGCTTTTGGCGGCGGCGACCATGTTGCAAACGCGGCCGTGCTGCTTGGCGTTGATCAGCGGGCCCAGATCGTAATCGCCCTCGTGGGAGCCCGCGACAAGTTGCTTGAAGCGATGGGCGAACATCTCGGCTACACGCCCGACCGCGCTTTCTTCCACCAGCAGGCGGCTGCCGGCGACGCAGGTCTGGCCGCTGTTGACGATGATCGCATTGACGATCACAGGCAATGCCGCCTCGAGATCGGCGTCGCCAAAGACGATCTGCGGCGATTTGCCGCCGAGTTCGAGCGTAACGCCGGCGTGATGGTCGGCCGCGGCCTTCTGCACCATCGCGCCGACCTCGGGAGAACCCGTGAAGCTGATGAAATCGACATCGGGATGAGCCGAAAGCGCCGCTCCCGCCTCGGCGCCGACGCCCGTTACGACATTCAGCACGCCGCGCGGCAGGCCCGCTTCCTCGGCGAGTTGAGCCAGACGGATCACGGTAAGGCAGGCGTCTTCGGCCGGCTTGATCACCAGCGAGTTGCCCATCGCCAGCGCCGGGCTCGCCACGCGGCCGAACATCTGCGTCGGCGAATTCCACGGCAGGATCGCGCCGACGACGCCATGAGGTTCGTGCAGGGTGAACGCCGTCACGCCGACGAGCGTGGGAATGCTGGAGCCCAGCAGCTTGTCGACGCATGCGCCGTAAAATTCGAGATAGCGCATCAGCACGCCGACGTCGAAGCGGGTCGATTTCAACACCTTGCCGACGTCGCGCGCCTCAAGCGCCGCGAGTTCTTCCTGATGATCGGCGACGAGGGCGGCGAAACGCGTCAGCACGCGTCCACGGTCCTGCGCGGAGAGGCGTCGCCAATGTCCCACCTCGAATGCGCGCCGGGCGGCGCGCACCGCAAGGTCGATCTCCGCCGCGCCGCAACGCGGAATGGAGGCGAAAACCCTGGCGTCCGAGGGGCAGAGCACGTCGATCCGACGTCCGTCGGCGGCGCCCTGGGACCGTCCGTCGATCCAGGCCTCGTAGGGCGTGACAGCCTCGACTTGCGAGATTTCCGTGCGCGTCTTCATCTTCAACCTGTGGGTCGTGCGATGTTCGATTATACCCGCGAACTGACGGGCTTGGCGAGCCGCGCCAACTCGGCGCGGATCTCGTCGGAATGTTCGTTCAGGCGCGGCGCCTGCCGCCGGATCGAGCCGGGCGTCTCGGAAAAACGGGGAACCACCGCGTGCATCGGCAGACTGCCGAGCTCATCGTCGGGATATTCGACGATCGAGCCGCGCGCCCGGACGTGCTCGTCGTTCATCAATTGCAGGGCGTCGTAGATCGGCCCCACGGTGACCTCGGCGCGCTCGAAGAATTCGAGGTTCTCCTTCAGCGTCGATTTGCCGATGAAGGCGCCGATGATCTCGTCTAGCGCCTCGACGTTTTGAACGCGCTTGTCGTTGGTCTCGAAGCGGGGATCGTGGATCATGTCCGCGCGGCCGATGCAGCGAAACAGGCGCTCCGCCATGCCCGGCGTCGAGGCGGAGAGCGCGACATAGCCCCCGTCGCTCGTATGGTAGAGATTTCGCGGCGCCGATAGCGGGGTCCGGTTGCCGTGGCGGCCGGGCGCCTCGCCGGTGACGCGCTGGACGGCTTGATCCGCGCCGAGGATGGAGACCATCGGTTCGAGCAGCGAAATATCGATTTCCTGCCCCTTGCCGCCGTTCACCTCGACCTCGCGCAGCGCGGCGAGAGCCGCCGTCGCGGCGTGGAGGCCGGCGATGCTGTCGGCCAGACCCAGGTTGGGAAGCAGCGGCGGTCCGTCGGCAAAGCCGTTCTTGAAAGCGAAGCCGGACGCCGCCTCGACCAGCGTGCCGAACCCCGGGCGGTTGCGATAGGGGCCGGTCTGCCCCCAGCCGGTGATCCGCATGATGACGAGTTTCGGCTGCAGGGCATGAAGCGCCGAAGCGCTAAAGCCAAGTCGGTCCAGCACGCCGGGGCGGAAGTTCTCGACCAGAATCTGCGCGGTGACGACGAGTTCGCCGAACACGCGGCGATCGTCCTCCTTTTTCAGGTCGAGCACGATGCTGCGTTTGTTCCGGCCATAGACCTTCCATTGAACTGACACGCCCTTCAGCTTCCAGGCGCGCAGCGAGTCGC
The DNA here is from genome assembly GCA_025358745.1 of Hyphomicrobiales bacterium. Taxonomy (GTDB): domain Bacteria; phylum Pseudomonadota; class Alphaproteobacteria; order Rhizobiales; family Beijerinckiaceae; genus Roseiarcus. Next base: position 7,157 of record JANYIH010000334.1, on the reverse strand, counting down.
CCTCGGGCGGTTCGACCTTGATGACGTCTGCGCCAATATCGGCGAGCGTCTGCGTCATGATATTGCCGACAACGAGCCTCGAAAGGTCGAGGATACGCACACCCTCCAGCGGCGCCCTGGTCTTCGTTTCCCCCTTGCCCCCCGCCATTGCCGACCCGCTCTCGATGTAAGCCGCTTATGGAGTAGCGACGGGATCGCGAACTAGGAAATAGGGTTGGCATGGGGGTGCATTGCAAAATCGTCTAGCAACGGGACTCAACTCAATTCGGCCGGGGCAAGCGGCGGGCGGCCCAGGATCATATCCGAGGCTTTTTCGGCGATCATGTAGGTCGCGGCGTTGGTGTTGGCCGACGGCATCGACGGCATGATCGAGGCGTCGGCGATCCTCAGGCCGTCGACGCCGCGAACCCTGAGATCGGGCCCCACGACCGCCATCGGATCGTCGGGCGGGCCCATGCGGCACGATCCCATGAGATGAAACACCGTCGAGGCCATGCGCCTGATATAGTCGAGGATCTCGTCGTCGCGCTCCAAATCGGGGGCGGGGCTCGTCTCGCCGACGTAATAAGGCGCGAGCGCGGCGGTGCGGAGCAGGCGCCGTCCGAGCCTGACGCCATCGATCATCACGCGCTGATCGATGGGATCGGAGAGGTAATTGGGCTGAATACGCGGCGCGGCGGCCGGATCGGTCGAGATCGCCCTGACATAGCCGACGCTCTCGGGCCGTTGCTGCCAGACGCCGCAGGTCATGCCGGGATAGGAATCGAGCAGGCCGGCGATCCCTTCCTTGTAACTCGCGGGCGTGAAGGTGATCTGAAGGTCCGGCCGGTCCAGCGCGGGATTCGATCGCGCGAAGACATGAACCAGCGAGGGACTGAGCGAGAGAATGCTCGGCCGGCCTAACGACCAGAGGGCGACCTCCCGGGCGAGACGCCAGCCGCGCGTCTTCTCGTTGATCGTCTCCACGTTCCTGACCCGCGCCGTCATCCTGACCGCGTAGTGGTCGCGAAGATTTTCGCCGACGCCGGGCAGGTCGATTATGACGGGAGCGCCGACGCCATTGAGAACGGCGCCGGGGCCGACGCCGGAGATCTGCAACAGTTTGGGCGTGTTGATCGCGCCGCAGCACATGACGATCTCGCGGCGCGCGTGGAGGCGCCGAGCCTGCCCGCCCTGGGAATAGCGCACGGCGACGGCCCGTCCGTTCGCGAATTCGACGCGCGACACGAGCGCGTCCGTGCGTATCGACAGATTGGGCCTGCGCAGGGCGGGCTTGAGGAACGCTTTCGCCGAACTGACACGCAGACCGCGATGAATGACGCGCTGATAATAGCCCACACCTTCCTGATGAGCGCCATTGTAGTCGTCGTTGCGCGGAATGCCCAGGCTCATCGCGCCTTCAACGAAGGCGTCGCAAAGCGGATGGCGCCAATCGATGTCGCTGACAACAAGACCGCCGTCGCGCCCGCGGTATTTTTCGTCCGATTTGCCGAGCCGCCTTTCGCTGCGGCGAAAATAGGGGAGCACTTCGGCGTAGCTCCAGCCACGATTGCCGCGCTGCGCCCAATGGTCGAAGTCGAGATCCTGACCTCGGTTCTGAACGAGCCCGTTGATCGAGCTGGAGCCACCGAGCACGCGCCCCTGTGTCGTGGCGATCGTCCGCCCGGCGGCGCCCGCCGAGGGCTCGGTGCGGAACTGCCAGGTCAGGCGGGGATTTTGCAGCGTCTTGATGTATCCGGCGGGAATATGCAGGAATGGATGCCAGTCGCGAGGGCCAGCCTCCAGCACGCAGACGGTGGTCGTTGCGTTCTCGGATAGGCGGGCCGCCAGCAGCGACCCCGCCGAGCCCGCCCCGACGACGATGTAATCGAAGGTCTCGTCCGCACCTTCGTTCGCCATATCCTTGCCTTCTCTCAACTCGTGGATGAAGGGCGTAAACCCTGCCGGCGGATGACGATGACTTTCGGCTCGGTGTATTCCTCAACCATCGAACGCACGCCCTCGCGGCCAAAGCCGGACTTGCCGACGCCGCCATAGGGCATCTGGTCCACCCGCCACGCGTTCGAGCCGTTGATGATCACGCCGCCGGCCTCGACCTCGTCAGCGAGCCGCAGCGCGGTCTCGATGTTGCTGGTGAAAATGCCGGTGTGGATCGCGCCGCCGATCGCGTTGGCTTCCGCGACGGCTTCGTCGAGCGCGTCGACCGGAGCGACCGCGACAACAGGGCCGAACGCCTCGCGGCGCATGATCCGCATCTCAGCCGTTGCGTCGGCGAGCAGGGTTGGGGGAACCAGACTCCGGTCGATATTTCCTCCGCACAGGCGGCGCGCGCCGCGCGACAAAGCGTCGGCAATGAGTTCATCGACGCGTTTGGCCGCAGCGACATCGACGAGCGGTCCGACTTGTGTGCGGGGATCCGTCACGGGACCGACGGGGATGCGGTCAATTTCGACCTTCAGCAGTTCGAGGAACCGAGCGTAGACGGGGCGTTGCACATAGATGCGCTGAACCGAAAGGCACGCCTGGCCCGAGCGGACGAAGCCGCCGATCGCGCATTCGCGCGCAGCGAGGAGAAGATCGGCGTCCTCGGCGACGATAACGGCGCCGACGCCGCCCAATTCCAGATGAACGCGCTTGCGCGGAACCATATCCTTGATGCGCCAACCGAAGTCTCCGCCGGTGAAGCTGATCACGGGCAGACGCTCGTCCTGGATCAATGCGACGGTCTGCGCGTCCGTCGCGGGAAGCACCGCCAGCGCCTCGACCGGCCAGCCCGCCCCCAGCACGCATTCCGCGAGCCTGACCGCCGATCGCGGCACGCGCGGCGAAGGCTTTATCAGGATGGGGCAACCCGCAACGATCGCCGGGGCGATCTTGTGGGCGGCGATGAGGATGGGGCCATTGAACGCGGTGATGCCGAGCACTGTTCCGAACGGGCGGCGCTTCACCCATCCGATCGCGCCCCGGCCGCGGGCGACGGCTTCGATGTTCACAGTCTCATCGAGGCCGACGCGCGCCAACGCGGCCGACAGCGTGAACACCTCCACCGATCGGTCGACCTCCAGCTGCATGTCGCGCAGGGTGAGATAGCCGGACTCGCTGGCCATGCCCTCGGCGAGATCCTCCCGCGCGGCGCGCAGCGCGTTGGCGACCTTGTCGAGGATCTCGGCGCGATCGAAGCTGCTTAAGGCTCGAAGGGCGCGCTGGCACGCGTGGGCGGCCGCCACGGCTGCTTCTATCTGTCCCGCGTCGAGCGCCACGCGCTGACCTAGAACGAGCCCTTCGGCGACGCTGGACGGCGACATCAAGTCTTCCTCGCGTTGCGACATCGAGCGCCGGTTCGGGGTCGATGACACCCGTCAGTATGGAATTGACGTCTCGGGTAGTCAACAGGTTCCGCGCCTGTCGCCAACTTGAATTGTGAACGGGAAAGCAATAGCAATGTTTGGTGAGAGTGGCGATCGGGGCCGCTTGTTCACCGGGAGGCGGGAGGACATGAAGGCTGTCGTCGTGCGCCGGACCGGTCCCGCGTCTGAAGCTCTGGTGCTGGAAACGCTTCCCGATCCCACGCCTGCGCCGGACGAGGTGGTGATCGCCGTAGCCGCGTGCGGTGTCTGTTTCCACGATGTTGTCACGCGCGCGGGCACGTTGAAGGCGGGCGTGGAATTGCCCTTCATTCCCGGCCATGAGGTCGCCGGCGAGATCGTCGCTCTCGGCTCCGGGGTTCGCGAATTCCGTGTCGGCGAGCGTGTCGCGACCACTCAGCGATCGCACGTGTGCGGCGGCTGCCGCTACTGCCGCACGGCGCGCGAACCGCTGTGCACGGAGGCTGTGTTCCTTGGCGACAAAGGCCTGAATGGAGGATACGCCGAATACCTGCGCGCAGACGCGGGCGTGATCGCGCGCGTCCCCGACGGGGTGTCCTTCGAGCACGCGGCGATCGCCGCCTGCGCGATCGGCACGGGGTTCCACGCGATCGGCGAGATCGCCAGGCTTCGGCTCGGCGAGACCGCCTTGATCACCGGCGCCGGAGGCGGGCTCGGCGTACACGCCGTGCAGCTCGCGGTTCTCGCCGGCGCCTTCGTGATCGCGCAGACAACGTCGCCCGGCAAGGTCGACGCGATCCGGCGCGCGGGCGCGCATGAGGTCGTGCTCGCGCGCAGGGGCGAGGATTTCTCAAGCCAGGTTCGCGCGAAGTCGAGCGGCGGCGTCGATGTCGTCATCGACAATGTCGGCTCGTCGCAGTTTCAGCCAACGCGCAAATCGCTCGCACCGGGCGGCCGTTGGGTGATGGTCGGGCAGCTCAGCGGCGAGTTCACTCCGTTCAATCCCGCGCAGTTGTTTCTTCGCTCGATATCGCTGCTCAGCGCAACGAGCACGACGCGCCGCGAACTCGAGGAAACATTGCGCCTCATCGCGCGCGGAGCCGTGCGACCCGTCGTCGACCGGGTCGCGCCGCTGCGCGCCGTCGCCGAGGCGCATGCCGCGCTCGAACGGGGCGGCGTGACCGGACGCATCGTGATTTCGCCTCGTCTCGACGACACCGCTACCCCCAACTGAGAGCCCGCGTCATGCCCGAACCGCCTCCACCCGACCTTGCAGCCGTGCGCCAGAGCCGGCGGCGCTGGGTCATCGGTCTGATCGACGGCCCCAACATGAAGCATCTGGGCAAACGCGATCCGCGCCTGTTCGGCAAAATCGCCTCGATCGAGGAATTGCAGAAACTCGTCGTCGACTTCGGAACCGCGCTCGGCGTCGAAGTCGAGCCCTTCGTCTCCGATCACGAGGGCGATCTGCTCGAACACGTCCACGCCAGCGCCGCGCGCTCGCACGGCTATCTGCTCGACGCAGGCGGGTTGACCACCGTCAGCGAGGGTTTGCGCCACGCTTTGCAGGAAACCCACAGGCCGGTGGTCGAGGTGGCCTTCTACAATCTGATCGCCAACGGCGAGATTTCGGTTTTCACGCCGACCGTGATCGGACGCGCGATGGGCCTGCGCGAATATTCCTACGTCGCGGGATTGCTGGGGCTCGTACTCGCGCTCGACGACGAGACTTTCCTGAACCCGGATGCGCCGGACTCTCCCATCGTGCGCCGCGGGGGCCAGCCCCATGCGTTCAGGAGCGGATGATGGCGCCCGCATCCCAAAAGAACGAATGGGCCCGCGACCTCGGGCGCGCGTTGAAGCCGCGCAGATCGCGCGAGACCCGCTGGCGCCTCGTGTTGATCGATGGCCCCAACATGTCCAATCTGGGCGAAGGCGGCCGGGACCGCCGCACCTACGGCTCCATCAATTCGCTGGCGGAACTCCAGACAACGACGGCGGCGATCGCCGAGGCGATGGGCGCCGAGATGCGGACGTTTCAGTCCAATCGCGAAGGCGACATCGTTCAATTCGTCTACGACAGTAGCGCCGATACGGACGCCTACCTCATCAACCCGGCCGCGCTGACCCGACGCGGCGCGCCTTGCGCGATCGCGCTCAGCGATTCCGGGCGTCCCTATATCGAACTTCATTTCGCCAATATCGCAGCGGTGGGCTGGTCGAACGGCGCGCTGATCACGCGCCAGGCCGCAGGGGTGGTGATGGGCTTGCGCCACTACAGCTATATCGGCGCACTGTGCGGCCTCATCCTCGCGCTCGACGCCGGAGCGTTGTCGACGCCGTAGCACATCCCTTTCAGGTCTTCGCACGTCGCGGCCGGCGAAATCGCGACGGCGACGTCACGGAATCCGATCCCTCGCCGAATTCACACCCGATCATTCCAGTGAGAGGGCTCCGCGCCGGCGATGGGCAGACGGAACGTCGCCAGCGCGTCGCCGCCCAGACACCCAAGCACCGCCGTTCGGCGGTCTTCTCCGGCGAAGGCGATGCTGGAGACGTTCTTGAGCTTCCGGCTCTGGTTATTCATCAGCATCGGGCGCGTCAGCTTGTGGTTGTCGAGCGCGTCGGCGAGGCGCTCCATATGTTCGGGATCGCTGTCCTCCAGCACGATGCGCTGGCGGCCGTCCCGCGCGACATGGATCAGACGGTTCGATCCCACGGCCACGACCCACAGGTCCCCGTGCGCGTCCATCGCCAGACCATCGGGGAACGTGTCACGCGAGAATTGCGTGACCAGCGCCCGATCGGTCAGCTCGCCGTTGGCCTTGACGCGAAACCGGGTCAGGCGTCGGCCAAAGGTTTCGTTGACGTACAGCATGTCCCCGGCCGCGTTCAACCGGCATTCGTTGGTCCAGCAAAGGCCGTCCGCGACGATGCGCGCCTTGCCGCCCTCGACCAGCGCGATGTAGCCGTCGTCGACGTTGTGACGATATTGGTCGTCACCGCCGCGCGGAGAACTGATGCAGAGCCAGATGCGCTGCTGATGATCGCGATAGACGAAGTTCACGCTCGGCAGGCGCGCCCCGTCGGCTTCCATCACGAACGGCCGCGTTTGGCCGTCCGTGGTCAGGCGATAGACGCCGCCGGCGTCCCTGTGGTTGGCGAGCAGGAAAGAACCGTCTGCGAGCCGCGCGATCCCGTTGGGAACGATGTCCTCCGACGTTCCAATGCGCGCGATCGAATTGTCCGGCTTCAGCCAGCCCACACCGCCAGGGCGATGGGAGACGAAAATGTCGCCGCTGCGGAAACACAATACGGATTCCGGCCGAGACAGACCCGAACCGATCATTGCGACGTCGTCAAGCGAAACGGTGAATCCGTTCAGCGGATCAGTTCCGGCCATGTGTTCCTCGCCTCCCCAAAGTTTCGCCCCGCGAAACCCATGGGTTGGACCTGATACTAAAAAGTAGATCCCGCGGGTGTCAAGCCGCGTCCGGACCGCAACGCCCCTCTGGCGTGCGTCGCTTGTTCGCTCGGTTGGGTCAAACGGGATGACGCCCATTGTCGGGCCTCCTTGCCCAAATGAGCGGAGGGGCGAAAGGGCGAACGAAAGCAGCCCGGCCTTCACGCCGTCGCGCGATCTCCGGCGTCGAGAATCCAGGTCCGTTCGCCGAACGCGACATAGATGCGTTCCTGGCCGAGCGCCGCGCCGAGTTCGGCCGCCAGTTCGTTCAGCATCGCCTCGATGGCCGCGTCCGGGAGATGGCCGAGATAAGCGTGTACGGCCTCGCCCGTGAACAGGGCGACCGGTTCGCGATCCGAACCGGTCGT
>JANYIH010000327.1 GCA_025358745.1 Hyphomicrobiales bacterium | reverse complement strand
AATCGAGGCGCCCCGGCGCAGGACTGGGTTTCCAATGTCGATCCAACCAGCGGCCTCGCCGGCGGAAAGCTTGAAAGCCACGCGTGCTGCCTACTATTTCTATATTTCCTAAAGACACAATTGAGTCAGGCGATTCCCCATATTATTCAGAAAGCCGGCGACACGTTGGAAAAAACCTATTTTAACTTGACCAACCTGAGCGGAGGCATGGCGGCTCTACAAAGCGTGATCGACCCCATTTTCCCTGTTGGGAACACGCCAAGCCTTCCAACGGACAACCCGTTCCCGCTGGGAAAATCACATTATGTCGATATCGACATTGTAGAACAGCCCATAGATTTTATCAGACCATCGGTCATCGACGGCGGAATCGCGGAAGTCTCTCCAGGGGGTTTTTGCAGTAAGAAATTTTACAATTTCACAATCGAAAGCACACCAAAAGTTCTATTTTGCAGTTCAGCGACCACAGGGTTCGGGTTGCCTATTTATTCGTGGAAAATAAACGGCGTTGATGTACCCCTTTTCGGTAACATCTCCCCAACTGCCGTGACGAAGACCTTTACGGTGACGAATTTGCTTGTTCCGATAATAAAATCGAAGCCCGTTCCTATACATTGCGAAGTCACGATATCTCCATATTCTTCTAAGCTTTACCTGAATTTTCTGGGAACGGAATCACAAATCGATGTTCAGATCGAGGTTCTCGTTCACGAGAAGTTCGCGCCACCGATCGCGACATCCGGTATCACATGGTTTACTGTAAAAAATGAAATCGTTGCCTGGAATTGGCAATATTACGTCGATAGGGCTCAGTGCCTTCGACATTTCGTGGACTTCGTTCACCGGTGGGTAAGGATTGATCCTTTCTTTAACTTGCTCAAAACGCTTCCCGACCCGCCCGAAGAGATTGGTCGCGTTCTGCGTTACCTGTCGGAGCTTAGCTTGACGATCAACGAGGTCGCAGCGAAATCGCCGGAGGACGCTCGCGATATCGAAAAAGCCGTCCATCAATCGCTGGGCATCGATGCGAAACTGTTGCATACGATCGGCAAATCTCTGCTCCCGCATCCGGGCGAATAGACCTGTTTTGGATGTCGCGCTCGTGCGGCCCGCCGCACGCCTCACCCCAAATTCAGCTCCTTGAAAAAATCATTTCCCTTGTCGTCGATCACGATGAACGCCGGGAAATCCTCGACTTCGATGCGCCAGATCGCCTCCATCCCCAACTCGGGATATTCCAGCACCTCGACCTTGCGGATGCAGTCCCGCGCCAGCCGCGCCGCCGGGCCGCCGATCGAACCGAGGTAGAACCCGCCGTGCGCGCCGCAGGCCCTGCGCACCTCGGCGCTGCGATTGCCCTTGGCCAGCATCACCATCGAGCCACCGGCGGCCTGAAACTGGTCGACGAAGGAATCCATCCGCCCCGCCGTGGTCGGCCCGAACGAGCCCGAGGCGTAGCCGACCGGGGTTTTCGCGGGTCCCGCGTAATAGACGGGGTGGTTCTTGAAATAGTCGGGCATCGGCTCGCCGCGGTCGAGCCGCTCGCGGATTTTGGCGTGCGCGGCGTCGCGCGCCACGATCATCGGCCCGCTCAGCGACAGCCGCGTGCGGATCGGATATTGGCTCAGCTCCGCGAGAATTTCCTGCATCTGCCGGCGAAGGTCGATCCGCACCACGGCGCCGCCGAGTTTGGCCTCGTCCAGATGGGGCAGGAATCGCGCCGGGTCGTGCTCCAGTTCCTCCAGGAACACGCCGTCGCGGGTGATCTTGCCCAACGCCTGCCGGTCGGCCGAGCAGGACACGCCGAGGCCGATGGGTAGCGAGGCGCCGTGGCGCGGCAGGCGGATCACCCGCACGTCATGGCAGAAATACTTGCCGCCGAACTGCGCGCCGACGCCGAGGTTCTGCGTCATCTTGTGGATCTCGGCTTCCATCTCAAGATCGCGGAAGGCGCGCCCCGTTCGGTCGCCGGTGGTCGGCAGCGTGTCGAGATAGCGGGTCGAGGCGAGCTTGACCGTCTTCAGCGTCTGCTCGGCGCTGGTCCCCCCGATCACGACCGCCAGATGATAGGGCGGACAGGCGGAGGTGCCGAGCGTCAGAATCTTCTCCTTCAGGAACGCCATCATCCGGTCGTGGGTGAGGATCGAGGGCGTCGCCTGATAGAGGAATGTCTTGTTGGCGGAGCCGCCGCCCTTGGCGACGAACAGGAATTTGTACTCGTCCTCGCCCTCGGAATAGATCTCGATCTGGGCGGGCAGATTGTCGCCGGTGTTCTTCTCCTCGAACATCGAGAGCGGCGCGACCTGACTGTAGCGCAGGTTCTTCTTGAGATAAGCGTCCTTGATGCCGCCGAGCAGCGCCGCCTCGTCCCGGCCATCGGTGAACACCAGCCGGCCCTTCTTGCCCATGACGATGGCGGTGCCGGTGTCCTGGCACATCGGTAAGACGCCGCCGGCGGCGATATTAGCGTTCTTCAAGAGATCGTAGGCGACGAAGCGGTCGTTGTCGGTCGCCTCGGCGTCGTCGAGGATTTTGGCGAGCTGGGCGAGATGTCCGGGGCGCAAGAGATGATTGATGTCGATCATCGCCGCCTCGGCCAGCGCGCGGATCGCTTCCTCCTCGACGACGAGGAACTCGCGCGCAAACGCCGTTTCCACCCGCACGCCCGCCGAGGTCAGTTTGCGATAGGGCGTCGCATCGGGGCCGAATTGGAACAGGTCGCTCATCTCTCAGGCCTTCGTGTCGTGCAGCGCCGCGATGGCGTCGGCGATGGCGAGGGTGCGTTTCGCCATCTGCTGATGTAGCAGTTCGACCATGCGCCCGTCGATTTGCAGCACGCCCTTGGCTTGGTTCTCTGGCAGGTCGAACGCTGCGATCACGGCCTTCGCCTGAGCAATCTCGGCCGCGGTCGGGGCGAAGGTCTCGTTGCAGATGTCGATCTGGCTCGGATGGATCAGCGTCTTGCCGTCGAAGCCGAATTCGAGCCCTTGCAGGCACTCGGCGCGGAATCCGTCGAGATCCCTGATGTCGTTATAGACGCCGTCGATCACGTCGCAGCCATGCGCGCGGGCGGCGGCGACGCAGGTCGCGAGCCAAGGCGTGAACGCCGCGCGGCCGGGCGTCAGGCGGGCGCGCGTCTCCTTGGCAAGGTCGTTGAGGCCCAGTACGAGCGCCTCCAGCCGCGAGGCGGGGTCGGCGGCGATCGAGGCGATCGCGGCCGCGTTCAACATCGCGTTGGGCGTCTCCATCATCGCCCACAACCGAGTGTTCTCCGGCGCCGCGCGCAGCAGGCGGGCGGCGTGCATCACCGTGCCGGGGCTATCCACCTTGGGCAGCAATACCCCATCGGGGCCGGCGGCGGCGGCGGCTTCGAGATCGGCCTCGCCCCAGGGCGTGTGCACGCCATTGACGCGAATCAACAGTTCCCGCCCGCCAAACCCGCCCTCCTTCAAAGCCGCGACGATGCGCTCGCGCGCATCCGGCTTGGCGTCGGGGGCGACGGAATCCTCGAGATCGAAGATGATCGCATCGGCCGGCAATTCGCGCGCTTTCGCCAACGCCTTCGGGTTCGATCCGGGCAGATACAGCGCGCTGCGGCGCGGGCGAGCGACCATGACGTTCTCCTGACAACGCCACAGCATAAAATTTGCGGCGCAATATCGCTAGGGGGCGCCGCGAGGGCGTCTGTGCGACTTTCGCAAGGGCGCGGCCTCCCATTTCCATTTGACCCGCGAAGAGCTAGTTCGTCGCACTGAACCCCTTCGCAGCGGAGCCTTTATGTCCCTCGTCGCCGAAACCGCCGATTTGCTCGCCACCCTCGGCGTGGCGCGCGACAAATTCGAGCACGGCGCGCTCTCCGTCCGCTCACCCATCGACGGTTCGCAGATCGGCGCGGTTCACGCAACCGCCGATCCCGCCGCGACAATCGCCCGCGCGAAGTCCGCCTTTCACGTCTGGCGTGAAGTCCCCGCTCCGCGACGTGGCGAACTCGTGCGGCTGCTGGGAATGGAGTTGCGCGCGCACAAGCAGGCGCTCGGCCGGCTCGTGACGTTGGAGGTCGGCAAGATCGAATCCGAGGGCCTGGGCGAAGTGCAGGAAATGATCGACATCTGCGATTTCGCGGTCGGTCTGTCGCGCCAGCTTTACGGGCTCACGATCGCCTCGGAGCGGCCCGACCACCGGCTGACCGAGCAATGGCGTCCTCTCGGCCCGGTCGGCGTGATCTCCGCGTTCAACTTTCCCGTCGCGGTCTGGTCATGGAACGCGGCGCTGGCGCTGGTGTGCGGCGACAGCGTGATCTGGAAGCCGTCGGAGAAGGCCCCGCTCACCGCGCTGGCGACGCAAGCCATTTTCGAGCGCGCGGCGGCGGCGTTTGGCGACGCGCCGGAGGGGCTGTCCATGCTGCTGATCGGCGGGCGCGAGGCCGGCGAGGCGTTGGTGGACGATTACCGCGTGCCGTTGGTCTCCGCGACCGGGTCAACGCGGATGGGCCGGGCGGTGGGCGAGCGGCTGGCGGGCCGATTTGGGCGCGCCATCCTGGAACTCGGCGGCAACAACGCCTCGATCGTCACCCCGTCGGCCGATCTCGATCTGACTTTGCGCGCAGTCGCCTTCGCCGCGATGGGGACGGCGGGCCAGCGCTGCACATCGCTACGCCGCCTCATCGTCCATGACAGCGTCTATGACGCGCTGATCCCGAAGCTGAAAGCCGTCTACGCCCGCATCGCCGTCGGCGATCCCGCCCGCAGCGACGCGTTGGTTGGACCGCTGATAGACGGCGCCGCGTTCGAGGCGATGCAGCGCGCGCTGGCCGCCGCGCGTGGCGGTGGGGCGGTTGTTCACGGCGGAGAGCGCATTGACGTCAACGGCCCGGCCTCGTTCTACGTGCGGCCAGCGCTGGTCGAGGCGCCGGCGCAAATCGGCCCCGTCGTCGAGGAGACCTTTGCGCCGATCCTCTACGTGCTCAAATACAGAGACCTCGACGAGGCGATCGCGTTGCAGAACGGCGTACCGCAGGGGCTGTCTTCGTCGATCTTCGCCACCGATTTGCGCGAGGTCGAGCGGTTCTTGAGCGCGCGTGGTTCGGATTGCGGCATCGCCAATGTCAATATGGGCCCCTCCGGCGCGGAGATCGGCGGCGCGTTCGGCGGCGAGAAGGAGACGGGCGGCGGGCGCGAAAGCGGCTCGGACGCCTGGAAAGCCTATATGCGGCGCCAAACCAGCGCGGTGAACTACGGCCGCACGCTGCCTTTGGCGCAGGGCGTCAAGTTCGACGTCAATTAGGACGAGGCCAAGATGAAGTCCTTCACGTTCAACACCAGCGCCAGCATCGAATTCGGCGCGGGCTGCCTCGTCAAGCTTGGCCCGCTCGCCCGCGCGCGGCTTGGCGGGCGCGTGCTTCTCGTCACCGATCCCGGCATGATGGCGACCGGCATCGTCGAGCGGGCGCTGGGGCTTTTGCGTGAGGCGCAGGTCGAGTCCACCGTCTTCCCCGATGTCGTCGCCGACCCGCCGTCGGCGATGATCCTGAAGGCGGTCGAGGCCGCGACAGCGATGGGCGCTACGGGAATTGTCGGGCTTGGCGGCGGTTCGTCGCTGGACACGGCCAAGCTGGTCGCGCTGCTCGCGCCTGGACGCGAGACGCTCGCCGATGTGTTCGGCGTCGGCGCCGCCAAGGGGCCGCGCCTGCCGCTGATCCTGGCGCCGACGACGGCGGGCACGGGATCGGAGGTGACGCCGATCTCGATTGTGACTACGGGCGAAAACGAGAAGATGGGCGTCGTCTCGCCCGTCATCCTGCCCGACGTCGCGCTGCTCGATCCTGAGTTGACACTCGGCCTGCCGCCGCATGTGACGGCGGCGACCGGGATCGACGCCATGGTGCACGCCATCGAGGCCTACGCCTCGATGAGCGCCAACAACAATCCGATCTCGCGCAACCTCGCCACGCAGGCGCTGACCCTACTCGGGCGCGCCATCGAAACGGCGGTCCACAGGGGCGGCGACATCGAGGCCCGCTCGGCGATGCTGCTGGGCTCGATGCTGGCGGGACAGGCGTTCGCCAATTCGCCGGTCGCGGCGGTTCACGCGCTGGCCTACCCCCTCGGCGGCCATTTCCACATCCCGCACGGCCTGTCGAACGCGCTCGTGCTGCCGCATGTTCTGCGCTTCAACGCCAAGACGGCGCCGCAAGCCTATGCCGAGATGGCGCCGTTCGCTTTCCCCGAACTGGCCGCGCTTGAGGGTCAAGCCCGCGCCGAGGCGTTTTGCGATGCGTTGCAAGAACTCTCGCGCAAATGCGGCCTGCCGCAGCGCCTGCGCGATGTCGAGGTGCCGGAGGCGGTTCTGCCGCGCCTTGCGCGCGACGCGATGAACCAGACGCGGCTGTTGCCCAACAATCCGCGCGTCGTGGCCGAGGCCGATGCGCTCGCCATCTATCAAAGGGCGTGGTGAGCGGGCGCCTAGCCCACCGCCCGGCGCGGTTCCTTCAACGTATCCGCCTGCGTCGCGGAGAGGGACTGGACGATCATGTCGGCGGCCGGGCGGCTCATCGGCAGGCCGCTGAGGCGCGGCGTGTCGGCCCCGAGGTTCTGGCTCAGCGCTGCGGGATAGCCCTGGCCCCAACTTAAGCCCGCCTCGCTGGGGTCGACTTGGCGCGACATCCAGCCGGGTCCGGCTTGCTGGACGGCGGCCAGCGCCGCCTTCACGCCGCGCATGATTTCGGCCAGCTTGTCCTGCCGGTCCTCCTTCGCCCGCAAGGCCTCGCCGGTGCAGACGATGAACCTGATCCAGGCTTTCATCATGTGCGCGTGCAGCAACGCGCGCGGAATTTGGCCCAACACCCGTTCTGTAGCAGGGCGAGGCTCCGCGCTTTCCAGCAGATTTGCCGCGTTGAGGATCATGAACAACTGAAACTGCGGCGAATAGCGATAGGCGCGGAAATCGTGGGTCAGGCCGAGAGTGACGAACTTGCGGGCGCCCTCTGCGCCATAGACGACGCAATCGGCTAGCGCGGAACTGACATCAGCGGGCGGCGCGCCGGGCAGGGCCAGCTTGCCGCCGCTCTTGCCAGCCTGCTCCAGGGCGCGCGAGAAAAGCAGGATCGCGGCATCGAGCGCGGCGTCCATCTTGTCCACGGGCTCCCATGAGGGGGTGGGCGGCGGCGGCGGCGGCGAGGGCGGGTTCGCCCGGAAAAGACTTTTCAATACGCCAAACACGCGGGACCTCCCAAGAACGCCGGGGCGCCGCGATGATAAGCGTCGTGAGCTAACCCTAAGTAAACCCTATTCGCCGCCGTTACGAAGCGGGCGCGTACCACGCCAGCTTTTCGCGCAACGTCACCACCGACCCCACGATGATGATCGTCGGCCCGCGCAATCCCGCCCCGCGCGCAAGCCCCGCCAGCGTCGACAGAACGCCCACGACCACGCGCTGCCCCGCGCGCGCGCCATTCTCGACGACCGCCGCCGGGGTCGCCGGATCGACGCCCTTGGCGATGGCGTCGGCCATCAGCGCCTCGATCTGGTTGAGGCCCATATAGATCGCCACGGTCTGGCCCGGCTTGATCAATGCGCGCCAGTCGTGATCGAGCCGCCCGCTGCGTCCCTGCGCGGTGACGAATACGCAAGTCTGCGCGTGGTCGCGGTGCGTGAGCGGAATGCCGGCGTAAGCCGAGCAACCGATTGCGGCGGTGACGCCAGGGCTGACCTCGAACGGCACGCGCTCTTCCGCCAGCGCCTCGATCTCCTCGCCGCCCCGCCCGAACAGGAACGGATCGCCGCCCTTCAGCCGCAACACCTTTTTGCCGCGCCGGGCGTGGGCGATCAGCAGGCGGCCGATCTCCTCCTGCGGCACGGCGTGATGGTCGGCCTGCTTGCCGACATAGACCCGCTCGGCGTCAGGGGGCAGCAAAGCCAGAATCGAGCGATCAACCAGGCGGTCGTACAGCACGACTTGCGCGCGCTCGATCAGCGCCTTGGCGCGCAAGGTCAGCAGATCGACCTCGCCGGGGCCGGCGCCGACGAGATAGACCTCGCCCATCAGCGGCGGCGCGGCGTGCATTTGCGCCGCGACGCCGGGCAGGAAATGTGCGCGGTCGCGCGCGGCCCACAGCGCGCGGGCTTCCGTCAAAGCATCCTGCGGCGGGGCGCCCATCGCGCCCAGCGCCAGCGCCATCGTGCCGACAATCGAGCCTTCCGCCCGCGCATCCTCGCGCCCGCGCCAGAGTTCGACCAGCGCCTCGATCTGCGGCGGGCCTTCTTTCTCAGGGGCCGCGTCCAGCAGCGGCGGCAAAACGAAATCGCGCGAGACGCCGTTCTCGGCGGCGGCGATCTCGACCGGCTTTTCCGGTCTGCGCTCGTTCTCGCCGCCGTCGCCGCGAAAGCTCCAAACGCGGGCATCGCCCAACGCCAGCGCCGCATCGCGATGCAAGGGTGCGTAGCCGGGATGGAACGCCCCCTGCAGCGAGGCGGTCGCCCCGAACGGGTTGAGGCTGCGCGCCAGCGTGTTGACCGCCGAGCGCAGGCCCAGCACCGGCTTAAGCGCCAGCAGGCGCGCTAGCCTGGGCTCGATGCGGTCGAGCGAGAGATAGGCCAAGCCCCGCGCCGCAAGTTGCGCCTGCGCTTGACGCCAGTCTCGCGCCGGCGGCAGGCCGAGGCGGGCCAGGGTCTCGCCCGCGTAGAGCCGGCCCGGCGTCGTCCCGTCGAGCCCATGCAGCGCGATGCGATAACCCGCTCCCGCCAGCCGCAGCGCGGCCAGCAGGTGCCAGGGCGCGCGCCGCGCCTTGCCGGCGTAACAGGGCCAGTCGAGGGCGGGGCGCGGCTCGTTCGGCGGCGGCAGACGCGCCCGCGCCGCGCGCACGAAGCCGGCAATTTCCTCGGCGCTCTCCTCTTTCATCCGCAGCAGCATCAGGAAGGCGCCGATCTGTTCGGGCAGCGCCGCGCCGTCGAGGATCATCGCCATCGCCTGTTCCGCCTCCTCGGCCGTCAGGCCGCGCGACAGCGTCTTGCCGCGGCCCAGCAGGCGGATGAATTGCGCGAAGGGGTGGGGCGTCATGGCGGTCTCCGAACCGCTCCTATCACGCGGATTGAAACACCGTCAGCCGGTCCGCCGCGCCGCGCAGCACGGCGCGGATCGGCATGTCCTCGACGGGACCCTCGCCGTGCGCGCGCGCGAACGTGGCCGCCTTCGCCGGCCCTTCGATCTGCAACGCGATGGCGCGGGCGCGCAGCAGGGCGCGGCCGGTCAACGTCAGGCGCGGCTCCAGCCCGTCGGGCGGGTCAATCGCGGCCACCAGGGCGGGCGCGGCCGGGTCGACGGCCTCGTTCAAGCCCGCCGCATGGGGAAACCACGAGGCGGTGTGGCCGTCGTCGCCCATGCCGAGCACTGCGAGGTCGGCGGGCGAGGGCAAGCGCGCCACGCGCGCCGCCGCCGACGCAAGCTCCTGCTCGGGCGCGAGCCGCGAATTGGCGAGCGGGCAGAATTGCGCTCGCGCCGCCTTGCCCTGCAACAATGTCTCGCGAACCAGGCGCGCATTCGAGCGCGGATTGTCGTCGGCCACCCGCCGCTCGTCAGCGAGCGTCACCGCGACGCGGCTCCAATCGAGATCGCGCGCCGACAGCGCGGCGAAATAACGCTTGGGGGTAGAGCCGCCGGAGACCACCAGCAGCGCCAGCCCACGCGCGGCGATCGCCTCGGCCAACAGCGCGGCCGTCCAGTCGGCGAAGGCCTCCGCCAGCGCTTGTCCGTCCGCGAATTGGCGAAGCTCAGTCATTCGAATTCCTCGTTCCAGGTGCGGCCGTCGCGCTCGATCAGCGCGATCGAAGCGGCCGGACCCCAGGTTCCGGCGGCGTAGGGGCGTGGCGTCTCGCCGCTTTGCGCCCAGGCGGCGCGGATCGGATCGACGAAGGCCCAGGCCGCCTCGACCTCGTCGCGGCGCATGAACAGCGAGGCGTTGCCGCGCACCGCGTCCATCAGCAGCCGCTCATAGGCTTCCGGCGATTTGGCGCCGAAAGCTTCCGCGAAGCTCATGTCGAGCGGCACGTGCTGCAACCTCATGCCGCCGGGGCCCGGCTCCTTGATCATCAACCAAAGCTTGATGCCCTCGTCCGGCTGGACGCGGATCACCAGCCGATTGGCGGGAATGCCGTCGGCGCCATGATCGAAGATCGCGTGCGGCACGCGGCGGAAGCCGACCACGATCTCGGAGAACCGCTGCGGCAGCCGTTTGCCCGTGCGCAGATAAAACGGCACGCCGGCCCAGCGCCAGTTGGCGACGCCGAGCTTCAGCGCGACGAACGTCTCCGTGTCGCTCGTTTGATTGGCTACGTCATGCTGATAGCTGTCCGCATGCGCGCCCTCGGCGAATCCGGCGCGATACTGGCCGCGCACGCTCAGTTGCGAGACATTGCTCTCGTTGATCGGCGACAGCGACTTCAACACTTTCAGCTTTTCGTCGCGCAACGCGTCGGCTTCCAGCGAGGCGGGCGGCTCCATCGCCACCAGACAGAGAAGCTGCAACATATGGTTCTGCACCATGTCGCGCAGCGCGCCCGATTCGTCGTAGTAGGCGCCGCGGCCGCCGACCCCCAGCGTCTCGGCGACGGTGATCTGCACGTGGTCGATATGCGCGCTGTTCCACACCGGCTCGAACAACGCGTTGGCGAAGCGCAGCGCCATCAGGTTCTGCACCGTCTCCTTGCCGAGATAATGGTCGATACGGAAAATGTTCTTCTCAAGAAACACCGCGCCGAGCGCATCGTTGATCGCCGCCGCGCTCACGCCGTCATGGCCGATCGGCTTCTCGACAATGATGCGGGAGGAGGGGCTGGCGAGGTTCTCCTCGCCGATCCGTTTGGCGATCGGGGCGAACAGGTCCGGCCCGGTGGCGAGATAAAAGGCGCGAATGCGCGCGTCGTCGCCGAGCCACGCCGCGAATTCCTTCCAGCCCTTCTCGCCCGTGGCGTCGAGCGGGAGATAGTCGATGCGAGCGATGAAGCTTTCCAGCGCCGCGCCGTCCTCGGCCTCGCCGAATTTGGCCAAGGTCTCGCGCACGCTGGCCTGAAACGCCTCGCGCGACATTTCTCGGCGCGAGACGCCGATGATGCGGGTGGGGTCGGTGAACTGGCCGCTTTTCTCACGGTGGTAGAGCGCGGGAAACAGCTTGCGATAGGCAAGATCGCCCGTGCCGCCGAATACGACGAGATCGAAGGGTTCGACCTTGATGGTCTTGGAAGCCATGTTCACCTCTCTGGACGGAGCCGATCCGCGGCGGGCTGCATGCGGCCGCCGCGCCTCGGGATCAACCCTCGGACGCGGCTTCCTTGAACAACACGTCGCGATCCCTGGCGAAATTCTTGATCAGAGGCAGCGCCGCCGCGCCGATCGCGCGCGCGTTGGGGCCGATCACGCCGGGAAAGACGCGCACGTCCGACAGCCCGCGCCGGTCGAGCTTTTCCAATTCCGCCGCCGTCAGCAGACACAGGGTCTGGCGCACGGAGGGCGGCGTCGCCCCATCGATCACGATGGCGCCGACGTCGATCACCGAGATCGCCGATACGATCGCGTAGGCGAGCGCGCGCGCGGCCTCGTCGAGCCACAGTTTCAGCGGCTCGCCGAAATCCGCCCAGACGTCGGGCGTCAGCCAGATCGAGGAGGGATCGAGCCCGGCGTCCGCAACGCGGCGTTCGAGCTGATAGATCGAGGCGAGATGGATGAGTTGCGCCAGCCCGCGTTCGCCGGGAACCGGCATCGAGCCGACCGCCGCCGCATTGCCGGTCCGCCCAAGATAAAGCGAAGAGTTGAGCACCAGCCCGCCGCCGAGAAAATCGCCGACGAACAGATAGAGATAGTCGCGCTCCTGCCAGGCGTCGCCGAAATAATATTCCGCCGCGCAGGCCGAGGTGGCGTCGTTGCAGATCGTGATCGGCAGCCCGCAATGGCGGCCCAGTTCGCCCGCCAGATCGAGCGAGCGCCAGCCGTCGAGCGCGCCGGCCGGGGCGCCGATCTCGTCCGACCAGCTCCAGAGCTGGAACGGCAGCGCGACGCCGAGCCCGGCCAGCCGCGCCTTCTGCCGTGGCGAAAGCCGCGCCGTAAGCCGCGGCAGCGCGCTTTGCGCGAAGGCCAGCAACTCCTCCGGGGTCGGGTAGGGATAGTCGAGGCTTTCTCCGTCTCGGATCTTCCCGGCGAAATCGACCAGCACCAGATCGCTTGAGCGCCGACCGATCTTGAGCCCGAAAGCGAAGGCGCCTTCCGGATCGATCGACACCGGCACCGTGGGCTGGCCGACCCGACCGCGCAGCGGCGCCTCGCGTTTCAATAGCCCCTCTTCGCTGAGGCGGTTCATGATGGTCGAGGTGGATTGCACGGAAAGGCCGGTCATGCGGGCCACTTCGATCTTGGAAAGCTGACCGAAGCGGCGCACCAGCGAAAGCGCGAGCCGCTCGTTGTAGACGCGCACGCCCGCCTGGTCGGCCCCGCTTATCGGCAGGTCCGAGGCTTGAGTGAAGTCCGCCGGTTCCGGCATGTGCGTCCCCGACCCTTCCGTCCCCATAGCGGGAGCGTTCGCGGAGAGGCTCCCGTCCATTCGTTGTCATTGGGGCGCAGTCTGAAGGGGCGGCGGCGCGGTGTCAATAATAAATCAAACGTATTGATTTATCCTTGACAAGCGCGGTCGGTTTGCGTCTATAGGCTGGCGACTGGCCGACGGGCTGGGCGCCGCTCAAGCGGTACGTCTAGCAATAGCTGTCTCGTCCGCAAAGCAGGAAACGTTTCTGGGAGGAATACATGTCCAAGTTCAATCGCAGCCTCGCCGTTGTGGCGGGCGCGGCTCTTTCGCTCGGCCTCATGGCCTCGGGCGCGCAGGCCGAAGTCGGCGCCTGCCTCATCACCAAGAACAACACCAACCCCTTCTTCGTGAAAATGAAGGAAGGCGCGGAAGCCGGCGCCAAGAAAGCGGGCATCGCTCTCAAGGCGTTCGCCGGCGTGAAGGACGGCGACGCTTCGCCGCAGATCACCGCGATTGAGAACTGCGTTGCGGCCGGGGTCAAGGGCATTCTGATCACGCCGTCCAACGACTCGGTCGGCCCCGCGCTCAAGAAGGCGCGCGCCGCCGGCGTTCTCGTCATCTCGCTCGACACGCCGCTCGGCGACAAGGACGCGCAAGACGCGACCTTCGCGACCGACAATTTCCAGGCCGGCGTTCTGATCGGCAAGTGGGCCAAGGCGCAGCTCGGCGACAAGGCCAAGGATGCGCATATCGGCATGCTCGACATCAACAAGGACAACATCTCGGTCGACGTGCTGCGCGACACCGGCTTCTTGACCGGAATGGACATCCCGGTGCCGAACGGCAAGGTGCTCGGCTCCGAGAAGGACAGCCGCATCATCGGTCATGAAGGCTCGCTCGGTTCGCCCGACGGCGGCCTGAAGGCGGCCGAGACGCTGCTCGCCAAGGACCCCGCGATGAACGTGGTCTACACCATCAACGAACCCGCCGCCGAAGGCGCGTTCCAGGCGCTCAAGAAGGCCGGCAAGGAAAAGGGCGTGCTGATCGTTTCCGTCGACGGCGGTTGCCCCGGCGTGAAGAGCGTCGCTTCCGGCGTCATCGGCGCGACTTCGCAGCAATATCCGCTGCTTATGGCCTCCAAGGGCATCGAGGCGATTCAGGCGTACGCGAAGGATGGGTCCAAGCCGAAGAATTCGGAAGGCCTCGACTTCACCAACACGGGCGTCAACCTCATCACCGATAAGCCCGCCGCCGGCGTTCCCTCGCTCGACACGAAGGAAGGCATGGCCAAGTGCTGGGGCTGATCGCCGCGGCATAATCTGACTTGAGTTAAGCGAAGGGCGGCTGTTATGGTCGCCCTTCGTCACAAGGCGCGGGCATTGCGCAGGGACGTCAGGGGGGATCGGATGAGCAACCAGGCCGGGCCAACCAAGGTCATCTCCGACTACGAGGCCAAGTTGGAGAAAGCCGATACGTCGGTCGCCGCGTTCGAGCGCGACGACAAGTCGGCGCTCCACATCATGCGCGGATTCTTGCGCAGCAATCCGACCGCCATTCCCGCCCTGATCCTTTTGATCAGCGTCGTTTTCTTCGGCGCCATCGCGCCCAACTTCCTGAAGGCGGGTACGCTGTCGCTCGTGCTTCAGCAGGTGACGGTGACCGGCATCGTCGCCATCGCTCAGACCGCGATCATTCTGTCCGCCGGCATCGATCTATCGGTCGCCGCGATCCTGGTGCTTTGCATGCTCATCATGGGCAAGCTCAGCGTCGAGTCCGGCCTTCCGCCCGCATTTGCGGTGATGGTCGGCGTCTTTTTCGGCGGTCTCATGGGCGCGTTCAATGGCTCCCTCGTCACTTATTTCAAGCTGCCGCCATTCATCGTGACGCTCGGCACGCTGAGCATTTTCAGCGCGCTCAAACTCTTTTATTCGAGGTCGGAATCGATCCGGGCGAGCGACATCGAGGAAAAGGCGCCGTTCCTCATCTGGTTCGGCAAGACCTTCACGCTGTTTGGCGCGCAGATCGCCTATGGCGGCGTGGCGCTGATCATACTGGCCGCGCTGGCCTGGTACATGCTCAATCGAACGCCCTGGGGCCGGCACGTTCACGCGGTGGGCGACGATCCGGACTCGGCGCTGCTGGCGGGCATCCAGGTCAGCCAGGTCCTGGTTTCGGTCTATATCTTCGCCGGCGTCGTCTGTGGGTTTTGCGCCTGGGTGGCGATCGGCCGCGTCGGGTCGATTTCGCCGCTGGCGTTCGAAACTGCGAATCTGGATTCCATCACCGCGACGGTTATCGGCGGCACTTCGCTGTTCGGCGGCCGCGGTTCGATTGCAGGTTCGGTTCTGGGCGCGCTGATCGTCGGCGTCTTCAACACGGGCCTGTCGCTCGCCGGCGTCGACGACTATTGGCAGGTGTTCACGGTGGGCGTGCTTGTCATCGTCGCGGTGGCGATTGACCAATGGCTGCGGAGGGCGTCGCAATGAGCCAGCAACAAGCGATCCTGACGGCGCGCGGTCTGTCCAAGCGCTACGGCCATGTCGTCGCCCTCAACAACGCCGATTTCGACCTCTATCCCGGCGAGGTCCTCGCCGTGATCGGCGACAACGGCGCGGGCAAGACCACGCTGATCAAGGCGCTGACTGGCGCCATCACGCCCGACCACGGCGAGATCCGGCTCGGCGACAAGGTCGTGCATTTCCGCTCGCCGCAGGACGCGCGCGAGGCGGGAATAGAAACCGTCTATCAGAACCTCGCGCTGTCGCCGGCCTTGTCGATCGCCGACAACATGTTTCTGGGCCGCGAATGGGTGAAGCCGGGCTTTGCGGGCAAGTATTTCCGTGCGCTCGATCGCTCCGGCATGCAGAAATTCGCGCGCGACAAGCTGACCGAACTGGGTCTGATGACCATTCAGGACATCACGCAGCCGGTCGAATCGCTGTCGGGCGGCCAACGTCAGGGCGTGGCGGTGGCGCGCGCGGCGGCGTTCGGCTCCAATGTCGTCATCATGGACGAGCCGACGGCGGCGCTCGGCGTCAAGGAATCGCGCCGGGTGCTGGAGCTGATTCTCGACGTGAAGAAGCGCGGGCTGCCGATCATCCTCATCTCGCACAACATGCCGCATGTGTTCGAGGTGGCCGACCGCATCCACATCCACCGGCTCGGCCGCAGGCTCACCGTCGTCGACCCGAAAAAAGTGACGATGTCGGACGCCGTCGCCATGATGACCGGCGCCGTACCGCCCCCGGCCGACGCCCTGAATTAGGCTGCGCAGCGGCGCCTTGCTGCCTGCCGTAAGGTAAATCTAAAGCTTAACGACCTATTCTGCCCCAAGAGTTTTGGGTCATAGTGGGCTTTAGGGTATGGAGCGGTCCGTCAAGAAAGCCCTGTGGCTGAGCTGCGGGCTGGTTTTCCTGATTCTGGCGACCGAACCCGTCGGCATCCGTTCGCAATTCGCCATCGGCGTCGCCGCTCTGATCGGCATGTCGGTGATTCGCGCGCTCGGACTGACGGGCCCGTGGCGCCAGATTTTTCTGGCGCTCGGCACGGCGGTGGTGATCCGCTATTTCTTCTGGCGCACCGTCAACACCATACCGCCGCTCAGCGACCTGTGGAACTTCATTCCCGGCGTGCTGCTTTACATGGCGGAACTGTATTCGACGGTGATGCTGGCGATCAGCCTGTTCGTCGTCGCCGACCCGCTCGACCGCAAGCCCCCGAGAAAGCTCGCCCCGGAGGAAATGCCGACCGTCGACATCTACATCCCGACCTATAACGAAGACCCCGAGTTGCTGGCGATGACGGTGATCGCCGCCATCGACATGGATTACCCCAAGGACAAGTTCACCGTCTGGCTGCTCGACGATGGCGGCTCCGACCAGAAGTGCAACCAGGACAACCTCAAGAAGGCCAAGGAGGCGCAGGAGCGGCGGGTCGAACTGACCGCGCTCGCGGAGGAACTGGGCGCCAAATACCTCACCCGCGCCAAGAACGAGCACGCCAAAGCCGGCAACATGAACAATTGCTTCAAGCAATCCGACGGCGAATTGATCGCCGTGTTCGACGCCGATCACGTGCCGGTGCGCGAGTTCTTGCAGCAAACCGTGGGATATTTTCGCGAGGACCCGCGCCTTTTCCTATGCCAGACGCCGCATTTCTTCACCAATCCCGACCCGCTCGAACGCAATCTGGAAACGTTCCAACGGATGCCGTCGGAGAACGAGATGTTCTACGGCATCATCCAGAAAGGCCTCGACAAGTGGAACGGCGCCTTCTTCTGCGGCTCGGCGGCGGTGATCCGACGCGAGGCGCTGCAACTCGTCGGCGGTTTCTCCGGCATCACCATAACCGAGGATTGCGAGACCGCGCTCGATCTGCACTCGCGCGGCTGGCGTTCGATGTATGTCGACAAGCCGATGATCTCCGGCCTGCAACCCGAGACGTTCTCGTCCTTCATCGGCCAGCGGTCGCGCTGGGCGCGCGGCATGTTCCAGATCTTTCTGCTGAAAAATCCCGTGCTGAAGCGCGGCCTGACTCTCGCGCAGAAGATTTGTTATCTCTCCAATATCACCTATTGGTTCTTCTCCATCTTCCGCCTGCCGTTTCTCGTCTCGCCTCTGCTGTTTATTTACTTCAACATGCAAATTTACATCGCCAACGCGCAGGAGTTCATCTCGTACACCGTGCTGTACATGCTGGCGAACATGATGATGCAAAACTATCTCTACGGCAAAGTGCGCTGGGCGCTGGTCTCGGAAGTCTACGAATTCATGCAGACGCTCTATCTCGCGCAAGGGTTGTTCAGCGTCGTGCTCAATCCCTACAAGCCCACGTTCAACGTCACCGACAAAGGCAACAGCCTCGACAAGGACCATCTCTCGGAATTGTCGACGCCGTTCTTCGTGTTGTTCGGCGTCTATTCCGTCTCGATGATCGTTTGCGTCTGGCGCTGGTTCACCGAGCGTGACGCCAACGAGTTGCTGGGCGTCGTCGCGATGTGGAACCTGTTCAATCTTCTGATGTCGTCGGCCGCGCTCGGCGTCATCGCCGAGCGCCGCACTTTCCGAGCGCCGCTCGACCGCCCGATTGATCTTGCCATCGGCAGCTCGCTCATATCGGCCAAGGCGCTCGACGTCTCCTATGGCGGCTGCCGCGTCTGCGTGCCGGCCGACCGGATGCAACAACCGGTCGCGGTCGGGGCGCCTGCGGTGGTGGACGTCAAGCTGCGCGCGGGTCACGGCGCGCAGAGCTTCCCGGTCGTCGTCAGCAACACCGTTACGCGCGGCGACGTGGTGGAGATCGGCTTCGCCTTTGGCAAGCTCAAACGCCGCCACTATCAGGCGATCGGCGATCTGATGTTCGGCGACGCCAAGGAAATCACGGCGTTTCGCGAAAACCGCCGACGAGCCCACGGCATCTTGCACGGCATGGGCACATTCTTCGCCTGGAGCTTCACCGGACCGCCGCGCGCCTTCCGCCTGCTGTGGTGGGAATGGAAAGACCGCCGCGCCGCCCTCAAGGCGAGCGAGGGCGGCCCGGGCGGCGGGACGGTGGCGGAGGCGCCGCCCGTCGTCGCGCTCCAACCCGCGCCGGCTCGCGCCGCTAGCGCCTGAGGAGTTTCGCCATGCGGTCGCATACCGTCTTCGCCGCGCTTGTGGCCTTCCTCGCGTTCGCTGCCACTGCGCGCGCGAACGGAACCGCCAATCCCGGCGGCGAGGCGCTGCATCGGTTCGGTCCCGATCCGCTGCAACTGCGCTTCGAGGGCGAAACCAGTTCCCGGAGCTGGCCGATCTACGTGACGTCGGCGGAAGCGCGCACCCGCGCGCGCATCCATGTCGGCTTCACCAACGCCATTTCCGTCATGCCGGAATCGTCGACGCTGTCGATCACCGTCAACGACGTCGCCGTGGCGCAGACGCCTATTGCGGCGGCGACCGACCCCGGTGCGCTCGACGTCGAATTGCCGCGCGGGCTGCTGACGCAGGGGTTCAACAACGTCCGCATCGCCGTCTCGCAACGCCATCGCGTCGATTGCTCGATGGAGGCGACCTACGAACTGTGGACCCAAGTCGATCCCGCTTCGTCTGGCCTCGCCTTTCCCGGCGTCGCCGATCCGCACATCGAAATGCTCGACGATCTCGCGGCGATTTCGCCCGACGTCTCCGGCGCGGTGACGATCCGCGTCGTGCTGCCCGACGACCCCGACGCGGCCGCGGTCGACAGCGCGATGCACGCCGTCGAGGCCGTCGCCATCCGCGCCAACATCCAGCGGCCCAGGGTCGAGGTCGTCGGCGAGATCCGCGACGACGCCGGGCTCTATGTGCTGGCCGGACAGCGCGGCTATCTCACGCTGCACGGCCTGGGCGAATTCATCGGGCCGGGGCAGGGGCGCGCGCTCTCGGTGGAAGGACAGGAGGTGTCCGGCCGCGTGATCGTCGTCGCGGTCGGCGACAGTCCGAAGGAGACGGCGGACGCGATCGACGGCATTCTTCCCGTGCGCCATGCCGAGGCGCGCACCGAATCGCCGCCGGCGGCGCGGGCGCTCGCCAACCAATTCGGCTATTCCGTGCGTGACGAACTGCGGGTGCCGCTTCGCGACCTCGGCGTGCACACGGAGGAATTCGGCGGCCGGCTGTTTCGCGCCGCCTTCGACATCAACCTGCCCGGCGATTTCTACCCCGCCGACTATGACAAGCTGACGCTTTCGCTGACCGCCGGTTATTCCAGCGGCCTGTTGTCCAACTCGCAAATTCTGGTTCGGGTCAACGACCGCGAGGCCGGCTCGATGCCGATGAAGAATCCGCGCGGCGACCTGTTCCGCGATCGGCCGGTGTCGGTGTCGCTGAGTGCGATGCGTCCCGGCGTCAATCATGTCGTGGTCGAGGCGCAGACCCCCGATGCGGGCGACGCGGCTTGCGAGGTCAAGCACCTGATGGACATGCGCAAGCGCTTCGTGTTCTTCGAACGCTCCGAGTTGATCGTGCCCGCCTTCGCCCACATCGGCCGCCTTCCCAATCTGGCGGCGACGCTTTCGAGCGGCTTTCCCTATGAGTCCGAGACGAGCCTGATTTACGCACCGAGCCGCGACCGCGCCACGCTGTCGGCGGTCGCCAGCTATCTCGCGCGCACCGCCTCGGTTTCGGGTCGACCGATCGGCGCCCGCATCACCTTCGATCGCGAGGCGGCGAAACGGGGTTCGGTGTTGTTCATCGGCGCGCTCGACAGTTTTCCGCAGAGCCTGGTCGAGCAGTTCGGCGTCGATTATGTCTCGCTGAAGAAATCCTGGTCGCGCGTCAACGCTGGCGATTTCAGCGGTCCCGAACCGGGGGGCACGGCGGCGCCGCAGAGCGTCGATTCGGGTCAGGTGTTCGATCAATGGGCGCAGGGCGGCCATGCCGCGCCGGAGGATTTCTCGCCCCGGCTCACGCTGCGCGCCCTCTACGACCGCTATATCAACATCCATCGCGGCGATTTCGCGCTGTTGCGCGACCCCGAGCGGCCGATCCAGGCGCCGGAGCGGGCGACGATCTTGCTCGCGCAGGCGCATGGCCCGCAGGGCTTCGACACCTGGACGCTGGTGGTCGGCGCAAGCCCCGGCTCGCTCGCGCGCGACATGACCAGCCTGGTCGCGCCGTCGAACTGGAACGAGGTCGAGGGCCGCGCTTCCGTCTTCACCCCGCGCGGCGGCGCCAAGACTATCGACCACGCCGTGCATACCTATTTCATCCCGACGGAATCGCTGACGCCGGGCAATCTGCGGTTGATCGCCGCCGGCTTCATGTCGGCCAACCTCGACTATTATGTGCTGTCGGTGCTGATCGCCGCCGTGCTGCTCGGCCTGGCCACCCGCGCGGCCGTGAAAGTCCACGGCAACCGGTCGTGACCTGCGCAGCGCGGTTAGTTCGCCCCGTCGCGAGCGGGGGTCGGCGGCTGGCCGCAGCCATCGTCGCGCTGGCGCTTTGCGCGTTCGTCGCGCCCGCGCGGGCGCAAGATCCGAACTGGGCGCTCTACAAGTCGCGCTTCATCGACCCCGACGGGCGCCTGTTCGACGATTCCGCCGACAATGTGAGCCACAGCGAGGGGCAGGGCTATGCGCTCGTGCTCGCCGCCTTCAACGACGACCGCGATGCGTTCGCGAGGCTGTGGAGTTGGACGCTGGCCAACCTCGAAATTCGCGGCGACCATCTGGCCGCCTGGCGCTGGCGGCCCGAGGATCAACCGCACGCCCTCGACAAGAACAACGCCACCGACGGCGACCTGCTGATCGCCTGGGGGCTGGCGGAGGCGGGGCGGCGCTGGCGCATGCCCGACTATGTCGCGCAAGGCCGCCAGATCGCGCTGGCGTTGGGCCGAAAGGCGGTGTTTCCCTCACGCTTCGGGCCGGCCTTGCGCCCCGGCGCCGCGGGCTTTGGTCCCGATGACACGGCGGACGGGCCGCTGGTCAATCTCTCCTACTGGGTGTTTCCTGCGATCGACGCGTTGGCCGAGATCGCGCCGGAGGTGGATTGGGCGGGCGTGCGCGGCAGCGGGCTGGCGTTGTTCGACGCCGCCAGATTCGGGCCCGCCCGTCTGCCGACCGACTGGCTTTCGCTGCGCGAGGGCGTGGCGCCGGCGAAGGATCGGCCGCCGGTGTTTGGCTACGAACTGGTGCGGGCGCCGCTCTATCTCGCCTGGGGGCCGCCGGAGGCCAAGCCGCGCCTGGCCGCGCTGATGCGGAGTTGGCTCGACGCTTCCGCAGGAGAGCCCTCGGTGATCGACGTGGACGCCGGCAAGCCGACGCAGAGTTTTGCGGATGAGGGCTATCTCGCCGTCGCCGCGCTGGCTCGCTGCGCCGTCGAAGGAAAAAAAATTCCAGCAGAATTACGGAGCGTCGAGGCGAAGCGTTACTACCCGGCAACGCTCCATATGCTTTCATTAACCGCGATACGTTTAAGGTATCCGGGATGTTAAAGTGGCGTGTCGTTACTGCGTGTGTATTGGCGGCGTCGCTTGGCGCGGCCCCCGCGCGTGCGCAGAAGCCCAGCGCCGCGACCGAAACCCCAGCCATCGAATTCGTCACCAGCGGCGACGCGGGGCTGCTGCCGACGCCGGGCCCCAATGGCGGCCCGCCGGTCGACGCGCCCTATCCGCATATCTATCAGGCGCCCCTGTTCGGCACACTGTTCGCCGTGTCCGCCAGTGAAACGGCGGTCGACGAGAGCGCGCTGCGTTATTACGCCTCGCTGCACAACTTCGTCCGCGCCAACGCCGAGATCAAACGGTTGAAGGCGCTGCATCCGAACTGGACGCCGCCGACCAACATCTATTCGACCGCCGGCGCGGGCGCGGACGAGCAGCCGTTCTGGGATCTGCTCGCCGCCGACCGGTTCGAGGAATTGCGCGCTGGCATCGCGCTGAAGGAGCGCTCGAAGCCGGGTTGGAAACCCTCGCGCGATCTCCTCACCAAGATCGCCCGCAAGTCGGACATCGAGACGCTGGTCCGCAAGTCCAACGAGAAGAAGCCGGCCGAGGCGCTCGCCGTCGCCGACGGCGACCCCTCCATTCTGCATTGCGCCTATATGGACGCCAACTGGCGCGTCGCCGACGCTTTTCTCGACGTGGGTCTGGCCAAGCGCGCGTTCGAGATCTACCACGCCATCATCGCCACCTGTCCCGATCACGACGAGCGGCTGGCGACGGTTCGCAAGTCGATCTCGCGTTTCAGCTTCGCGCAGACCGCCGCGCTGATCGCGATGGGGGCCAAATCCGCCGACGGGGCGACCGAATTCGACGCCGCCAAGATCGATCTTACGCGCGCGCGGATCGCCGCCGTCAACGAGGGCAAGAGCAAGGAGACCATCGCGCCCGAAGCGCTCGCCGATTTCTTCGCCGAAGCCGCGCGCTCGAAGGCTCGCGCCGATCTCGGACTGGCGGGATGGTTTGAATATAACCGCGATCAATTCGACAAGGCCGAGCATTGGTTTTCGCTTCCCTCGCTCGGCGCACCCTTGGGCGCGGATGCGAGCGCCGTCAATCTGGCGGAAGGCCGCGCGCTGTCGCTTCTGAAGCTCGGTCGCGTTGAGGATGCGGTGGCTCTCGCCTATCTCTGGCGCGACGCCTCCAAGACGATGCGCGAAACCTACATCGGGGCCAGCGCCTCTTTGCTGACCCGCGCCTCACCGCCGCCCGGCGTGTCGGAGAAGGCGCTGGCCGACTTTGTCGCCATTGTCGAAACCGACCGCAGCATTGTCGGCGCGCAGGCGATCGGCTGGTATCGCTACAACAACGGCGAGTGGGACGACGCCGCTCTATGGTTCAAGTCGACGCTGGTCTGGAAGGGGGTCGATGCGAGCGCTGGTCCCAGGGAGCCGCAGGTCGACGCGGAAGTCGCCAGCGTAATCGAGGGCTATGGCCGCGCGCTCGCGCGCGCCAATCGGATGGACGAAGCGACGAAGCTGGCAGACCGCTGGCGCGAAGGCGGCGCGGCGTTGCAGACCGTATTCGTCAACCTGATGAGCGGCGCCATCGAGGCCGCGCCCTTGGTTGGCGCGCTGGCGCCTGATCAACTCGCCCATTTCGCCGATATCGCGCGCGCCCAACAATTGGTCGCCGGCGCCGCCTCGCTCGGCTGGCTCCAATTTCGCTCGAACGACTACGCCGATGCGATCGGCTGGTTCCGCGACGCGATCGCCTGGAGCCAGCAGGGTCGCGGCGATCTCGGGGCCAATCAGGGGCTTGCTCTTTCGCTCAAACAGACGGGCCAGCTTGCCGAGGCGGAAGAGGTCGCCTGGACCTTCGCCAAAGATTCCTCCGACATGCGGACGATCTATGTCTCCGCCGTCGTCGCTCAGCTCTCGGCCGACAAGGCGGCGCTGTCGGGCGGGCGGCTCAATCGCTTCATCGGTCTTGTCGGCGCGGACCGTTCCGCCGTCGGCGCGCAGGCGCTTGGTTGGTATCGGCTCAAAGCGGGCAACTGCGCCTACGCCGCGCCGTGGTTCCGCAAGGCGACCGCCTGGAGCGCCGCCGGCGGCGATAGCGCCGACTTCGCGCGCGGCCTCGCTTTGTCGTTGAAGGCGGCCGGCGCCTTCGCGCAGGCCGAAGACCTCGCCTATGCCTGGCGCGACCGCGACCCCGAATTGCGCAAACTCTATGTCGCCGTCGGCGTCGAACAACTGACGAGCGAAGCGCCGGTGATCGCGATCAGCGAAGCGCGCGTGCGCAGGCTGTCCGACCAGGTGTTGTCGAATCGCGATCTCGCCGGCGCGCGCGCGCTCGGTTGGTGGCGCTACCGCCAGGCCGCCTGCGGCTATGGCGGGCAATGGCTGCGACAGGCGATCGAATGGAGCGACGCGGACAAGCGCGACGCCAAGACCGACGAAGGCTTTGGCCTGACGCTTCGCGCGACGGGGCGGTTGACTGAGGCGGCGAGCCTCGCGCGGCCGTGGGCCGACACCGTCGCCCTGATGAAAAAGCTCTATATCGACGTGATGGTCGAAGCGGTTTCGCGCGACAACCCGCCCGAGCCGATTGACGAAGCGCGGTTGAAGGTTTTCGTCGGAATGATCGAGCCGGTCAAGTCGCCGCTCGGCGCGCAGGCGCTCGGTTGGTACCGGCTTGAACGCAACGAACTCGACGAGGCCGCGCGCTGGTTCAAGAACGCCATCGACTGGTGGCCGCCGCAACGGCTCGACCTGTCGAAGCGCCTGTCGGCGCCGGTCGAAGATTACCAGCCGATCCTCGCCAGGCTCGCGCTCAACATCGAGGAATATCGTCGCACGCCGCGCGCTTTTCCCAATTCCTCGTCGCTGATCGGCAAGAGCACGGAATCTTACGTCAACACCGAGGAAGGCCTCGCCAAGACGCAGGAAGGCTATGCGCAGACGCTGCGCGCGCTTGGCCGCGTCGAGGAGGCCGAGGCTATCGCCTGGGCCTGGCGCGACCGCTGGCCGTCGCTGCGTCAGCTCTATGTCTACATCGCCGCCGACCAGCTCGCGCGCGCCGACGGGCCGGAGATTTCGCCCGAGCGGTTGCGTCGCTACGCCGCCGCGATTGAGGATGCGCGCTCCGCGCCCGCCGCTGTGGCGATGGCTTGGCGCCTGTTGCGCGAGAAATCGCCCGAGCGCGCGGCGGACTGGTTCGAGAAGGCGCTGAACTGGGCGCCGTCGGAACCGCCCGACGCCGGGTTGGTCGAGGGCTACGTCGCCGCCTTGCAGGGCGCCAGGAAGTTCGCCGAGGCCGACAAGTTCGCTGCGCGCTGGCGCGGCGTCTCGGCGCGTTTCGACCTCATCTATCTCAGGAGCGAATTGGCGAGCCTGCGCGCTTCCGGCGGCGCCGACGCCGCGAGCGCGGCCAAATACGCCGAAATCGAAGGCGAGATCGAGAAATCCCGCTCCGGCGAAGGCGCGTTGTCGCTGGGCTGGCTCGCTTATGAGACCAAGGACTACGAGCGCGCGCTGACCTGGTTCCGCCATGCGGTGGAGTGGGGCGGCGACGCGGCCAAGTCCAAGGAGGGCGTCGCGCTGTCGCTGCGCGCGCTCGAACGTTTCGCCGATCTCGCCGAATTCGGCTTCGCCGAGCGAGGCGCCTCAACCGCGATCCGCGACGTCTATTACGGCGGCATGATCGCGTGGCTGACATCAGACAAACCGCTGCGCGACGTCGCGCCGGAGGCCCGGGCGCATTTCGAACAAGCCGCGCTCGCCGATAAAAGCGCGCTTGCCGCCCAGGCGCTCGGCTGGGGCGCGGCGCTGCGCAGCGAATGGCCCGCGTCGCGCCGCTGGTTCGACAACGCGGTTGCCTGGAGCGGGTTCGATCCCCTCGTCGTTCCGGTGAAGCCGGAGCCGGACCGCGTCAAACTGGTGGAAGGCTTGGTTCAGGCTCTGCGCGGAGCCGGAGACTCGGCCCGCGCCGAAAACATCGCCCATGCGTGGCGCGACGCAAGTCCGGCGCTCGCTGGCCTCTACTTGCAAATTTTCACGCAAGCCCTCGCCGAAGACTCCACCCTCCTGCCGCCGCAACGGCTCGCCCGCTTCGCCGCCTTCGCGCAAAGCCAGCGCTCGTCCGAGGGGGCGGGGGCGCTTGCGTGGCGGTTCTATCGCGCCAAGGCGCCCCACGACGCGATCCTCTGGTTCGAGCGCGCGCTCGCCTTTGCCCCGGAAGGCCCTCCGCCGGCCAAACTCGCCGAAGGCTACGCTCTGTCGCTGCGGGCCGCCGGCCGGCTGCTCGACACCGAGAATTTCGCCTACGGACTCGTCGCCGACGCCGACATGCGCGCGGCCTATATCTCCGTCGTGGTCGCCGAGCTTGCCGACGACAAAACAGATCTGCCGCCCGCGCGGGTCGACCGCTTCGTCGCCGTCGTCGCCGACTCCCGCTCCTCTGTCGGCGCGCAGGCGCTGGGTTGGCGGCGTCTCGCGCAAGACAATTGCGTCTATGCCGCGCCCTGGTTCCGCAAGGCGGCCGCCTGGAGCGCGAACTCGACCGAGGAGGCGCAGACCGCGCGCGGTCTCGCGCTGGCGCTGCGAAAGGTCGGCGCCTTCGTCCAGGCCGAGGATCTCGCTTATCGCTGGGGCGAGCGCGATCCTGAGATGCGCAGCCTGTTCGTCGACATCGGCATCGAGGAACTGACCAGCGAGGCGCCGCCGATCGCGATGAGCGAGCCGCGCGTGCGTCGGCTGTCCGAGCGGGTGTTGTCGGAGCGCCATGTCAAGGGCGCGCGCGCCATCGCGTGGTGGCGCTACCGGCAGGCGGGCTGCGGCTATGGCGGCGACTGGTTCCGCCTCGCCACCGACTGGAACGAAGGTGACAAGCGCGACGCCAAGACCGACGAAGGTTTTGGCCTGACCCTGCGCGCCTCCGGCCGGCTGGCGCGCGCGGAAGCGCTGGCTTTCCCCTGGATAAGCGCCGTTCCGCTGATGAAGAAGCTCTATATCGATGTGCTGGTCGAGGAGCTTTCGCGCGACAATCCGCCCGAGCCGATCGACGAAGCGCGACTGAGGGCGTTTGTCGCCACGATCGAGCCGATCAAGTCGCCGCTCGGCGCGCAGGCGCTCGGTTGGTACCGCCTTGAGCGCGGCGAACTCGACGAAGCCGCGCGCTGGTTCAGACAAGCCATCGACTGGTGGCCGCCTCAGAAAGCCGACCACTCCAAGCGCCTGTCGGCGCCGGTCGACGACTACAAACCGATCCTGGCCCGGCTGGCGCTGGAACATAAGGACTACCGCCGCACGCCGCGCGCGTACCCCAACTCCTCCTCGTTGATCGGCAAGAGCAGCGAAGACTACGTCAACACCGAGCAGGGCTTCGCCAAGACGCAGGAAGGCTATGTGCAGACCTTGCGCGCGCTCGGCCGGCTGGAGGAGGCGGAGGCGATCGCCTCCGCCTGGCGCGACCGCTGGCCGGGGTTGCGCGCGCTCTATCTCGACATGGCCGCCACCGAACTGGATCGACGTGACGGACCGGCGATCGCGCCGGAGCGTTTGCAGCGCTTCCTTGACGCGATCGAGGCCGATCAATCATCTGTCGGCGCGGCCGCGATGGCGTGGCGGCAATATCGGCTCAACGCCTTCGAGAACGCCGGCGATTGGTTCCAGAAGGCGCTCGCCTGGTCGAAGGGCGAGGCGCCGCCGCCGAGCCTCGTCGCCGGCTATGTCGCGGCCTTGCAAGGCGCCAAGAAGTTCGAGGCGGCCAAGGAGGTGGCGCAGAAATGGCGCGGCGCGTCGGTCGAGCTCAATCTGGTCTATGTCCAGAGCGAACTGCAATGGCTGCGCGCCACCGGCAAGGCGGACAACGTCACCGCCGCCCAATTCGCCGAGATCGAAAAGACCATGAATGGCGCGAAGTCGGCGGACGGAGCGATGTCGCTCGCCTGGATCGCCTATGACGTGCACGATTACGCGCACGCGCTGCTGTGGTTCCGCAACGCGGCGAAATGGGGCGCGGACACGGTCGCGCCCAAGGCCAAAGAGGGCGTCGCCCTGTCGCTGCGCGGCTTGGAGAAGTTCGAGGAGCTGGCGACGTTCGGCTATGCGGAGCGCGCGGTTTCGCCGGCCTTGCACGACGTCTATTTCGGCGGAATGATCGCGTGGCTGACCTCCGACAAGCCGTTGCGCGACGTGAAGCCCGAGGCGCGGGCGCAATTCGAGCAGGCGGTCGGCGAGGAACGCAGCGTCGTCGGCGCGCAGGCGCTCGGCTGGGGTTCGTTGATGCGCAGCGACTGGGGACAGGCGCGCCGCTGGTTCGAGACCGCCATCGACTGGAGCGGCTTCGACGCGCTCGCGCCGCAGGGGCCACAGGACGCCGATCGCGCCAAGCTGGTGGAAGGCTATGTGCAGGCTTTGCGCGCCAGCGGCGAACTCGGCCGCGCCGAGGACGTCGCCTATATCTGGCGCGATGGCAGCACGACGCTTGGCGGCCTTTACCTTGAAATTTTCACGCAGGAACTTTCCGCCGACAAAGCCGACCTCACTGACGAGCGGATCGCGCGCTTCGCCGCCGTCGCCCAAGCGCGCCATTCGCCGCCGGCCGCCGGGGCGCTGGGCTGGCGCGCCTATCGCAGCAAGAGCTTCGCGGA
Organism: Hyphomicrobiales bacterium; assembly: GCA_025358745.1. Lineage (GTDB taxonomy): Bacteria > Pseudomonadota > Alphaproteobacteria > Rhizobiales > Beijerinckiaceae > Roseiarcus. The sequence continues at coordinate 10,770 of JANYIH010000327.1, read as the reverse complement.
CGCCATTGCCTGGTTCGAGAAGGCGATCCACTGGTCGCCGGCGGGCAAGGGAGACGCCAAGATCGACGAGGGCTACGCGCTGTCGCTGCGCGCGGCCGGCCGGTTGGTCGAAGCGGAGGATTTCGCCTGGGATCACCGGGCGGAATCGCGCGAAATTCGCGCCGCCTATGTCGCCTCCTTCTCCGATCAACTGCTCGATGCGAAACTGTCGCCGAAATTGTCGCCGCTGCGGCTCGACCGTTTCGCGCAGATCGTGACCTCGGACAAGATTTCCGCCGGCGCCTCCGCGCTCGGTTGGCGGCGCCTCCAGGACGGCAATTGCGGCTATTCGGTTAGTTGGTTCCGCAGGGCGATTGAATGGTCGGAAGGCGGGCGCGGCGACGACAAGCTCTATTCCGGCTACGCGCAGGGCCTGCGCGCGGTGGGCATGTTCAACGAAGCCGAGGACGCCGCCTTCACCTGGGCCGATCGTTCGAAAGAGGCGCGCGAACTCTACATCAACATCGGCATCGAGGAATTGACGCGGCAATGGCCGCGCGTGGCGATGAACGAAATGCGCACCGGCCGTTTCGCCGGAATCGTCGCGGCCGATCGCTCGGCGAAAGGCGCGCAGGCGCTCGGCTGGCGGCGCTATATGCAGGCCGGCTACGGCTATGGCGGGCAGTGGTTCGAGCGCGCCGCGGAATGGAGCCCGGACAAGCGCGGCGACGCCCATCTCAACGAAGGCTATGCGCTGTCTCTGCGCGCGACGGGGCGCCTGACGCGCGCGGAAGGCATCGCCTATCCCTGGATCGAGCGGACGCCGGCGATGAAGAAGCTCTACATCGACGTCGCCGTCGAAGAGCTATCGCGCGACAATCCGCCCGAGCCGATCCCGGAGACGCGTGTGGCCATCTTCGAGACGGTCTTCACCTCGATCCATTCCGCGCTGGGCGCGCAGGCGCTGGGTTGGTACCGTTTCGCGCGGCACGAGAACGAGAGCGCGGCGCACTGGTTCCAGCTGGCGCTCGATTGGTGGCCGACCCAATCGCCCGACGCCAATCAGAAGCTCGCAACGCCGGTCGACGACTATCAACCGATCCTGGCACAGCTCGCGCTGCGCTTGGAGGATTACCGCCGCACGCCGCGCGCCTATCCCAATTCGTCGCTGTTGATCGGTCACAGCCTGGAGTCCTACGTCAACACCGAGGTCGGCCTCGCCAAGACCGTCGAGGGCTACGTGCGAGCGCTGTTCGCGCTGTCGCGCTACGAACAGGCCGAGGCGCTCGCCCTGCGTTGGCTGGACCGCTGGCCGCCGTTGCGCGGCCTGCTGATCGACATGGCCGCCGCCCAACTGGCCGCGCCCGACTCGGATCATATTCAGCCCGACCGCCTGGCCCGCTTCGCCAAGCTGATCGAGGATGGCCGCTCGCCCATCGGGGCCGAGGCGCTCGGTTGGCGCGCCTACAAGGCGAAGGACTATGTCGGCTCCGCGCGCTGGTTCCGCTCCGCGGTCGATTGGCGCCCGGCCGACGGCAAGATGAGCTTCGAAGTCGTGCGCGGCCTTGCCGACTCACTGCGAAACCTGAAGCAATACGACGAGGCGCTGAACGTGGTCTCGACCTGGCGCACGCGAATGCCGGAGCTCGACGACGTCGGCGCGGACATCGGGCTCGACAGCGTCAAGGCGCTCGATCCAACTTCGCCGGCGGCCCTTGCGCGGATTCAGGAGATCGCCGCCGGCGTCAGCAAGGCCCATTCCACGGTAGGCGCGTTGTCGCTGGGATGGCTCGCCTATGGCCGCCAGGAATATCCGGGCGCCGAAGCGTGGTTCCGCAAGGCGATCGAATGGGCGCCGGTCGGCTCCGATCCCGATCCCAAGGCGCTCGAAGGCTACGCCCGCGCCTTGCAGGGCGAGCAGCGGTTTGACGATTTCATGCGCTTCACCGGCGAATGGAGCGAGCGCAGCGCCGCGCTCAAGCCGCTCTACCTGGAAGCGGCGGCGCAGACGCTCGCGGTCGCCGCCGCCAACGGCGAAGACGTGCCCACGCAGACGCTGGCGCGCGCCGGCAAGGCCTTCGCCGAGGCGCGCTCTTTTGCGGGCGCGCAGGCGCTCGCCTGGCAGCGCATCTCTCGCAAGGATTGGGTCGCCGCCGCCGCCTGGTTCCAGGCGGCGCGCAATTGGTCGAAGTCTGCGGAGGAAGATCCCAAGACGACGGAGGGCCTCATCATCGCGCTGCGCAACCTGAAGCGCGACGACGAGGCCGAGGCGCTCGCCTATCGCGGCGCGAGCCGCGACGAGGCCCTGCGCGGTCTCTATCTCGAAATCGTCGCCGACCGGCTGACCCGCAGCCCGCCGGCCCCGCCCGACGAGAATGGCATGCGTCGCTACGCGCAGACCGTCCTCGCCGCCAAGTCCGGCAATGGCGCGCAGGCGCTCGGCTGGTATTCCTACAACGCCCGTCAATATCCCGCCGCTGTCGCCTGGTTCGAGAAAGCGCTTTCGTTCGAGCCGACCGAGAACGGCGCGCTGGGCCTCGCTTTCGCCTATCGCAAGCTCGGCGATCGCCAGAATTACGCGCGCATCGTACAAACCTACCGCGAGACCTACGCCAGAATCGCCGAACTCGGCGGCCGGCGCGGCTCCACGCGCGAACGCCGCGCCGCGTTTGAGAGCGACGCGGCGCCGATCAAACGGTTTCGCGCCACTTTGTCCGAAGGCTCCGTGCGTGCGGCCCCCGAGGGCGTCGGCGGCGGGTCGCAGACAGCGGCCGGCTGGAGGCTCCTCAACCAGAGCCGGCCGATGGAGGCCGCGCGCGCCTTCGAGGCGGCGCTGCAAACGGCGACCGGGCGGGGCCGGCAGGAAGCGGCATACGGGCGTTCGCTGGCGCTGCTGGCGGCGGGGGAGGGCATGGCGGCCGGGCGCATAGCCGCTTCCGCCGACCTCAACGAGAAGCAGCGCAACGAGGTCGGCGTGCAACTGCTCGCGCGCCGCGCCTGGGACGCCTACAACGGCGATCGCTATCTCGAAGCGTTGCACTGGCTCGACCGACGCGCCGCTTTCGCGCCGGAAAGCCGCGATCTGCTACAGATGCGCGCCTGGAGCTTGCAACGGCTCGGACGCGCCGAACAGGCGAATTCGATTCAGTCGCAACTCGACCAACAATTGTCGCCGTAAGGGAAATAGCAACCAAAACGCAAGCATTGTTCGCTAACCATAGGGAAACTTGGCGGCGGGCCCAGCCTGTCGCAAAGCGAGCGTTAGGCGTTTGTCGGGTGCGTAACATGCGGACGGATGTTTCTGCCTATTGGCGGGTGCGCAATGGCGCGTCGCGGCGCGCCCTGGCCTTCCTGCTGTTGACCTCGCTTGCCGGCTGCTCGGTTGCTCCCAGCGACACGCGCGCAGGCTATGAAGCTGTCACGGAAGTCGCGTCAGCGACCGAAGGCCGCAGCCCGATGGCGGAACTGCCGGTCGCCGCCGGCGCGGTGGTCGCGATTCTGCAAAGCCAGGTGCGCGGCGTCCTTACGCAACGCATCGTGTTGCGCGGCGACCCCAACACGTTGGGCGAAAACGCCATCGTCGTCAAAGTCGATCAATCGAAAGGGCCGTCGGATCTCGGCCGCGTCGGCATGCCGACCAAAGGGATGATCGGCCAGGAACTCGACGAGAATTTCGCCGGCGTCGACATGCAGTTATCGCAGACGTTCGCGCGCAACGGTTTCGGGCCGTTCGGCTATGCGATCGGCCATCCCCGCGACGGCGTGACTTGCATCTATGCGTGGCAATGGAGCCTGTGGAAGATTCCGCGCATCGGCGAGGCGCCGACCGGCGCGCCTTCGTTGCCGGTGCAACCGACCTCCGTTCGCGTCCGGCTCTGTCGTTCTTCGCTGGGCGAAGCCGAAATTCTGCCGATGCTGCGTGACATGCAGGTCTACCCGCCGGATTCGCGGGTCGCCTATCTCGATCCCATTTCAACCGGCGCGGACACAGGCGGCGACGCGCTCGCCGCCGCGGGGGTGGGCTATTTCGTCGTGCCGGGGGTAACGCAACGGCCCGCCATGACGCGCGAGCGGCTGGCCCCGCCGCGCCGTCGAGCCCACCACAAAGTCGCCAGGCACGTTCGCCATCACGTGCGCGAAGCGGCGCGCGAGGAGCGCGCGGTCGCGCTCGATCCTCCCGCGCGCGACGCGGTCGCCGTGCCGATGCCGGCTGGCGGCGCCGCGTCGACGACGGCCTCTCAGGCCGCCAACCCGCTGCTGGCGCCGCTCGCGGCCGTCTCGGCGCCGCGCCTGCGCAGCGACGATATGCCGCTGCCCCGCAGCGCCGCCGCCCCGGATCAGCCTTCCTCGCCGGCGCCGCGTTCCGCCTCGATCCCGCTGCCCAATTGAACGTCGCCGATGACGGGCCGCCCCGCCTTCGGCGATCATTAGCCCTTCGTTCAACCTGAATCGCGTTTCTCGCTGTTCGCGCGACGCAATGCTCGCGCGACGGCTGGGAGACAGGTCACTTATTAACGCCGATTTGGCTTTGATGGGTCCAGCGCTGTCTATGAAAGCTCCTCTTCGGACGGAGGGCGCTTCATTCTGGTGGTCAGAGACGCATGCCAAATCTCAACGATGCCCTATTGTTGCCGTGCGGCGCGCGGATCGCCAATCGGCTCGCCAAGGCCGCGATTACCGAAGGGCTCGCCGACGAGCGCGGCCAGCCGTCGGGGGAACTCGAGCGGCTGTACGAGGGCTGGTCGGACGCGGGCTTCGGCCTGATGATCTCCGGCAACATCATCGTCGACGCCAATCACCTGGAGCGCCCCGGCAACGTCATCATCGAGCGCGATAGCCCGGAACAGTCGAAAGCGCTGCGTAGCTGGACCGCCTGCGCCACACGCGGCGGCGCGCATTTCTGGGCGCAGTTGTCCCATTCCGGCCGGCAGACGCCCAAGACCGTGAATCGGTATCCGCTGTCGGTCTCCGACGTGCAAATGGGCCTGCCGAGCACGCTGTTCGGCAAACCGCAGGCGATGACAATCGGCGAGATTCATCTCGTGATCGAGAAATTCGCAACCGCCGCCGCGATCTGCAAGGCGACCGGCTTCACCGGCGTGCAGATCCACGCCGCGCACGGCTATCTACTCGGCTCGTTCCTGGCGCCCAACGTCAATAACCGCACCGATCAATGGGGCGGCCCGCTCGAAAACCGCGCCCGATTGTTGCTCGAAGTGGTTGCGGCGACGCGCAAGCGCGTCGGGCGCAACTTCCCCATCGCGGTCAAACTCAACTCCGCCGATTTCCAACGCGGCGGCTTCAACGGGCAGGACAGCCTGATGGTCGGCCGCTGGCTCGAGGCGGCGGGCGTCGATCTGTTGGAGATTTCCGGCGGGTCCTATGAGAGCCCGGTGATGCTCGGCGCGACCGGCGTCGGCGCCGATTGCGAACCGCCGCTCAAACCCTCCACCGCTGCGCGCGAGGCCTATTTCTTCGAGTTCGCGCGCGCCTTGCGGCAGGAATTGAGAATGCCGGTGATGCTGACGGGCGGCCTGAGAAGTCGCGCGGGTATGCAGGCCGCACTTGACGAGGGCGTCGATCTGCTCGGCGTTGCGCGCCCGGTATGCGTCGATCAGCGCTGCGTGCGCGCCCTGCTTTCAGGCGAGATCGATCAGCTCGAGTCCTGGGAAACGAACCTGAGGCGGGCTAAGGGGTGGTTCAGTTCGAATTCGCCGCTGCCGTTGCTCGGCGTGCTCGCCAATTTCGCCGGCATATATTGGTTCTACGCGCAGTTGAATCGCTTGGGGAAGGGCAAGGCGCCCAATGTCAAGTTGTGGCCGCCGCGCGCGATGGTGGAAGTCATGATGGCCGAAAGCGCCAATCTTGCGCGCCGCCGTCGCTTCCAGCACACGGAAGTGGCGAAGGCGCCTGAAATGCCGTCGCCCGAGCGGATCGCCAGGGCGATGAAGAGGAAGGCCGCGTGAGCGAACTCGCGTTTCACCTCGGCGTGAGATAGCCGACGGGGTCGAGCGAAGCCTCGTTCTTGCGCAATTCGAAGTGTAGACCCGGCCGCTTGGTTGCGCCGGTCTGGCCGGACTTGCCGATGATCTGGCCGCGCTTGACCGCGACTCCCTTGGCCACCGTCATTTCGGAGAGATGCGCGTAGGTCGTCACGTATTCATCGGCGTGCCGGATGACGACCATCTTGCCGAACGTCGCCAACTCATCGTTTGCATAGATCACGTCGCCATCAGCGGCGGCGTGAACGGCTTCGCCGAGCGGCGTTGTGATGTCGATGCCGCGCCCGTCCGGCGCCTTTGCGATTTTGCCTATCAGCGGCCAGCGGAATTTCGGCAGCGGCGCGTCCTGTGCGAAAGCGCCGCCGGCCAGGACCAGGGCGAGCGCGAACAGCCCGCCCCGCCTCAATGCTGCAACGCCTTGACGATGGAATCGGTGACCTTCTTGGCGTCGCCGAACAGCATCAGCGTGTTGTCGCGGAAGAACAGTTCGTTCTCGACGCCGGCGTAACCCGAGCCCATGCCGCGCTTGACGAACAGCACGGTCTTGGCCTTCTCGACATCGAGGATCGGCATGCCGTAGATCGGCGATTTCGGGTCGGTCTTGGCGGCGGGGTTGGTGACGTCGTTGGCGCCGATGACGTAAGCGATGTCGGCCTGCGCGAATTCGTTGTTGATGTCCTCCAACTCGAACACTTCGTCGTAGGGCACGTTGGCTTCCGCCAGAAGCACGTTCATGTGGCCGGGCATGCGGCCGGCGACCGGATGGATCGCGTATTTGATCTCGACGCCCTCCTTCTTGAGGACGTCGCACATTTCGCGCAAGCTGTGCTGCGCCTGCGCCACCGCCATGCCGTAGCCCGGCACGATGATGATCTTCGAGGCGTTCTTCATCATGAAGGCGGCGTCGTCGGCCGACCCCTGCTTGACCGGCCGCGTCTCCTTGGCGCCCGCTGGCCCCGCCGTCTCGCCGCCAAAACCGCCGAGGATGACGGAGAAGAACGAGCGGTTCATGCCCTTGCACATGATGTAGGACAGGATCGCGCCCGAGGAGCCAACCAACGCGCCGGTGATGATGAGCGCCAAATTGCCGAGCGTGAAGCCGATGCCCGCCGCCGCCCAGCCGGAATAGGAATTCAGCATCGAAATGACGACCGGCATGTCGGCGCCGCCGATCGGTATGATGATCGTCACGCCCAGGACGAGCGCGAACAGCGCGATCAGCCAGAAGACGAAGGCCGCCTGCGTCGCAAAGAACACCACGATCAGCGCGACAAGGCCGACCCCCAGCGCGATGTTGAGGAGATGTCGCTGCGGCAGCATGATCGGCGCGCCGGACATGCGGCCGTCGAGCTTGAGGAACGCGATGATCGAGCCCGTGAAGGTGACGGCGCCGATCGCCAGACCCAACGACATTTCGATCGTGCTGGCGGGGTGGATGTGCACGCCGTCGCTGATGCCGAACGCGACCGGCGCATAGAGCGCGCCCGCCGCCACCAGCACGGCGGCAAGACCGACCAGCGAATGGAACATCGCGACCAGTTGCGGCATCGCCGTCATCTGCACCGTGCGCGCGCGCCAGGCGCCGATGCCGCCGCCTATGCCGAAGCCGAGCAGCACCAGCACCCAGGACAAGAACCCGTGCGGCGGACTCAGCGCCAGCGTGGTGACGACCGCCAGCCCCATGCCGAAGATGCCGTAGCGGTTGCCCTGCCGTGACGAGGCGGGCGACGACAGGCCGCGCAGCGCCATGATGAACAGGATGCCGGCGACGAGGTAGAGCAGGGCGGCGAAATTGGCGTTCACGGCGCTCAGCCCTTCTTCTTGTACATCGCGAGCATCCGCTCGGTGACCATGAAGCCGCCGAAGATGTTCACGCTCGCCAGGATCAGCGCGAGGAAGCCAAGCAGTTTGGCGAAGTTCGAGCCGGCGTTGACGCCGGCGACGCCAACCGACAGCAAAGCGCCGACGACGATAACCGAGGAGATAGCGTTGGTGACTGACATCAGCGGCGTGTGCAGCGCCGGCGTCACCGACCAGACGACGTAATAGCCGACGCACACCGCCAGCGCGAAGATCGCCAGCCGGAACACGAACGGGTCGATCGCGCCGCTGGTGGCGGCATGGGCGGTCGCGGCGAGCTGGTCGGCGTATGCTTCCGCCTGGGCGGCGGCGTCGCGCGCGGCGGCGGCGGCGGCGCGGGCGCGATCAATGCTGGCGTCGGGGTTGTCCATCGGGTTCCTTAGCGGAAATTTGGATGCGTCACCGCGCCATCGCGGGTCAGCAAGGTCGCCTTGACCAGTTCGTCGTCCCAGTTCACGGCGAGCTTCTTCTCCGCCTTGTCGATCAGCGTCTCGACAAAGGCGTAGAGGTTGCGCGCGTAAAGCGAGGAGGCGGTGGAGGCGAGCTTGCGAACGTCGGAATAGCCGACGATCTTCACGCCATTGTCGGAGACGACGAGTTCGTTGGCCTTCGACAACTCGCAATTGCCGCCGCGCTCGACCGCGAGATCGATGATCACCGAGCCCGCCCGCATCGAGGCGACCATCGCAGCGGTGACAAGCTTCGGCGCCGGGCGGCCCGGAATCAGCGCCGTCGTGATGACGATGTCCTGCTTGGCGATATGGGCGGCCACCAGCGTGGCCTGCTTGGCCTTGTAGCCGTCCGACATTTCCTTGGCGTAGCCGCCCGAAGTCTCGGCCTGCTTGAACTCCTCGTCCTCGACGGCGACGAATTTGGCGCCGAGCGATTCGACCTGTTCCTTGGTGGCGGGGCGCACGTCCGTTGCGGTGACGATGGCGCCGAGCCGCCGGGCGGTGGCGATCGCCTGCAGGCCGGCGACGCCGACGCCCATGATGAAGGCTTTCGCGGCCGGCACCGTGCCCGCCGGCGTCATCATCATCGGGAAGCCGCGCCCATATTCGGCCGCCGCGTCGATCACCGCGCGATAGCCGGCGAGATTGGCCTGGGAGGACAGCACGTCCATCACCTGCGCGCGGGTGATGCGAGGCATCAGCTCCATCGCGAACGCAGCGACGCCGGATTTGGCGAGCGCCTCGATTTCGCTTGTATGCCCGTAGGGGTCCTGGATGGCGACGACGAGCGCGCCCGATTTCAACGCCGTTGTCTCGTCCGCATGGGGACGGCGCACCTTAAGCACCACCTCGGCGCCGAGCGCCTCCCCCTGTTCGCCAAGCGTCGCGCCCGCAGCCGCGTAATCCGCGTCCGTGAAGCCCGAAGCGAGGCCCGCGCCCTTGGCGACAACGATTTGGGCCCCCAGCGCAATGAATTTCTTGACCGTTTCCGGCGAGACCGCGACGCGCGTCTCCCCCGCTTCGGTTTCTTTCGGCGCCCCGATTCGCATAACGTCTCCTCGACAGACGGCGCGCGCCGTCGCCAGCGGCTACGCCGCGGCTGAACTTAAAGAACGATGCAGGCGAGGCCCAGCAGGACAAAAACGGCCGCCGGCAAACGCCAGCCCAGGCCCGTTATGCCCGCGAGCGCGGAAGCTGCGATATTGAGGATGAAGCCGATCAAGGCGACGAAGGGATGTCCCTCCAGGCCCCAAAGAACCAGCAAGAGCACAATATTGATGACATGGATCGTCAGATTCTCGGTCAGGCTCACGAAACCGGCGTAGGTTTCTTCATGCGCCGGCAAATCAAGCCCGAGATCCGCCTTCGCGACGCCCGCATGATCCGACATTCCGACCGCCCCTCGATTTTTTCAGATGTTGCGGCCCCCCGCTTAGCTCATCAATCGGCGGGCCGCAACCGGCGGAAAGGCTTAGACCGCGAGGGGCGCGCGGCCTAGACGCGGGCGGCTTCGCCCGCCCGTTCGCCCGCCTTTTCGCGCCCGTCGAGCGATTCGAGCTTTTGCAACTCGGCGAGCGCTTCTTCGAGCGCGGCTTTCGCGTCGTCGATCTGGGCGCCCAATTCGACAATCGAACTCTTCAGATTGTCGCGCCGCCCGGTCGCCGCGCGGGCGTAGGTGGGATAGGCGAAGTGGGAGGGGTCGCTAATGCCGGCCCGCTTCTCCTCGTTGGCGATCTCGCGGTCGAGATCGGCGATCATGCGATTGAACTCGGCGCTCATCATCTCGATCTGACGGACGCGCCGGCGCTTCTCCTCGACTTGAAACCGTTTCAGACGGATTAGCGTGTCCCGCGACTTCATACCAACGCACTCCCCACGAACTCGAAAACGCTTTACGCATGCGCGCCCGACTGGCGCGCTTTCCCACGAGACGGGTCGAGGATGAACGAGGAAGGTTGCGCGTTGGTTACGCGGCGAACGGCTGCGCTGGGGATCGACTGTGCATTGTGCGAAAATTTCGCGAGGCTGACCCCGCACGTTAGGGCTTCGTTTACCCGCGTCATTAACACTAACATAGTCGCGAAAAATTGCCTCCTTGCGCGCGGCGGAAACCGCGAAAGCGTGAATCCGAGGAGTCGGCTAGAGGGCGTAGTTAAGGAATAGGATTAACTGGCTTCATCCTGAAAAACCTAGTTATCGTATCGGTTTATAGAAATTGCGATCGATCGTGACAAAGGACTTGCCGGGGTGATTCAAGGTTTGTTAACTATTGTGGCGCAAACGTAGCGTCGATTCGGAATGGCGGTCGGCTTCGACGTCGCGGGACGTCGGGGCAAGAAAAAGTCGGCGACGGACGTTGCTGTCGGGCGGCGGCGATCCATGGCGGGGATCTAGAACATGCGGGTTCTACTCATTGAGGACGACAGCGCTACGGCGCAGAGCATCGAACTGATGCTCAAGTCGGAGAATTTCAACGT
>JANYIH010000316.1 GCA_025358745.1 Hyphomicrobiales bacterium | reverse complement strand
CGGCGGGATCGCGGCGTCCTCCTCGCATTTGTCGCTCTCCCTGCTGGCGGGCCATCCGCATCGGCTCGATCTGTTGACGCTGGCCGTCAGCGTCGAGAGTTTCGCCGGCGGCTTCGCCGGGGCGGCGTTGATCGCTTACATGTCGTCGCTGGTGTCGCCGGCCTACGCCGCCACGCAATATGCGCTGCTGTCGTCGCTCTACGCGCTGCCGGGAAAATTCGTCGGCGGTCTCTCCGGCTTCATGGTCGAGGCGATGGGCTATCCCCGCTTCTTCGCCACCACGGCGCTGATCGGCATACCCGTCGCGCTGCTGTGTCTGCTGGTATGGCGGATGTCCGCTCCGCCAGCACGCGCGATCACGTCAGGCTGAACTGCGATTGCGACAGGCTCGCCTTCTGCACGTTGAGCAGCGTGATCTGATCGCTGGCGTCGAGCGTGATGATCGTGTTCGCGCCCGATTGTGACATGAAGTTGTCGAACAGATTTTGCACCGTGCCGAATTGGGCTTGGGCGAGTTGCATCGCGTCGTGCGACGTGAAGCCGGCAATCGCGCTGTCGCCGCTGGCCTGTTGATAGACGTAAGTGTCGCGAGACGCGCTATTGGTGAGCGTTTCAATCGCGACGCTGGCGCCGTTCATATGGATCGTATTGTTGTAGCCGACGATGGCGGCCAGGGCGCTATCGAGGGTGATGGAGCCATTGACGGCGTTGACGGTGTCGCCGTTGAAATTCGTGCCGCTGAGGGTGACGGCGTCGTTGGCCGAGCCGTCGAAGTTGATCGTGTCGCCGCCGCCGACGACCGTGGCCTGCGCGTTGGTGAGGATGACGAGACCGTTGGAGCCGTTGACCGTATCCGAGGCGTTGTTGGTGTTGTAGAGGCTCGCCGTGTCGCCATTGCCGAGCAGGTTGACAATGTCGCCGCCGCCGACGATGGAGGCGCAGGAGGCGGTCAGCGAGATGGTTCCGTTGGAGCCGTTGACCGTGTCCCAGACATTGTTGCCGTTGTAGAAGCTGACGGAATTGGGCGCGGCGCCGAGCAGATTGACGGTGACGCCGCCGTTGAAGACCGAGGCCTGCGCGTTGGTGAGATTGACGACGCCCACGCCGTTCACCGTGTCCGCATTGCCGGCGGTGTTGAAGAGGCTCGCCGCACTGGGCGCCGAGCCGGTGAAATTAACCGTGTCCCCGCCGCCGACGATCGACGCGCGCGCGGCGCCGAGCGTCACTGTGCCGCCCGAGCCGTAAACATTGTCCCAGAGCGAACCGGTGTTGAAGAGCGTTGCGGCGTTGTTCGAGCCGGACACGAATTTGACCGTTTCGCCGCCGCCCCTGAAGGTGACCTGAGAGCTGTTGAGATCGACCTCGCCGGTCGAACCGGCGCCGCTGCTGGCGTCCGTCTGGGACGAGTTGCTGACGATCAGCTTGCCCGTCGTTCCCGTGAAGGCGACGGAGCCAATAAATAAGCCCGACGGCGTCACCAGCGTGCCGCCGTCGATTGCAAAACCGACTCTACCGTTAAAGCCCGTGCTGCCGGCGTTGGCGAGGATGACGACGCCCGTGTCCGTCGCGGAGCCGATGTGCAAAATGACGCCGACGTTAGGGGCGGCGCCGAACGCGCCTGTATAATTCAGCGTCTTGTTCGCCGCCGCGGAGACTGTGACCGAGCCGAAGCTGTTGCTTGTACCAAGCGACAGAGGGGCGGAGATGGTCACGTTCGCGATCGCTCGAAACGTCTCGAAATTGCCAAGGCTCAGGCTCGCGATCTTGCTGAACGCATTGGCGCCGACAAGCGTCGTCGTGCCGGCGCTCAACGTCGCCTGACCGGCGAACTGGCTGGCGTCTCCCGTCAGCCTGAGATTGCCGCCTGTCTGCCAGAGACTCCCCGATCCCGATAAAGAGCCGGTGAAATTGACCAAACCGCGCAGATTGAACCTCAACGCGCCATTGTCTATGACATTGCCCGCGATGGCGCCGGGAGTTGCGCCGTCGCCGGCGTCCAGTTCGGCGCCGGCGTCGATGGTCGTGCCGCCGGTGTAGCTATTGGCGCCCGTCAGCGTGAAGGCGCCCGCCGCCAGTTCCAACGCGATAGACCCGGATATCGAAGCGCCCAACGCCGTTTGGGCGGCCTCGGCGACCTTCAGCGTCGCCGCCGCGCCGGAGTTCACAATCCTGCCACCGCCGCTGAGTTTGTTGGCGGTGAGGTTTTGCCCGCCGAGGTCGAGCGTTCCTTTGACCGTGACGCCGCCTTGCAGGCCGGAGATCATTTGCGCTGACGCCGCGCTGCCAATTCTCAAGGTTCCCCCGTCGATGGAAAGCGCGCCGGCCGCATCCTGCGTGGCCGCGCTCGCGCTCAGGACCACGGTTCCCGTATCCGTCGCGGAGCCGATATGCAGGGTCGTCCCCTGACCGCCCGCGTCGTTCAGGACGCCTGTGACGGTCAGCGTATCGCCCGCCGCCGCCTCCAGAGTCGCCGAGACGCCGGCGCCGATTTCGATCGACTGCGCGGTCGAGAAATTGGTCGCCAGCGATTCCAGCGCAGGCGTTGTGGCGCCGGCTAAGAATGTAATGGCCCCGGTCCCCAGCGCGCCGCTGGCCCCGACCGAGACCCGCGTCGAGCCGGCAATGAAAACGCCGCCCGAAAACGTGTTCGCTCCGTTGAAGATGAATTGCCCGACCGTCGCCAGTTGCAACGACAGCACGCCCGGTCCCTCGACGATGGCCCCGGCGGCTTCCGTCACGACGCCCGCGCTGTCGAGTTCGACGAGCGTCAGCAACGCGGCGGCGCCCGAATTGGCATAGGGGCCGTTCAAGTCGACGGCGAGGCCGGTATTGCTAAAATAGAATGTTCGATTGTGGCCCGCGAGGTCGGTCATGACGAATGCTCTCCGAAAAAAGATCGATCAAATAGACGGTTAGATTTCCTCTGGGTAATGTAGGCGCAATATGTCGAACAATCCAGCGCCGCGCCGGGGTGGTCGTTGCGACAGTGTCCCGGCGGCTGACGATCAAATCTTGAGTGGGGAAGGCGCCGCCCGCGTCGCCTCCATCCTGCGGTGACGCGCGCAAATCGCCTGTCGGCCCGCTCGGTGAGCAGGAGACGCAGATCCAACTAAAGGCCTAGGCGGCGGCGCTCGTTGATCGAGATCAATGAGGGCGCCGCTGACAACGGGCAGTTCCTTTGCGTCTGTGCGAAGGAGGGGCTGATCGTGACGACATCCGTAGCCGCGAAGTCGGTGAGGCCGGGCGAGATGGGGCTGGGAGTCGTCCTGCTCGCGCTGGCTTTCATCTGGATCTACATTTTCTCGAAAGCCTACACCGGGGCTTACGAATTCCACGCGGCGCTGTTCGTACTGGCCAGCCTGACGGGGGCCGCCGGCATCGTGTGGCGCTACGACCGGCGCGAGGCGGACACGCCGCTGACGATCGACGGTCGGCCCAACTACAACATGGGGCCCGTCAAGTTCCTCTCGCTGGCGTCGCTGTTCTGGGGCTTCGCCGGCATGACGGTCGGGCTCATCATCGCTTGCGAACTCGCCTTCCCCTGGCTGAATTTCGACACCGCCTACATCAATTTCGGCCGGCTGCGGCCGCTGCATACGTCGGCCGTGATCTTCGCGTTCGGCGGCAACGTGCTGATCGCCACTTCGTTCTATGTCGTGCAGCGCACCAGCCGCGCCCGGCTCGCCGGCGATCTTGCGCCCTGGTTCGTTGCGCTAGGTTATAATTTCTTCATCGTCGTCGCCGGCACCGGCTATCTGCTCGGCATCACCCGCAGCCACGAATACGCCGAGCCGGAATGGTATGCGATTGCGTTCCTGGTCGTGGTCTGGGTCACCTATCTCCTGGTGTTTCTCGGCACGCTGGCGCGACGCGTGGAGCCGCACATCTACGTCGCCAACTGGTTCTACCTCGCCTTCATCGTCACCATCGCCGTGCTGGTGCTCGGCAACAATACCGAAATGCCGGTCTCGATCTTCTCCTCCAAGTCCTATCCCCTCTGGTCGGGCGTGCAGGACGCGATGATCCAGTGGTGGTACGGCCACAACGCGGTCGGGTTCTTCCTCACCGCCGGCTTCCTCGCCATCATGTATTATTTCGTGCCCAAGCGCGCCGAGCGGCCGATCTATTCCTACCGGCTGTCGATCATCCATTTCTGGGCGTTGATCTTCCTCTATATCTGGGCCGGCCCGCATCATCTGCACTACACCGCCCTGCCGGATTGGGCGCAGACGCTCGGCATGACCTTCTCGATCATGCTGTGGATGCCCTCGTGGGGCGGCATGATCAATGGCCTGATGACGCTGTCGGGCGCGTGGGACAAGCTGCGCACCGATCCGGTGCTGCGGATGCTGGTTGTCTCGATCGCCTTCTACGGCATGGCGACCTTCGAAGGGCCGCTGATGTCGGTCAAGGAGGTCAATTCGTTGAGCCATTATACCGATTGGAACATCGGCCACGTCCATTCGGGTGCGCTCGGTTGGGTCGCGTTCGTCTCGTTCGGCGCCCTCTATTGCCTGATCCCCTGGGTGTTCAACCGCAAGCTCTATTCGAACCTGTTGGTTGACTGGCACTTCTGGATCGCCACCATCGGCATCGTGTTTTATATCTCGGCGATGTGGGTGGCGGGCATCATGCAGGGCCTGATGTGGCGCGCCTACACGCCCGAGGGCTATCTCGAATATTCCTTCATCGAGACGACCCAGGCGATGCATCCGATGTATGTCATCCGCGCGCTCGGCGGCGCCATGTTCCTCGCCGGCCTCCTCATCATGATCTTCAATATCTACAAGACGCTGGCCTCGCCGGCGATCGCCGTGGCGCCGGAAGCGTCGGCCCAGCTGGCTCCTGCGGAATAAGAGGCGAACATGTCCAACTCGTCCGGATTTTCCCTGCCCAGCCACAAGTTCTTCGAGACCAACTCGATGTTCCTGTTGCTCGGCATCGTCGTGGCGATCGCCATTGGCGGCATCGTCGAGATCGTGCCGCTGTTTTATCTGAAGAACACGATCGAGGAGGTGAAAGGGGTGCGCCCCTATTCGCCGCTGGAGCTTGCGGGCTTCAACATCTATGTGCGCGAGGGGTGCTATCTCTGCCACTCGCAGATGATACGGCCGCTGCGCGACGAGGTGGAGCGCTATGGCCATTATTCGCTGGCCGCAGAGAGCATGTACGATCATCCTTTCCAATGGGGATCGAAGCGCAACGGGCCGGATCTGGCGCGCATCGGGGGCAAATATTCCGACGATTGGCACCTCGCGCATATGGCCGACCCGCGCTCGGTGTCGCCGGCCTCGATCATGCCGGGCTATCCGTTCCTGGCCCAGACGCCGCTCGACTACAAACATATCGACGAGGACCTGATCGCGCTGCGCCGCGTCGGCGTTCCCTATACGCAGGAGGCCATCGACCACGCCGTCGACGACCTGCGCGCGCAGGGCGGGGCGAAGGGCGGCGATGCGCTGAAAGCGCGCTACTCCAAGGTGATCGTGCGTGACGTCAGCGGCAACCCGAACGGGGAAATCACCGAGGCCGACGCGCTGATCGCCTATTTGCAGCAACTGGGCTCGCATGTCGACTTCAAGCTCTACAACGACGCGGCCAACATTCGCTAGAGAGGGCTGTTCCGATGTCCGATTATGAATTCTGGCGCGGGGTCGCCGCAAGCTGGGGATCGCTGTATTTCGGCGTGATCTTCTTCGCCGCCGTCGGTTTCGTGCTGTGGCCTTCGCGCAAGCGCTTCTACGAAGACGCCGCGCAAATTCCGTTGAAGGATGATTGATCATGGCCGACGATTCTCATCCCCATATCGACGCCCACACGGGCAAGACGACCACCGGCCACGAGTGGGACGGGATCAGGGAACTCAACACGCCATTGCCGCGCTGGTGGCTGTGGACGTTCTACGCCTGCATCCTGTGGTCGTTCGGCTACTGGATCGTCTATCCCGCCTGGCCGCTGATCAACGGCGCAACCCCCGGCCTGTTCGGCTGGCACTCGCGCGCGGCGGTGGTTGAAGACATCAAGGGGCTGGAGACTTTACGCGGGCCGGCCGACGCGAAGTTGGAAAAGGCCTCGCTGGAGGACATCGAGAAAACACCGGAGCTGCTGACCATCGCGCGCTCGCAAGGATCGGCCCTGTTCGGCAACAATTGCGCGCCCTGTCACGGCGCAGGCGGCGGCGGTTCGAAAGGCTACCCCAATCTCAACTCCGACCGCTGGCTGTGGGGCGGCACGCTGGCGCAAATCCAGACCACCATCACGCATGGCGCGCGCTGGGACGCCGATCCTGCCACCCATACGAGCCTGATGCCCTCGTTCGGCAAGGACGGAATCCTGAAGGCTGCGGAAATACGCGCGACCGCAAACTTCGTGCGCTCCTTGTCGGGTCTGCCGACCGAGAAGGACGCCGATCTCGCGCTCGGCAAGAAGACCTTCGCCGACAATTGCGCAGCCTGCCATGGCGACGAGGGCAAGGGCAACAAGGAAATGGGCGCGCCCAATCTGACCACCAAGGTTTGGTTGTACGGCAATAGTCTCGACGACATCACGCAGAGGATCGTGGTCGGCGGCGGCGGGCAGATGCCGGCCTGGGGCGCCAAGTTGTCGGGCGAGCAGATAAAGGCGTTGACGGTGTTCGTGCACACGCTGGGCGGCGGGCAGTGACCGAGGCTTCCGTCGACGACGACGCCGAGGCGCCGCTCTACGTCGCGGCGAAGAAGGTCTATCCGCGCAGCGTCGACGGCTTTTACCGGCAGGTGAAATGGGCAGTGCTGGCGGTGACGCTGGCGATCTACTATCTGGTTCCGTTCGCGCGCTGGGATCGCGGTCCCTATGAGCCGCATCAGGCGGTGCTGGTTGATCTTGAGCACCGCCGGTTCTTCTTTTTCTGGATCGAGCTTTGGCCGCAAGAGGTCTATTACTTCACCGGCCTGCTGATCATCGCCGCGTTGACGCTGTTTCTGATGAACGCGCTGGCCGGCCGCGTCTGGTGCGGCTATCTGTGTCCGCAGACGGTGTGGACCGACCTGTTCTTCGCCGTCGAGCGGTTCGTCGAGGGCGACCGGCGCGAGCGCATGATGAAGGACGCCGGCCCGCACAACGCGCGCTGGTGGCGCGGGAAGATCACCAAGCATGCGCTGTGGCTGATCATCGCCTGGTGGACCGGCGGCGCCTGGGTGCTCTATTTCGCCGACGCGCCGCAGCTGGTGTGGAGCCTGTTGACGTTCAAGGCGCCGTTCATCGCCTACGCTTCGATTGGCGTGCTTACCTTCACGACCTATTTCTTCGCCGGCTTCATGCGCGAGCAGGTATGTTTGTACATCTGCCCGTGGCCGCGCATCCAGGCGGCCCTTACCGACGAGCATGCGCTCAACGTCTCCTATCACTACGACCGCGGCGAGCCGCGGCTGTCGCTGAAGAAGGCGAAGGTGGCGCAAGCTCAGGGCGAGAAGGTCGGCGATTGCATCGACTGCACCCTCTGCGTCGAGGTCTGCCCGACCGGCGTCGACATCCGCGGCGGCCCCAATCTGGGCTGCATCCAATGCGGCCTGTGCATCGACGCGTGCGATTCGGTGATGGAGAAGATCGGCCGGCCGCCGCGGTTGATCGCCTACAACACCGACATCAACATCAAGCGCCACACGCAAGGCCTGCCGCCGGTCTATCGGTTGATCCGGCCGCGCACGGCGCTTTATTCGGTCGTGATCGCGGCGGTCGGCTTCCTGATGCTCTATACGCTCACCGCGCGGCCGAACGCGGCGGTGACGCTGGTTCACGACCGCAACCCGCTCTACGTGCGCACCTCCGACGGTTCGATCCGCAACGGCTATACCGTGCATGTCGCCAACAAGGCGGCGCGGACGCGCCGGTTCTGGTTGGACGTGACCGGCCTCGACGATCTCAAGGTCGAGGTTGTGGGCGGGTCTAAGAGCGCGGCGCCGAGTTTCGAGGTCGGTCCCGATCAGACGCGCGAATTGCGCGTGCTGGTGATCTCGTCGCAGGCGCCAAAGTCGGAGGAAACGCCGCTGACATTCGCCCTCATCGGCTCTGACGACAAACTTGCAGGCGAGACGAAGGATTTCTTCCGCTCCGGCGGGAAATAGGAGGCGGCGATGGCCCATTCGACGACGTTGGATTCCGGCGCGCGGCTGACGGGCGCCAAGGTTCTGCTGATGCTGATCGGCTTTTTTGGCTTGGTGTTCGCCGTCAACGGGCTGCTGGCCTATGACGCCGTGTCGACGTTCCGCGGCGAGGTCGAAGCGCATCCCTACGAGGACGGCCTGGCCTATAACGGGCAGATCGCCGCCGCGCAGGCGCAGGCGCAGCGGGGATGGAAGGTCGATGTCCAAATCGACCCCGCCGGGCCGCGCGCCGCATTTCGCGACGCGGAAGGCCGCGCGGTCGAGGGCCTGGCGGTGACGGGTCGCTGGGGCGCGCCGGCCGACAAAACCCGCGACCGGGTCTTTTCGATGCGCGAGGCGGGGCCGGGCGATTATGTCGCGCAAGGCGCGTCGGCGGGCGCGGGCGTCTGGGATCTGGAGCTTGAGGCCAAGCGTGGGGCGCAGACGTTGTTTCGCTCGCACAACCGCGTGACCCTGCGGTGACGGGACTGCGCGAAGCCGATTTCGCGGTGCAGGGCGTGACCTGCGCCGCGTGCATCGGGATCATCGAACGCGCGGTCGCCGCACTCCCCGGCGCGCCTTCCGGCCGGCTCAACTACGCCACGCGCCGGCTGCGGGTGCGTTGGGGAGACGAGGCGTTCGATCCGGCCGAAGTCGCGCGCGCGCTGGCGCCGCTCGGCTATCGCGCGCGGCCGTTCGCGTTGGGAACGCTGGAGCGCGAGGACGCCGAGCAGCGTCAATTCCTGCTGCGCTGCCTCGCCGTCGCGGGTTTTGCGGCGATGAACGTGATGCTGCTGTCGGTGTCGATCTGGGCGGGCGCGGCGAGCGGGATCGACGACGCCACGCGCGACATGTTTCACTGGATCTCGGCGCTGATCGCGCTGCCGGCCGCGCTCTACGCCGGCCGCCCGTTCTTCTTCAGCGCCGCGCGCGCCTTGCGGGCCCGCTCGCTCAACATGGACGTGCCGATCTCGGTCGGCGTGACGCTGGCGCTGGGGCTGTCCGTTGCCGAGACGGCGCGCGGGGCCGAACACGCCTATTTCGACGGCGCGCTGATGCTGCTGTTCTTCCTTCTGCTGGGGCGCGTGCTCGACGCCGCGATGCGCGCCAAGACGCGCAGCGTGGCGGCCAATCTGGCGAGCCTGCGCGCGACCCAGGCGACGCGCATCCGCGCCGACGGCGCGCTTCAGGACACGCCCGCGAGCGCCTTGCAGCCGGGCGACCGGCTGTTCGTGCGGCCGGGCGAGCGGCTGGCCGCCGACGGGCGCGTCGCCAGCGGTCAGTCGGTGATCGACGACAGTCTCGTGACAGGCGAGACGCGCGGCCGCGCCGTCGGGCCGGGCGCACTCGTCTACGCCGGGGCGATCAACCTTTCAGGCGCGCTGGAGATCGAGGTCGAAGCCGCCGGCGCCGGCACGTTGCTCGACGAGATCGAGCGGCTGCTGGAGAATGCGACGGCGGCGAAATCGCGTTACGTCAAACTCGCCGACCGGGTGGCGCGCTATTACGGTCCCGTCGTGCATGTGGCGGCGCTGCTGTCCGCCTTGGGCTGGCTGGCGGCCGGCGCGAGCTGGCACGATGCGTTGGTGGTCGCGATTTCGGTGTTGATCATCACATGTCCCTGCGCCGTCGCGCTGGCGGTGCCGGCCGTGCAGGTGGTGGTCGCCGGCCGGCTGTTCCGGGATGGCGTGCTGCTCAACCGGGGCGACGCGATCGAGCGGCTGGCGGAAGCCGACACCATCGTGTTCGATAAAACCGGCACGCTGACGTTGCCCGAGCCGGCGCTGGTGGGCGAATTTTCCGACGAATTGCTTGGTGTGGCGGCGCGGCTGGCGCTGTCGAGCCATCACCCGCTGGCGCGCGTGCTCAGCCGTCGCGCGCAGGGCCAGGCGCCGTTCGCGCAGGTCGAGGAAACGCCCTCGCGCGGGGTGCGGGCGATGATCGAGGGCGTCGAGGCGCGGCTTGGCGCGCTCGACTATTGCGGCGTCGGCGGCGCCGAGAACGGGTTCGACGAAGGGCTGTCGCGGTTCGCATTCCGCTGGGGCGAAAGGACGGCCGTGTTTGGGCTGCGGCAGGCGTTGCGGGGCGACGCCGTCGAGACGGTCGCGGAATTGCGGCGACGCGGCTATGCAATTGAAATCCTGTCGGGCGACGGCGGACCGGCCGTGGCGGAGGTCGCGCACGCCCTGGGCGTCTCGAAATTTGCGGGCGATCTGAAACCAGCCGACAAGGTCGCGCGGCTGCGCGCCCTGGCGACACGCGGCGCAAAGACGCTGATGGTCGGCGATGGGATCAACGACGCGCCCGCGCTCGCGGCGGCGCATGTTTCGATGTCCCCGGCCAGCGCCGCCGATCTGGCGCAGAACGCCGCCGACGCCGTTTTCCTCGGCGAGGGGCTGGCGGCCGTTGCGCAGGCGCTGTTGGCGGGCCGGCGGGCGCGTGCGGCGATGCGACAGAATCTGTTGATCGCGGCGGGTTACAATGTGCTCGCCTTGCCGCTCGCCGCTTCCGGCCATCTGACGCCGATCCTGGCCGCCGCCGCCATGTCCGGGTCGTCCCTGCTGGTGACGCTGAACGCCTTGCGCGTGCGCGGGCGGGCGGCGGGAGCCAAGGCGGGCGTCGAGGCGGCCGCGGGCTTTACGGCGTTGGAGACGGCGGCATGACCTCGCTTTTGTTCCTGATTCCGGCCGCGCTGGCGCTGGGCGGCTTTGGGCTTGCGGCGTTCCTGTGGGCGCTCAATTCGGGCCAGTACGACGATCTTGAAGGCGCGGCGCTGCGGGTGCTCGACGACGCCGACATCCAGCCCTAAAGGCGACTTGGCCAAAGGCCTTGCGCCTTCTACAAACGAAGCATGGAGAGCAAGCAGGCGGCGCCTGGCGCGAAGACGCAACGGTCAGCGGGCGGGGCGTGGACTTTCGACGTCGCGAGCCAGGAATTCCGGCTGTCCCAAGGCGCGTGCGCGTTGTTGGGGCTTCCGGCGGCCGGGCCTTTCGAGGAAATGCTCGCGCGGATGCCGGTCGAGGCTGGCGAGCGTAAGCACTTGCGCGCGGCGATGCGGCGCTGCGCGACGGACAGGGTCGAGTTCGATCTGCGTTTGCGCCTTGCGGCCGGCGGCGGCGGGGCGATGGTTCGCCTGATGGGCGGCGCGGTGGGGGAGGGACGGCTCGCCGGCGCCGCCTTCGCCGCCGACGACGAGGCGCGGCTATCGGGAGAGGTCGCCGAGCGGGCGGCGCAGTTCGGTTCGATCATGGAGACGGCGCTCGACGGCATGGTGGTGATCGACGACGCGGGAATCATGCAGTCGTTCAGCCGCGCGGCCGAGCGCATGTTCGGCCTCACCGCGCAGGAGGCGGTCGGCCAGAACGTCAGCGTCCTGATGGCCGAACCCGATCGCACGCGCCACGACGGCTATATCGGGCATTATCTCGCCACCGGCGAGCGCCGCATCATCGGCATTGGCCGCATTGTCACGGGACGTCGGCGCGACGGCTCGCCGTTTCCGCTGCATCTCTCGATCGGGGAAACCAACGTCGAGGGGCGGCGCCTGTTCACCGGCTTCATGCACGATCTGACCGAAGAGCGCCGCTCGCAAAGCCGCACGCAGCAGCTACAGGCCGAACTCGCGCATATCTCGCGGCTCAGCGCGCTGGGCGAAATGGGTTCGGCGCTGGCGCATGAACTCAACCAGCCGCTGGCGGCGATCGGCAATTACATCACCGGCTCGCGCCGCCTGCTGGCCGACGCGGGGTCGCCCTCGGCGGCCAAAATCGAAGGCGCGCTGGAGCGGGCGGCCGAGCAGGTGTTGCGCGCGGGCCAAATCATCCGGCGATTGCGCGATTTCGTCTCGCGGCGCGCGGGCGAGCGCAGACAGGAGAGCGTCGCCAAACTGGTCGAGGAGGCGGCGGCGCTTGGCCTGGTGGGAGCGCGCGAAAAGGGCGTGACGCTGAATTTCGATCTCGACCCCGCCTATGACGCGCTGTTCGCCGACCGCATCCAGATTCAGCAGGTGCTGGTCAATCTGCTGCGCAACGGGCTCGACGCGATGGACGGAGCCGAGCGGCGCGAACTCAAGGTGTCGAGCCGGCTCGTTGCGCCAGAGGTGCTGGAGATCGCGGTGACCGACACCGGCGCCGGCATCGCGCCGGACGCGATTGCGCGACTGTTCGAGCCGTTCTTCACCACCAAGCCATCCGGGCTAGGCGTCGGGCTTTCGATCAGCCGCGGCATCGTCGAGGCGCATGGAGGGGAGATGTCGGCGCATAACAACCCGGACGGGGGCGCGACCTTCCGCTTGACGCTGCCCTTGCGGCCCAAGGGCGCGCCGTGAAGGGCCTCGTCTATATCGTCGACGACGATGCGGCCGTGCGCGATTCGCTGGAGTTGCTGCTGGACTCCGCGGGTTTCCAGACGCAGGCGTTCGATTCGGCGGAGGCGTTTCTCGCCGCGCCAAGAGAGCTGGGGCGCGGCTGCCTGCTGTCCGACATCCGGATGCCCGGTAAAAGCGGCGTCGAACTGCTCGATGTCCTGCGCAAACGGGGCGACGCTTGCCCGGTGGTGCTGATCACCGGCCATGGCGACGTGGGGCTCGCGGTCGAAGCGATGAAGCGCGGCGCGCAGGATTTCATCGAAAAGCCGTTCGACGACGCGCGGCTGATCGACGCGATCGCGGGCGCCTTGGCCAATAACGGCGCGGCCAGGCCCGCCATCGATCCCGAGGCGGCTGCGCGCCTGGCTGCGTTGAGCCGGCGCGAGCGGGAGGTGATGGAAGGGCTGCTCGACGGGCTCTCCAACAAAGAGATGGCGCGTGCGCGCGGCATCAGCCCGCGCACGGTCGAAGTCTATCGCGCCCATGTGATGAGCAAGATGCGCGCGGACAATTTCTCCGAGCTTGTGCAGATCGCGATTCGCGCCGGCCTGCGCAGGGATTGACGCGAATCAAGGCTCGCGGCGTCGAAGATGGCGACAATCGGGCATGGCCGCGTCGAATCGAGTTAGGGATTTGGAGACGCCCCGGCGCAAGCTGGATGGGGTGGCCCGGCCCAAGGTGGCGGTGGTCAACGACGACGCCGCGGTGCTGATTTCGCTGCGGTTTTTGTTTCAGAGCGCCGGGTTCGACGCGCGCGGATACGCCAACGGCCGCAGCTTGCTAGCCTCGCCGCTGAAGGGCGCGGCCGATTGTTTCGTGCTCGATCACAGGCCGCGCGGACCCGACGGGCTCGATCTGGCGCGCCGACTGCGTCGGCTGGGTCTGCGCGCCCCTATTGTGCTGACGACGGGATTTCGCTGCGTCGCGTTGGAGACTTTGGCGGGGGCGGTGGAGCTGGTGATCCCGGCGCCGCGGGTGGACGAGGAAACGATCCGGCAATTGATGCGGCTGATTGACGAGCGCCGCCTCCGTAAAACTACTTAAGGGAGGCGGCTTAAGGGGGCGACCCGAATTTCGCGGCTCCACGCAGGGGGATACCTAGGATTCAACTTTCCAGGGAGCCTCGAAATGCTGGACTTGACCCCGCAAAACAACGAACGTTTCGCCACCGTTCTTTCCCTGCGCGAGACGGCGGCGGAAGAGCCGATCCTGCTGCGCGGGCCGGGCGGACTGCCGGCGAAGGAAGCGAGCTTCGATCGCGACGAGGAGATCTACGGCGAAAGCGAACCGGCCGAATATGTCTATTGTGTGCGCCGCGGCGCGGTGCGCACCTTCAAGCTGCTGCGCGACGGCCGCCGCCAGATCGACGCCTTTCATCTGCCGGGCGAATATTTCGGCCTCGGCTCGGGCGATTCGCATCTTCTGTCGGCCGAGGCGGTGGTCGAGACCCGCGTCGCCATCGTCAAACGCCGCGCGCTGGAGAATGTCGCGGCCCACGACGCCCCCACCGCCTGCGCTTTGTGGCGGATGGCGGCGGACGAGTTGCGCAATGCGCAGGAGCACATGCTGCTGCTCGGCCGCAAGAGCGCGATGGAGCGGGTGATCGCCTTCCTGCTCGACATGGATCGGCGTCTCGCGGTGGCCGGCGTGCTGGCGCTGCCGATGAGCCGGCGCGACATCGGCGACTATCTCGGCCTGACGCTGGAGACCGTGTCGCGCTCGTTGTCGGCGCTGGCGGAAAAAGGCGCGCTGCATTTCTCGGGCTCCCGGCACATCATGCTGAAGGACCGCATCCGACTGCGAGCGATGACGGAATGAACGCTGCCCTTAGGGCAACGGCCCCTCGAACACGGCCTGATCGGCGAATGCCCGAGCCAGCGTCCATTGCGCGGGCGTCCGCACGGTCCAGACCATGACGGGTTTGGCGCCCTGCGCGCGGAACAGCGACGGGGCGGGGTGGGGCAGGTCGTCGACGCACCAGGAGAGGAAATCGGGCCGGGTGCGACCGAGATGCAGAAAGGCGGCGCAATCCTGTTTCTGCGCCGGCAGCAGCGCGGCGAAATAGGGATCGTCGTAGTCGGCCTCGGCGACGACGCCGAGCGGGCGCGGGCAGCGGTCGGCGCGCAGATAGGCGATCACGGCGGGGTCGAAGCTCTTGAAGGCGAGCGGGCCGTCGTAGCGCAGCGTGAGCTCGACCGCGCGCGTGGGCAGCCGCATGTCGCCGTCGAACGCGCTCTTGATCTCGCAGATCAGCGGCGTGCGGCCCGCAATCGTCGCCAGCAGATCGGCGAGCGCGGGAATAGGCTCGGCCGTGTCCGTGACCGTCAATTCCCGCAGCGCGGCGAGGGAATGATCGCTGACCGCGCCGGCGGCGCGCGTGAGGCGCTCCAGCGTCGCATCGTGAAACACCACTGCCTCGCCGTCGCCGCTGCGCTGGATGTCGCATTCGATCGCCAGCCCCGCCTCGACGGCGGCGCGGGCGGCGGCGAGCGTGTTTTCCGGCCGGTCGGGTCCGTGCCAGCCGCGATGGGCGATGGGGCGCGCGACCAGCCAGTCGAAACTCAAGGCGTGATCTCGAACAGGCCCTCGACCTCGCAGATCGCGTCGAGTGGCAGATGGGCGACGCCGACCGTGGTGCGGGCGTGGCGGCCCTTCTCGCCAAACGCCTCGGCGACGAGGTCGGAGGCGCCGTTCATGGCGGCGGGCAGCGATTCGTTGCCCCCCTCGACGCTGAAGAAGCCGCCGAGCCGGATCACGCGCACGACCTTGTCGAGATCGCCGACGACGGCCTTCACCTGCGCCAGCACATTGACCGCGCTGAGCCGGGCGGCGGCCTTGGCGGCGTCGACGCCCATGCCGGGCTTCAGTTTGCCGGTATGGGCGGCGGCCAGCTTGCCGTCGGGGCCGAACGGAAGCTGGCCGGAGACGACGACCAGCGTGCCGGCCTTGACCGCGCCGATGTAGTTGGCGACAGGCGCCGCGGGTTGGGGCAGGGTGACGCCCAGGGCGGCGAGGCGATCTTCGATGGCGGACATGGGCAGGCTCCTGAGTTGGCGCGGGGCGTTCTAGCAGGGATGGACGGGGCGGGGGAGGGCGTCGTCCCGCGCAGTAACGTCGTCACCGCTTTGGCTTGTAATCGCCGCCTTTCGCGCATAGGTTCCGCGCGAAGGCAAAGGCGCGCGGGACGCTGGCGCGCGAAGGGATGGTCCGCCATGGGTAGCATGAGCATTATGCATTGGTTGCTGCTGGGAGCCGTCGTGCTCCTGTTGTTCGGCGGCAAGGGCAAGATCTCCGACATCATGGGCGACGTCGCCAAGGGCGTGAAGTCGTTCAAGAAAGGCTTGAGCGAGGAGGACGAAGTTCCCCCGGCGCGGACGCTGGATAGCCGTCCGGCGGCGAGCGCCGACGTCGCCGAAAAGCAGAAGATCGGCTGAATTTTCGCGACGCTCTCCCTGTTTTGCAGCCGCTGGCTTAGGCGGGCGGTTTAGTGTGCCTCGATGTTCGATTTCGACGCCGGTAAAATGATGCTGTTCGGCATTGTCGCTTTGGCGGTGATTCCGCCGAAGGATTTGCCGCGCGTTCTGCGCACGGTGGGAAAATACGTCGGCCAGGTGCGCCGGATGGCGAGCGACTTCCAGGGCCAGTTCATGGACGCGATGAAAGAGGTCGAACTGGACAGCGTGAAGAAGGAAATTCAGTCGATCAATGACGCCGCCAAGATCGACACCTCGTTCGATCCGTCGAGCCTGATGCGCGACAGCGCGCCCAAGCCGGCCGAGCCCGCCGCGGTTGAGCCGCCCGCGCCGACGATCCTTGAGACCGTGACCGTCGATGCCCCTGTCGTCGTCGAGTCCGCGCCTGTCGCCGAAAAGGCCGCCTCGAGCGCGACATGAACGACGACGAGATCGAAGCTTCCCGGGCGCCGTTGATCGAGCACCTGATCGAACTGCGTCAGCGCCTGATTCGCGCGCTCTATGCGTTCTTCGCCGCGTTTTTCGTCTGTTTCTACTTCTCGAAACAGATCTACAATATCCTGACATGGCCCTATGTCCGGGTGGTCGGCGCCGCGCAGGCCAAGCTGATCGCGACCGCCTTTCTCGAACAATTTTACACCAACCTGCGCCTCAGCATGTTCGGCGCGCTGTTCATCGCCTTTCCCGTCATCGCGACGCAGATCTACAAATTTGTCGCTCCCGGGCTCTACAAGACCGAGAAGCGGGCGTTCGTGCCCTATCTCGTGGCGACGCCGATCTTTTTCGTACTCGGCGCGCTTCTGGTCTATTTCGGCGTGATGCCGCTGTTGATCCGGTTCTCGGTTTCGTTGCAGCAGGTCAACGTCGAGGGCGAGGCGACCATCGAGTTGCTGCCTAAGGTGAGCGAATATCTGTCGCTCATCATGACGCTGGTGTTCGCCTTCGGCGCGGCGTTCCAGCTTCCCGTGGTGCTGACGCTGCTCGGGCAGATCGGCGTCATCGATTCCAAATGGCTGAGTTCGATGCGCCGTTACGCCATCGTCGGCGTGACGGGGCTGGCGGCGATTCTGACGCCGCCCGATCTCATCAGCATGACCTCGCTCGCGCTGCCGATGCTGTTGCTCTACGAGGGCGCGGTGATTGCGGTGAAGATGATCGAGCGGCGGCGCGCGGCGGAGAAAGCCAAGGGGCCGTGAGAGGGCGCGACCTGGTCGCCGCCATCGTCGCGCCCGTTGTCTGGGGGCTGAGCTTCATCGCCATCAAATATGGGGTCGAGGAGGCGCCGCCGTTCCTGCTGACGGCCTTGCGCTTCGGCTTTGCCGCCATGCCGTTCGCCTTCTTCGTCAAGCCACCCGCGGCCCCGGCGCTCCAGATCGCGCTCTATGGCGCTTTCATCGGCGTGGGGCAGTTCGGGCTGCTGTTCCTGAGCGTGCGCGAGGGGATGCCGGTCGGGCTCGCCTCGCTGGTGATCCAGGCCCAGGCCTATTTCACAGTGCTGTTCGCCGCCCTTGCGCTCGGCGAACGGCCGACTCGGCCGCAATGGATCGGCGGCGCCGTCGCGCTCGCCGGCATGGCCGTGATCAGCTCGACACGCTGGGGCGGGGCCAGCCTGTTTCCGTTCGCGCTGACGCTGGGCGCGGCTATGTGCTGGGGCGCTGGCAATGTCGTGGGCAAGCGGGTCGGGCGGGTCGATGCGCTGAGTTTCGTGGTCTGGACCAGTCTGGTCGCGCCGCTGCCGATGGCGGCGTTGTCGTTGTGGCTGGAGCCGCAGCGCACGCTCGCCGCGCTGACGCATCCCTCGCTGAAGCTGGCGTTGTCTGTGGCCGGGCTCGCCTATGGCGGCACGCTGCTGGCCTATGGGCTGTGGGCGCGGCTGCTGGCGAAATATCCGACCGGGGCGGTGGCGCCGTTCGCGCTGCTGACGCCCGTGGCCGGCATGATCTCGGCGCGGCTGTTGTTCGACGAGCCCATGAGGCCGGTCGAACTCGCCGGCGCGGCGCTGGTGATGGCGGGGCTCGCGATCAATGTGCTGGGCGCGCGGCTCATCGGGGCTGTCCGTCGCCGCGCGCCGGCCTGAGCGTTACGCCAACTGGCGCAGGTTCGACTCGCGCATCCATTGGCGGGTCTTCGCGGCGGCGAAGAAGTCCGCGCCAAGCCCGGTGACGCCTTCGTCCTTTTCGACCCCCGCGCGATCCAGCAACGGCTTGGCGGCGGCGTCGGAGCCGATCGCCTTGAGATGGCCGAACGCGTCCATCACCCATTTCACCGCCGCGCCTTCGCGCGACAACGCCTTGGCTTGCGCCGCGTCGAGCACGATCGCCACCGCATCGAACAAAGCCGAGGGCGAGCCCAGCAACTGCCCGTCCGCCTTGACCGCCTCGCCGTCCGACAATTTCACGTTCTGGATGCGCGGCGCGACGACAAACACCGAAGCGCCCTCCTTCTTCGCCGCCGCTTTCAAGGCGGCCAGCGCCTGGGCGTCGCTTCCCTCCGAGATCAGCACGCCGATCTTGCGGCCCCTCAGCGTCGGCTTCATGTTGCGGTGAATGCTGAGCGCCGGCGAGGGCGCCATTTCCACCTTCGCGCGCGCCGGTTTCGCGGCTTTCGGCAGTTCAACGCCCAACCCGGCGGCGACGCGCTCGGCCAGGTCCTCGGCCACATTGCGGAGTTGGGCGATCATGCGCGGCGCGACCTGCTCCAGTTGCACCTTGGAAAGCTCGAACGTGAACGCGGAAGCGATATGCGCGCGCTCCCCGTCGGTCTGCGATTTCCAGAACAGAGCCGCCTGGCTGTAGTGATCGGCGAAAAGTTCGGCGCGCATACGCAGCTTTTCCGCCGCCGGCTCCGTGGCGAAATCCTTTTGGGTGACAAAGCCTTCCCTCGTCTCCCGCGCGCCGCCCTCTTCACCGTGCTGGGCCAAAGAATTCGGCTCGTAGGAGGCGCGGCCCTTGGGGACCAGCATCTGCATCTGCCCGTCGCGCTGCATGTTGTGGAACGGGCATTTGGGCGCGTTGATCGGAATCTGGTGGAAATTCGCCGTGCCGAGCCGCGACTTCTGCGTGTCGAGATAGCTGAACAGCCGGCCTTGCAGCAGCGGATCGTCGGTGAAGTCGATTCCCGGCACGATATTGGCGGGGCAGAAGGCGGATTGCTCGGTCTGGGCGAAGAAGTTGTCGGGGTTGCGGTCGAGCGTCATCACGCCGACCTTGCGTAGCGGCAGTACCTCTTCGGGGATCAACTTGGTGGCGTCGAGCACGTCATAGGGTAGCCTATCGGCGAAATCGGCGTCGAACGGCTGCACGAACAACTCCCATTGCGGGAAATCGCCGTTGGCGATCGCCTCGTGCAGATCGCGGCGGTGGTAGTCGTTGTCAGCCGATTGCAGCGCCAGCGCCTCGTCCCAGACCGTCGATTGCAGACCGAGAACGGGCTTCCAGTGGAATTTGACGAAAGTGGATTTGCCTTTGGCGTCGTCGAGTTTGAAGGTGTGGATGCCAAAGCCTTCCATCATCCGCAGCGAGCGGGGCAGTGTGCGGTCCGACATCGCCCACATCAGCATGTGCGTGGTTTCGGGGAGGAGGGAGGCGAAATCCCAGAAAGTGTCGTGCGCGCTGCCTGCCTGGGGATAGCCGCGGTCGGACTCCATTTTGACGGCGTGGATGAGATCGGGAAACTTGATCGCGTCCTGGATGAAGAACACCGGGATGTTGTTGCCGACCAGATCCCAGTTTCCCTGCTGGGTGTAGAACTTGACCGCGAAGCCGCGCACGTCGCGCGGCGTATCGACCGAGCCCGCGCCGCCGGCGACGGTGGAGAAGCGGGTGAACAGCGGCGTCTTCTTGCCTTTTTCCGAGAACAGATCGGCCTTGCTGAGATCGGTCAGCGGATCGGTGCATTCGAAATAGCCGTGCGCCGCCGAGCCGCGCGCGTGGACGATGCGCTCGGGGATGCGCTCGTGGTCGAAGTGGAAGATTTTTTCGCGCAGTACGAAATCTTCGAGCAGCACGGGGCCGCGCGTGGCCGCCTTGAGGCTGTTCTGGTTGTCGGAGACGGGAATGCCCTGATTGGTGGTGAGCGTCTCGCCGCCGTGCTGATGGGTTTCCCCGCCCGGTCCTACGTCGAATTGCGGCGCCTTTTTCATGGATGTATCCCGACTTGGAAATGGAAGTTGCGGGGCGTAAACGCGCGAGCCGGCGATCCGTTGCCGCGCCGCGCGAGTTGTGCGGCGCCGCTGCGCTCTGGTAGGACCGCGCCTGGCTTTTCCCGGTGACGACATGCACGACATCCGCTCCCTTCGCGACGATCCCGCAGCCTTCGACGCCGGCCTCGCGCGGCGAGGACTGGAGCCGCGAGCGGCCGAGTTGCTGGCGCTCGACGACGCGCGCAAGGCGGCGATCGCCGCCTTGCAGCAGGCGCAGGAGCGGCGCAACGCGGCCTCGAAAGAGATCGGCGCGGCGGTGGCGCGCAAGGACCCAGGCGCGGCCGACGCCTTGAAGGCCGAGGTGGGCGCGATCAAGCAGGCGATGCCGGCGCTGGAGGCGGCTTCAAGCGCGGCGCAGGCCGCGCTCGACCTCGAACTCGCGGCGATCCCCAATATTCCCGCGACCGACGCGCCCGAGGGGCGCGACGAGAACGACAATGTCGAGGTCCGCCGCCACGGCGAGCCGCCGCGCTTCGCCAACAGCTTCAAGCCCAAGGAGCACTTTGAACTTGGCGAGGCGCTCGGGCTGATGGATTTCGAGACGGCGGCGAAGCTGTCGGGCGCGCGATTCGTGATCCTGAAAGGCGCGCTGGCGCGGCTGGAGCGGGCGCTGATGCAGTTCATGCTCGATCTGCACACGACCGAACACGGCTATACCGAGATTAACCCGCCGGTGCTGGTGCGCGACGAGGCAATGTTTGGCACGGCGCAATTGCCGAAGTTTCGCGGAGATCAATTTCGGGCGATCCGCCAGTTGGATTACAATGAAGGCTTTGGCAGTGCAGTTGCCGAGTCTAACACCGGTGGAGCGCAGCCTTTTCAGTCGACAAAAGAATTTTGGCTCATCCCCACCGCCGAAGTCGCCATGACCAATATGGTGCGCGAGCAGATCCTCGACGAGCGCAAACTGCCGCTGCGCTTCACCGCCGGCACGCTGTGTTTTCGCGCCGAGGCCGGCGCTGCGGGGCGCGACACGCGCGGCATGATCCGCCAACATCAGTTCGAGAAGGTCGAACTCGTCTCGATCACGACGCCGGAGCAGGCGGCCGAGGAGCACGAGCGCATGACGGCTTGCGCCGAGGAAGTGCTGAAGCGCCTCGGCCTGCATTTCCGCACCGTCGCGCTCTGCGCCGGCGACATGGGGTTTTCCGCGCGGAAGACTTACGACATCGAGGTGTGGCTGCCGGGGCAGAACCGGTTCCGCGAGATTTCATCGTGCTCGGTGTGCGGCGATTTCCAGGCGCGCCGCATGAACGCGCGGAGCAAGGCGGCTGACGCCAAGGCGACGCGGTTCGTCCATACGCTGAACGGCTCGGGCGTCGCGGTCGGGCGCGCGCTGGTGGCGGTGATGGAGAATTATCAGACGCCGGACGGATCGATCGAAGTGCCGGAGGCGCTGCGCGCCTATATGGGGGGGATCGACCGGATCGTGAAGGCCAATTAGGCCGCGAATTATTTCGCAGAAAGTTTGAACCGAACGAGCGCGCCAAAACACCAACCTTTGCGAGCGGCAAGAGGCCGACGCCGGCGGGCAAAAGCCCGGCGATCCCTCAAAGATCTGCAAAGGAAACTCCCATGCGCGCTCTTCGTATCGCTCTCCTCGCCCTCGTCTCTCTCTCGGTTCTCGACGCTTCTTCAGCTTTTGCGCGCGGCAATGGCGGCGCGGCGGGCGGTGGCGCGGGCGGCGCGGCGGGCGGCGGCACGGGCGGCGCCGGGACGGGCTCGACCCCGCTGGCCTATTCCGTGATCCAAGGCAACGGCGGCGACCAGCGGCACTATCGCCCTCGTTACATCCCCGGCAAAGTGTCCAGCTCGTGCTTCAAGCAGAACGACTTGTATGACCGCTATGGCTACGCCGTGGTCAACCTGCATGGCGCCGAATGCTTCCAGTGACGGCGGCTTCAGCGGCCCGACGGGCCGGTGACGACGGGGCAGTCCTCGCGGCCGCCCCATTCCGCCCAGGAGCCATCGTAGAGGCCGGCGAGATCGCCGCCCGCCTCCTCGACCGCCAGCGCGACGATGGCGGCGCTGACGCCCGAACCGCAGGTCGTCATCACGGGCCGCCCCAGGTTCACGCCATGGGCGGCGAAAATTTCGGCCAGGGCCGGTTTCGGCTTGAGCTGGCCGTGCTCCAGCAATTCGCCATAGGGAAGATTGAGCGCGCCCGGCATGTGGCCGCTTTTCAGGCCGGCCCTGGGCTCCGGCGCGCGGCCCTCGAAACGGTCGGCGGGGCGGGCGTCGACGATTTGCGCCGCGCCGCTCGCCAGCGCGGCCTTTACTTCCGCAAGGCCGGCGACGACGGCGCGACTCAGCCTGGGGGAAAATCGTGCGGGTTTGGGGTTGGCTTCGCCGCCTTCCAGCGCGCGACCCTCGTGGGTCCATTTCGGCAGTCCGCCGGCAAGGATTTTCACATCGCGCGCGCCATACGCCCGCAAAGTCCACCACACCCGCGCGGCGGCGAACAGTCCGAGCGTATCGTAAATGACGAAGCGCATGTCGTCGCCGAGGCCGAGTTCGCCCATCGCGTTCGCAAAAGCTTCGGGCTTGGGCAGCATGTGCGGCAGGCCGGTGGACGTGTCGGCGATCGTGTCGATGTTGAAGAACACGGCGCCGGGGATATGGCCGGCGCGGAATTCCGCGTCGCCCTTGCGGGCGGTGGTCGGCAGGTGCCAGGACGCGTCGATCACGCGCAGGTCGGGATCGCCGAGCGACGCGTCGAGCTGCTCGGTGGAGACGAAATTAGCGTGGCTCATTTGGGTTCCCGTTCGACCCGCGCCCAGCCGTTGAGGCCGAGTCGCTCCTGCGGCAGATAGGCGCCCTTGTAGGCCATCTTGCGCGAGCCATCGACCCAATAGCCGAGATAGACATGCGGCAGGCCGAGCCGGCGCGCCTTGGCGATATGGTCGAGAATGACGTAAGCGCCGAGCGAGCGCTTCGCCATCGCCGGATCGTAGAAGGAATAAACCAGCGACAGGCCGTCGGCGAGCCGGTCGGTCAGGCAGGCGGCGACCAGCGGCCCCTCGCCGCGACCGTTGATCGCGGTGTCAGGCCCGCGCCGGCGATATTCGGTGACAATGGTGTCGATGTGGCTGTCTTCGACCATCATCGAGAAATCGAGCACCGACATGTCGGCCATGCCGCCGTCGGGATGGCGGGCGTCGAGATAGTCGCGGAACAGGGAATATTGTTCCGGGTTAGGCTTCGGCCCGGTCATCACGCCGACCAGGTCGCTGTTAAGGCGCTGGATTCGCCGTTGCGCGTCGTTGGGCGAAAATTCATCGACCAGCACCCGCACCGAGACGCAGCCGCGGCAATTCTCGCAGGCCGGCCGATAGGCGATGGTCTGCGAGCGGCGGAAGCCGGTCTGGGTTAGCATGTCGTTAAGCGCGGCGGCGCGCTTGCCGACGAGATGGGTGAACACCTTGCGCTCCACCATGCCCGGCAAATAGGGGCAGGGCGAAGGCGCCGTCAGGTAGAACTGCGGTGCGTCGCGAACCTCGCGCGTCAAAAGAGCCTCTCCTGGCAAAGCACGCTGACAGCGAAGCTAGTCCGGATCGGTTAACGCGGAAATGGGCTCGCACAAATATTTTCGCGAGCCTGAAGACAGCGTTTACTGACGCCGCGTCACCACCACGCCGGACAGGATGTCGTGCAGGAAGCGCTTGTCGGAATCGACCAGCGTGACCAGAAACACCAGCGGGAAGAACCAGCTGATGTAGAAAAACGCGCCATGCGCGGCGGCGTTGAGGAACGGGACTGGCGCGCCGGTGTCGTGCATCTTCACCTGAAGATCCGTCGCGCGCATCCCCGGCGTCGCGTGGCGCGGGCCGGACATGGTGACGCCGCTATAGAAGAAAGCCACGATCGGCCACAGCGGCGGCAGGAAGAAGAACGACAGCCCGAGCGTCAGCACAAGCAGCAGCACATAGATCAGCGTGGCGATGACGCTGACGGCGACGAAATCGAAGCACAAACCCGTCAGGCGGCGCGTGCGCACGCCTTCGAGCGAGGCGCGAGCGGGCGCGGAGACATAAGCCTGTGACATGAGAGCCCTCCTCCGAGCTTGACGCAATGTGGCGTGCGAAAGCGGCGCCATCAAGCCCAGCGCCGGCCGTAATTTTCGCTCGGCCCCATCAAGCCGCCGGGCCGCAGCGCCAGGATAAGCGCGAGCAGAGCGTAACTCGCCACGTCGCGATATTCGATTCTGAACATCGCCGACCACAAGGCCTCAAATCCGCCGAGCATAAGGGCGCCGATCAGCGCGCCGGGGATCGAGCCGATGCCGCCGAGTATGGCGGCGACCAGCGCTTTGAGGCCGAGCGTGGCGGCGGATTCGTAGCCGACCGCGCCGTAGAACATCGTCATCACGAAGCCGGCGAGGCCGGCGAGCGCGCTCGCCAGCGCGAAGGTCTTTAAAAACACGGCGGCGGGGTCGATGCCGAACAGTGCGGCGGCGAAGGAATCGTCGGCGTAGGCGCGCCACTCGCGGCCGAACCGGCTCCAGCGCATCGCCAGGGCCAGCGCGAGGCCGGCGGCGAGCGCGACCCCCGCGGTAAACAGCGAATCGGCCGAGGTGGTGACGATGAAATCCCCCGCCCGCGCCACGCCGAACGGCGCATTGAGGATCGGCGCCACCCAGTTTGGGCGCTCGCCCTGCGTCAACCGCAGCAATTCGCTGAGGAAAATGGTCAGGCCGACGGTGGCGACGAGCGTCTGCTGACCCGGCGCATCGCGCAAGGGAAGGAGCGCCGCGGCGCCGGAGACGGCGCCCCACGCAGCCGCCACGGCGACGCCAAGCACGCCGGCGCACAGCAGCACGTAGGCCGGCGGGGCGCCGACCCACAGCGCCGCGCCGAACGCCGCGCCATAGCCGCCCGCCGCCGCAAGCGCGCCGAAGGCGAGATTGATGCGCCCGACCAGGCCGTAGATCAGCGAATAGGCGGCGGCGAGCAGAGCGTAGATCGCCGTCGGCGGCGCCGCGTTGAACGCCTGTTGCAGGCCATAAGCGGCGCGCGGCGAGATCTGCGGCAGGTTCTCGATGCGGCCGAGCGGGGCGGGATCGGCGGCGCGCCCGTCCGGCGTGGCGAGCCAGAACCGGATCAGGAAAAACAGACGCGACGCATTGATTGGCGCGCCGTCGAGGGTCAACTCGACAAGATCGGTCGAATGCAGCGGCCGGCCGGGGCGCCGATAGCGGCAATGGGCGAGCCGGGGCAGGCCGTCCGGCCTGTCGCGGTAGACCACGCTCACGCCGCGCCCGTCGCCGTCCTCGGCCTGACTGTCGATGACGACCGCCGCCTCGGGCGGCCTCAGCGCCGGCAGCGCCATGCGGCAGAGCCGGGCCTGATCGGTCTCCAGCTCGCGCGAGCAGGCGGCGAGCGCGAGGAGCAGTAGCAGCGCGCAGAGGGCGCGTCTCATGCGCGCGCCCGCCTGGCGAATCGCTTCTGCTTGGCGCGGTTGCCGCAGACCTCCATCTCGCACCAGCGCCGGCTTTTGTTCCTGGTCGTATCGAAGAACAGCCAGCCGCATTTCTCGCCCTGACATTGCTTCACGCGGGTGAGATCGGCCTTTTGCAGCAGCGTCAGCGCGGACAGCGAGATCGGCCCCGTAATCGCCTCGACCGGCGCCTCGCGCGCGCTCCACGTCCAGCCGAATATCGCGCCGATCGGCGACAAACGCCCGCGCGCGAGGGCGCGGGCGTGCGTCTGCGCCAGGCTTGCGATTCGCTCGGGCGGGGCGGGCCGGCCCGCGGCGATGGCGGCGCCGAGTTGATAGACGTCCTCGCGCAGGTCGAGCGCCTCGCGCAACAGAAGCGTCCCGAGGGCCTCGTCGCTCTGCGTCGTCTTGACGAGCCATTCCCCATCCTGCGGCGCCAGCACGCGGGCATGAACGGCCCATTGCGCGACATGCGCGGCGCGCTGGAGATGGTCGCGATGCCCGGGAGAGCCGCGGCCGGAGCTTGTGTTGGTAAAGTCCAGCGCCAGCTCGCCGCCCACCAGCGTCAAGGAGGGCG